>PLWW01000098.1 GCA_003153125.1 Candidatus Dormiibacterota bacterium | reverse complement strand
GTTGGGCTTGCCACCGCTGCCGACCAGGGTACCGATGCCCACGGCGATGCCCACGTACACGGCGGTGATGAAGACGGCAAGTGAGCCGTAGACCAGCGCGCGGCTGATGAACACGTCGATGTCGTAGAGGCGGTACTTCACGATCGCGATGGCGATCCCCACCGGGAAGCCGGCGATGCCGAGGGCCGTCAGCGCAGTGGTCAGCGTGAGGATCGTGCTGTCCTGCCCGTTGAAAGCAGAGTAGACGGAGCTGAGGATGAGACCCGGCGGCAGCAGTCCAACCAGGAGGGCGAACCACTTCAACTGCTGGCGCTCGTCGCCGGTGGCCCGGCGGAATCGCACCACCATCGAGACGAAGGCGACGATTAGCAGCAGCAGACTCAGCATCCAACTGCCGTTGCCAAGGAAGTACACGAGGTCGTGCAACGCCGGGATCCCGATCGGGTTGTTGGGCGATCCCGGTCCCGTTCCCACCGGTCCGGGCAACAGCGCACCGGCAAAGAAGCCGATGGTGACGTTGAGCGCGATGATCGCCCCGAGCCACCGCCAGCGGCGCGAGGGCAGGTGGCCGGAGGGGAACCACAGCACCCCGAGTCCTGCGGTGGCGATGCCGATCTGCCCGCTCCAGTCGCTGATCCACGCGGCCAGGGGCACCCACGGGAGCAAGCCCGGACGGGCGGTGCCGAAGGCGGCGTACTGCTGGGAGAAGGTGATGTTGGTGAGGCCGGCCACGGCGAGCAACACCCAGAAACGATTGCGCGGCTGCCTGCGGGCAATGACCGCTGCCATCACCGCGAACGGGGCGAATGCGAGGTCGGTAGCCGCCCCCCCGAACCCGTACGCTGAAAATCCGCGCACCGGGCCGCGCGCGAGCCCGAGCCAGACCGAGCCCGCGGCCTCGGCGACCTCGATGGCAGCGAGGACAAGCGCCACGCGGAAGGCGACGTTGGATCGTGGTGCTCGCTCGGCCGCGGTGACCGTGGTCATGTGACGCGATTCTGCGTGAGCGTGGGTGGCAGCGGAAGAGTGGAGACCCCACAGCCGTCGTGGGGTTTTCCGCGGGGCGCGAGGTGCCTGCACCACGCGTCTTAAGACATTCGGTCGTTCCGGCCTGCAACGCGGTCGGCCTGACACTCACCACACGTCGACAACGTCTGGAGAATGAACATGCTGGCTGGGGTGCTTCGACGACTGGTCCCGACGATCTCGCTGATGGCGCTCGCCGGGTGTGGCGCAACCGCCGCGGTGTCCGGCACGGGCGGCGCGACCGCACCAGCGGCGCCCACCAGCCCAGCGTCAACGCCGTCCTCGGCCGCCAGCGCGGTGCCGTTGGTGACGCTGGCGCCGACACCTGTTCCGCCAACAGCACCTCCACGGACGACCGCTCCGCGCACCGCGGTTCCCCTGGACATGACCCCGGCCCCGGCCCGGCCGATGCCGACCGCCCGTCCGGCGGTGGGACCTGTGCTTGTGACCGAGACAACGACGATGGGGGCCGCCCTCGCGGCAGGGTCGAATGGGAGAACGCTCTACACCTACAACACCGACACGGCTGGAAGCGGCCAGACCGCCTGCAACGCCGGGTGTGTCAATGAGTGGCCGCCGCTGATGGTGCCGCACGGAACAATGCCAAGCGTGGGTCCCGGTGTGATGGGACGGCTCGGCACCATCGTGCGGGGCGACGGCACCACCCAGGTGACCTACAACGGGCTCGCTCTCTACTTCTACGCCGGGGACAGCGGACCGGACCAGACCCATGGCGCGTATCCCGGCTGGTCACTCACGAAGCCGTGACCCGACGAGCGGTTACATCCGGGGCAGTGCGTCCATGGCGAGCGTCTGCGTGGCACCGAGGAAGTTGGACCGCCCAGCGTCGGGCCGATGTCGGTCGGGTAGACGGGCGTACGTGACGCTGCGGCTACTTGGACTCGCCGCACTAAACGCCCCGTCGTCCTTTCGGTGGGAGAGTCCAGTTACCTGTGGACGCACGCCTCGTAGGATTGCATCGTATGGAGGCGCACCGGACCGCGGTGGCGTCTGCGGCATGGGCTCTGGCGGTTGTCGCTGGCGGCAGCGGGCTTCTCATCGGGCATGCACATCAAAAGGCGTCGTACATGCTCTAGGTGGGCGCCGTGATCCTAGCCGTGGGCGGAGCGATCGCGGTCGCCCGAAATCGACCCAAGCGAACCAGAACTCACACATCCCAGACCCCACCCGCCTCAGTTCTTGGCTTCGGCTCGCGAACGGTCGGCCGTACGAGTGACGCAACGCCCGCCAAGGACGAGTAGAGCGGCGTCTGTCGTCGCGCGGCAGATGTGGTCGACGCAGCCGTGCCAGGTGTTTGACCGAGGCTCAACCTTGCTTGACCACTCTGGCGGGGACACCCACGGCCGTTGCATGTGCGGGAATCGTCCCAGTGACCACTCCGTGTGCCCCGATGGTAGCCGCGTCACCAACCGAGGCGCCAGCTATCAAAGCGACATTAGCACCTATCCAGCAATCGCTGCCAACGAGGATCGGGGCGGATCGCATCGTCTCCGCAGACCAAGCTCCTGCTTCGCCGTAGTTCCCTTCATGAATGCTGAGGCGTTCGGCGAGTCGCGTTCGCGCTCCAATCGTCACTGTGTCGCTGACGGAGATGACCGCATCACGACCGATGTACACCCAGTCTCCCAACGTGAGGGTGCCGTGAACCACCAGGCGGGCCCCCGTATCGATGACGGCACCACGTCCGATGATGACGTGGCCCTCCGTGCCGATCCTCAGGCGCTCAGGGTGTATCAACCGGAACGCGCTCCCCGCGATGCGGCCTCGGCTCCGGATCCGCCGTGCCCACCAATGCCACGCTCAACAACCTGCAACTCACTTCGGGGGGCACCACCACGTCCGTCAGTGCGGAGGACATCACCAGTGGCACCTCGCTCACCACCTTCGCCTACTTCCTGCTGGTGCCGATGGGCCAGACCGTCTCGCTGGAGTTCGACTACAGCGGCCCGTTCGAGGCGTCGGGCGCCAGCTACCAGCTGGCCTGGGAGAAGCAGCTGAACGCGCTCACCCGGCCGATCACCGTGGACGTGCAGCTGCCCGGGCAGGCGGCTCGGCACTGGTCGTCTGACCTGAGTGTCGACCGCGAGTTCAGCACACCATGAGACGGCGGCGACGCCCCACTGAGAGACGGGATGGACGCGCCAGTACATGCGGAGTAGTGTTGAAGATGGAGGCGGCGCCCGAAGGGCGTCGGCGCTCCGGCAAAGGGCCGTTGCTGCGGCCGAAGGACGGAGCGCTCCACAGCTCTGGGAGCCCAGGATGGACCGCGCGAGCGGCGTCACGGGGGGGGCGAACCAGCTACTCGATGCCCTTCCGGCTGACGAGTACGAGCGGTTGCTGCCTTTGCTCAGCACTGTGTTTCTCGACACCAGGACCGTGCTCTTCGAGGCCGGAGCGCCGATCGAGCATGTCGACTTCCCGCGCAACTGCGTGGTGTCGCTGCTCGCGCCGCTCCACAACGGCTCCGTGGAGGTGGCCACGGTGGGCAACGAGGGCATCGTCGGGGTGCCCCTGCTGCGCGGTGGAGCACTCGGCTTCCAAGCCGTCTGCTCGGTGGCCGGATGGAGCGACCGCATGGACGCGCCGACCTTCCTCACCGAGGTCGAACAGGATGGCCCTCTGCGCGACCTCGTCGACGACTACATCCAGGCCCTCTTCGGCCAGATCTCTCAGGCGGGGGCGTGCAACCGGATCCATTCCAACGAGGAGCGCCTCAGCCGCTGGCTGCTGATGAGCCAGGACCGCGTCGGCGCCGACGAGTTCGCCATCACCCATGAATACCTTGCCCAGATGCTCGGCTCGCGCCGCGCCACCGTGAGCCTGTCCGCAGGAATCCTCCAGGCAGCGAGGCTGATCACGTACCACAGGGGACGGGTCACCATCCTCGACCGCGCCGGTCTCGAAGCCACCGCGTGCGAGTGCTATGGAACGATCGAGAGGGAATTGGACGGGGTCGTGCAACGAGCATTCCAGCGCGCCCCGAGAGGGTCCGTGCCGGCCACCTGAGCGGGCGCGGTTGGCGCAGGACGAACGCATGCGCTCGGCCCGTGCGAGTAGCCTTGGCAGATCCCGGGCGCTGTCGACGATCGTGTGGATCGACAACCCGGCAGGGGGAGGGTGACGTGAAGCCTGTGTTTCTGATGCGTCGCGTGCTCATCCTGCTGGCCGCGGGACCGCTCGCCGGCCTGGCAGCGCTCTCGTCCTCCTCGTCCCCAATCGCCGCGGCGGCTGTGACCCACGGCGCACTCCATCCCGTGGCGGGGGCCGTCTCCGCGCTCCTGCAGTCGACCAACTGGTCCGGTGTCGCTGTCACCGGCGGGGCGTACACCCGCGCCACCGGGTCGTGGGTGGTTCCCACGGTCAAGGTCACCACGGGCAACCGCTACGCGGCCGACTGGGTCGGCATCGGTGGCTACAGCAGCAAAGACCTCATCCAGGCGGGTACGTCGGAGGAGATCGTCAGCGGCCACGCCAACTACTACGCGTGGACGGAGATCCTTCCCGCGCCCGAGTCGAAGATCAGCCTCGCCGTGCATCCCGGCGACTCGGTGACAGTCGATGTCGCCGAGGCGTCAGTGGGATCCTGGACGATCACCGTCTCCAACCACACGACGGCACAGGTGTTCACCAAGAACCTCAGCCACGCGTCGACAAACTCGAGCGCGGAGTGGATCCACGAGGCTCCCACCGTCGGCGGCGCGCAGGCTCGGCTGGCGAGCACCAGCAAGGCCACCTTCGACCACGGCACCGTCAACGGCTCAACGGTGATCGGCAGCGCCGGGGCCAATCACGAGATCGAGCTGGTGGGTCTTACGCGGGCCACGCCGTCCGGCCTGGATTCAGACCGCGATGGCTTCGCCGTGGCCGATGGGTCGCGAGCGCCGCCACCCCCATCGAGCTAGACCTCAGAACCCCAGGTCGTCGACGTTGACGCCGAGCACCTTCGCCAGCCGCTGCCGATAGAAGGGACGTGGGACGCTCTCGCCGGCCTCCCACGCCTTCACGGAGCGCACCGAAGCTCCCAGCCTGTCCGCCAGCGCCGCCTGGGTCCAGAGGCTCGGATTGGCAGCGTCAGCCTGCCTCCGGGAGCGAAGGTCGGCAACCCTGCTGCGGCCCGATTTGTCGGTAATCTTGCCTTTCTGCACCATAGTGCCTAATACTGCATGGTCAGGGTGGCCATCCATCCTGGTGGGAGGCAACCTCGATGCAGACTGGTTTCAGCGACGCGACAGCCCTCCTGGCCTGCCCGAGCCCGGCTGCGCCGGCCGGTAGTGNNTTTTTTTGCCCGTCGCCCGACGGTGCCGCTACGGCTTCTCCCGGGTCCGCCGACAAGGCGCGGGCCCGCAGATCCCGCGCACTACTCTGGCCCGAAGCCCTGACCCGTTGGAGAAGCCGCAAGCGTCATCGTGAATCCCTCCTCCTCCCTCGCCGATGCGCGGGATCGTTCTCGCTTCGTCTCGCTTCTCCTGCTGCTTCCGATGGTCGTCGTGGCCGCCGCCTCGGTCGGTGGGCTCGTGGTCAACAGTGCCGCGTCGACCTCCCTGCAGCGCACCGAAGCGATCGACGTGCAGGTGGTCGGTATCCGCGAGGACGTGAGCGAAGTCGCCGTCAGCGGCACCGCCTTTCTGGTGACTCATCTCGTCAAGGACGCAACCGCCTTCACCGCGGTGGGCGAGGAGGCGGATGACGAGCTCGCCAACATGAAGGCCTCGCCAGGCCTGAACCCCGGCGAGGCGGCGGCGGCGGCGAGTGCCGTCCGGGCGTGGGGGGTGACCAGCACTTCCCGGAAGGCCGTGCTGGTAGTCGGCGCAGGCGGCGCCTCCGCTGTCCAGGTGGTGCTCCGCCCGGTCTTCGAAGAACAGATGAACGAGTCGCTGACGGAGTTCACCGCGCAACTCACCACGCTCGACGACCTCATCTCCGCGGACCTGGCCGCCAAGCAGCAGGCGCGCAACATCGCTCAGACCGCGTCCGCGACCGCCGTGGCTGCCGCGATCCTGGTGGGATTCGTCGCCGCCCTGTGGCTCCTGCGCCAGCTCAAGGAGCGCCAGGAGGCCGTGCGGCGGCGCGAACGACGGCTGTGGGCACTTGTCGAGCGTGCCAATGACGGCATCCTGGTGATGGAAACAGGGGGTCAGGTCACCTTTGCCACCCGGCATTCGATGAGGAGTACTTCGGCGGCAGGGCTGGGGTGACCTTCGACGGGTTGGTCCACCCTGACGACCTCGATCGGGCCACGAAGGCGTGGGGGCGGGTGGCGACTGGAGGCGGCGGCACGGCGTCTGAGGTCGAGGCGCGCCTGCGCCGCCGCGACGGTGAATGGCGGCACGTGTGGGTGCGGTTGACCAACCGGGCCGATGACCCCGCAGTCGGCGGGATCGTCGTCAACGTGACCGATGTTACCGACCGCCACGAGTTTGAGAAGAAGCTGACCCACCAATCCCTTCACGACGCCCTGACCGGCCTTCCCAACCGCGACTTTCTCCGCCACCGCATGGAGCGTGCCGCGGCCGCTGCGAGCGACGACGAGCACAGCGTGCTGTTCCTCGACTGCGACGACTTCAAGCGCGTCAACGACACGTTCGGCCACGCGGCCGGAGATCGATATCTCGTGGAGGTCAGTGGACGCGTCGTCGCATCCGTCCGGCCCGAGGACACGGTTGCCCGCTTGGGCGGAGATGAGTTCGCCATCCTGCTGGAGAGCACCGGCGTCGAGGGCGCCGCGATCGCTGCCCAACGGATCGTCGGCGCACTGTGCCCGCCGATCATCATCGAGGGAAAGGCTGTGCACCCCAGCGCCAGCATCGGGCTGGCGTCCGGGAGACTCGACGCTGTCCACCCGGAGACGCTGCTCGCCGACGCCGACCTGGCGATGTATTTCGCCAAGCGTGCCGGGAAGGGCGGGTATCGCGTGTTCGCCGACGAGATGCGGACACAACTGGTGGATCGACTCGAGCTCGGTGAGGACCTGCGCCAGGCGGTCGAATCCGCCGCCCTCGAGGTGGAGTATCAGCCCATCGTCGACCTGCCGACGGGCAGGATCGTCGGCGCGGAAGCCTTGGCTCGGTGGCACCACGCCTCTCGCGGCTGGGTGGGCCCGGACATATTCATTCCCCTCGCTGAGGAGCTCGGTCTGGTCGAACGCATCGACCAATGCGTCCTGCGTGAGGCATGCACGGTCGGACGTTCGTGGATCGACGACGGGCTGCACGACCTCCGGATGGCGGTCAACCTCTCCGGCCGCGACCTTGACCAGCCGGACCTGGTCGCGCAGATCGCCCGCGTCCTCCACGAAACCACGTTTCCCGCGGGCCTGTTGGAGATCGAGCTGACAGAGGGGGTCGCGATCAACAAGTCCGGCGGTGGCCAGGACATCCTGGATGCGCTCAAGTCCCTCGGGGTGCACCTGTCCATCGACGACTTCGGCACCGGGTATTCAGCGCTGTCTCGACTGCGCAGCCTCCCCTTCGACCGGCTCAAGGTCGACAAGGCCTTCGTTGATGACATCGACCGTGTCCACCGGGGCGCGATGCTCGTCGACACCATCATCGACATGGCTCACGTGCTCGGACTGGACGTGGTCGCGGAAGGAGTCGAGACGACGAGCCAGCTCGACTACCTGAAGGAGCGGGGATGTCAGTTCGCGCAGGGCTACCTGTTCGGCAGGCCGATGGCCGCGGCCGCGTTGACCACCCTCCTGAAACGACAGCGCCTGGCCGTGCTCGCTCCAGTTGGTCATCTCGCGAGCTGAATACCGGCGACGGCCGAACAAAGCTGGCTTCCTGGGATTGGAGTCGAGTGCGCGATCAGAACCGGCACAATCCGCTGCATGACAAGCACCGATTGGCGTCGTCTTTCAGAGCAACTCGTCGACGCGCTGGCGCTGACCAGCGCGCCGATCGCGATCACGTTCACCGCGCAGGTCCCGCCCGGGATCCCCGCCTTCGATGAGCCGATGAGCCCGCCCACCGAGGACGGCCGATCCGGACGGGTCCTGGCCAGCTGCGTGTTCTGGACGCATGCGGCAACCCGCACCTTCTCCACCGTGCCCGAGGACCACGGCAACTGCAGCGTGGGGCGCGTGGTCCACGGCCTGGCGACGCTGGATGACGTCGCAGCCAACACGGACGTCGACGCACTCCTCGGCGCCGGCTGGGTGACCGAGGCGGCGGTGACACAGATTCCCGTCGTTCGCAACGAGCCCAAGGCGATCATCTATGGACCGCTGCACGAGACGCCGCTGGACCCCGACGTGGTGCTCGTACGCCTCGACGGAAGCCAGCTCATGGTCATGTTCGACGCGGTGCCGGCACTGCGCGTCGAGGGCAAGCCGCAATGCCACATCATCGCCCGTGCCAAGGAGCACCAGGAGCTGGCCGTCAGCGTCGGCTGCGCGCTCAGCCGCGCGCGCACGGGGATGGCGACGAGTGACATGACCTGCGCCATCCCGGCGTCGCGTCTGCACGAGGTCGTGGAGCAGGTGCAGGAGGCGAGCAGGGTCAACGCAGTGGTATCCGAGTACGCGCTCGCGGACGCGCGCCGCTTCCGCGGCGGGAGTGGTCGAGCAGGACGCCCCACGCCCCTGGGCTAGCCATGAACGTGCTGCTGATCTCCTGCTACGAGCTGGGACATCAGCCCCTGCATGTCGCCTCGGCCGGCGCCTTCCTGCGCGCGGCCGGGCACGACGTGGCCGCGCTCGACCTGAGCGTGCAGAACCTCGACGAGGGCGACCTCGACAGCCCCGAGCTGGTGGCCGTCGCGGTGCCGATGCACACCGCCATACGCCTCGCCATGCCCGTGGTCCGCGCGCTCCGGGCTCGTCGTGGCCGCGACGTGAGCATCGCGCTCTTCGGGCTCTATGCGCCCCTGTGCAGCCGTGGCCTGGAGCCTGGCCTGGTGGATGCGGTGATCGGCGGCGAGTACGAGGAGGCGCTGGTGCGCTTCGCCAACGGACAGCCGGACACTCGATCGATCGTGCTCGACCGGCTGCGCTTTCTCCCGCCGGCCCGCGACCTGCTCCCCGGGCTGGAGCGCTACACCCGGCTGCTGATCGATGGTGAGGAGCGGGTGACCGGCTACGTGGAGGCCAGCCGGGGATGCGTGCACCGCTGCCGGCATTGCCCTGTGCCCGCCGTGTACGACGGGCGGATCAGGGTCTGGCAGCGCGACACGCTGGTCGAGGACGTGGGCCATCTGTGGGACGCCGGCATGCGCCATCTCACCTTCGGTGACCCCGACTTCCTCAACGCCGTGCCCCACGCGCTGGCGACCGCGCGGGCGGTGCATGAGCGCTGCCCGGCGCTGACCTTCGACATCACCACCAAGGTCGAGCACATCCTCGAGCATCCCGGCGTTCTCGAAGAGCTGCGCAGCCTCGGGCTGCTCTTCATCGTCTCCGCGGTGGAGTCGATGAGTGCCGACGTCCTGCGCGTTCTCGACAAGGGTCACGCGCCCGACGACGCCCGCCAGGCGCTGCGGCTGTGTCGCTCGCTGGGCATCGAGCTGCGGCCGTCACTTCTCCCGTTCACGCCATGGACCACGCTGCCCGACCACCTCGAACTGCTCGACTTCGTCCACGACGAGGGCCTCGCGGACAGCGTGGACCCGGTGCAGCTGACCATTCGCCTGCTGGTGCCGGACCGATCGCTGCTGCTGGCTCGACCGGAAATGCGCGAGCACCTCCTGGGCTACGATGCGCCCAGTTTCAGCCATACCTGGCGCCATCCCGACCCGCGCATGGACGATCTGCAGAATACCCTCACCACGGTCGTGGCACGCGACGCCGATGCCGGTGTGGATCCTCGCGCCACCCATGCGGCCATCCGCCGAGCCACTGCGGAGGCGGCCGCAGCGGCCGGATTGGTGTGGTCCTGCGAGGTTCCTGGCGAAGATCGCGGCGGACCGGCGCGACCGCGTCTGAGCGAACCCTGGTTCTGTTGTGCTGAACCGACGCCGGCGCAGATGGGCGTGGCCGGCGCGGCATCGTACTGACGGGTGGGGGAGGGCCGGTTGTCCTGATCCGGTAAGGCAGACCACCCGGCATGTGGGGCCGCGAAGCAGGCCCGTGTCATCCCTCCCTTCGTAGCGCGCTTGTAACAACGCGCTCATGTATCGTGACCTTGGTCTGACGGGCAGATGCGTACGCTGCTGGATGTGTCTATCGAGCATCCTCGCGTTCGGGCCGCAACCATGGCCGCGCGAGTCGGCAATGCTCCACGCGCCGTGAGGGTTGCGTACGCGGTGTTGGGAGCTTTGCTGCTCGCCTATTTCGCGTCCCTGATTGTGCGGGGACCTGGTCAGTCCGTGACGCTGGTCGACGGCTGGCTCGTGGCCGCGTTCGAGGTGGTGGCCAGCGTTCTCTGCATTTCGCGCGCGTTCGGTTCGCGCCGCCGGGCCATCCCACTGCTGCTCGGCCTCGGCGTGCTCTCGTGGAGCATCGGCGATGCTCTCCTCACCTTCGAATCGGCGGGCGGAGCAACTCCGCCCGTTCCATCGCTGGCCGATCTCTTCTGGCTGGGCTTCTACCCCATCGTCTACGTCGCGCTTGTGCTGTTGATGCGCAAGCACCTCAGCAACCTGGGGGCCGCAACCTGGCTCGACGGCGCAGTTGCCGGCCTCGGTGCCGCCGGAGTGTGCGCCAGCTTCGCCTTCAATACCATCCTGCACTCGGTCGGCGGCAGCGCCGCGACCGCGACCGTGGCGACCGACCTGGCGTACCCGATCGGTGACGTGCTGCTTCTCATTCTCGCGGTCGGGGGCACGGCCCTCATTCCCGGCAAGAAAAATCCGCAATGGCTGATGCTGGCCGGCGCCGTCGCCATCAACGCCATCGGCGACACATTCAACCTGTTCGCCAGCTCGGGGTCGACGTCCCACCTGGGCACGATCTTCAACGGCATCGCCTGGCCAAGCTCGATCCTGCTCATCTCCATCTCGGTGTGGATGCGCCCCGGCCAATTCAACCCACTGGCCGAGCGACGCACCCCAGGGTTCCTCCTCCCCGGCCTCGGCGCGGGCGCAGGGCTCGCCATCCTCCTCGTGGACACGGTGCAACGGGTCACCCCGGTGGCCATCGGGCTTGCCACGGCGACGCTTGTGACGGTGGGCATTCGACTCGGGCTGTCGGTCCGCGGGTTGAGATCCCTGACAGAGATCCGCCATCGCCAGGCAATCACCGATGAGTTGACCGGTTTGGGCAACCGCAGACAGCTCTTCTCTCTCCTCAACGCCTTCTTCGCCGATCATGCCGATCCCGAGACCATCGACCGGCATCTGTCCCTGCTGTATGTCGACCTCGACCACTTCAAGGAGATCAACGATTCCTTCGGCCATGGAGCCGGCGACGAACTCCTGAGACAGCTTGGTCCGCGACTGACCAGTTCGCTGCGAGACACCGACGTGCTGGTGCGCGTCGGCGGGGATGAGCTTGCCGTGCTGATCATGGACGCCGACTCGCGCTACGCCACGGGGGTCGCCGAGCGACTCATGGCCAAGCTCGAGGAACCCTTCGTGCTCAACGCCGTCACGGTGCGCATCGGCGCCAGCATCGGCATCGCCAGCGCGCCCACGGACGCCACCGACAGCGTCGGCCTGCTGCGCTGCGCAGACCTCGCCATGTACCGCGCCAAGGTGGGACCTGAGGCATTCGAGACCTACCGCCGCGACATCGACGATGACGGCAACCGGCTGCGCCTCGTGGAAGAGCTGCGCGATGCGGTCGAGGGCGGGCAGTTCCAGGTGCACTACCAACCGCAGGTCGATCTCCAGACCGGCGAGGTCACGGCTGTCGAGGCCCTGCTGCGCTGGCCCCACCCGCGACTCGGCATGGTTCCCCCGCTCGACTTCATCCCCCTCGCCGAGGAGGCCGGGCTGATGCAGGCCCTGACCGCGTTCGTCCTGGAAAGAGCGGTGAGCCAGTGCGCTGCCTGGCACGCCGGCGGGCGGCCGCTGACCGTCTCCGTCAACATCTCCGCGACCAACCTCCTCGACCCCGGGTTCAGCGATTCGGTGAAAGCTGTGCTGGGACGTCACCACCTGCCCGCCTCCGCGCTGGTCCTGGAGATCACCGAGACCACCATCCTCAGGGACTTCGACGTCTGCAAGCGGGTCATCGTCCAGCTTCGCGACCTCGGCCTGGGCGTGTCGATCGACGACTTCGGCGCGGGGTTCACCTCGCTCGCCTACCTCGGCAGTCTCGCGGTCAGCGAGCTGAAGCTCGACCGCGCCTTCCTCACCCGCCTGGCCACCGGCGACACCGAACGCAACTCGGCGCTGGTCCGCGCCACCATCGCCCTCGGCCACAAGCTGAACATGCGCGTGGTGGCGGAGGGTATCGAGGACCCCGAAGCACTCGACCTGCTCACCAGTTTGGGGTGCGATCTCGGCCAGGGCTACTTCATCAGCCATCCGATGCCGGCCCAGGACCTCGTTCTCCCGGCACCGCGGCTCATGCTCGTCCCGAACACGGACAAGGCAGCTGCCGGTTAGGTAGGGGAGGGTCGACCGGGGCCGACCACGGTTGGTTCATGTTCTTCTATTTCTCTCCGAGTCTCGTCGCCGTCGGGTGCCTGCTCATCGGCTATGTGGTCTCAGCCCGCCCGATCAAAGCGACCATCGTTGCTGGTCTGGCACCCACCTTTGTGACATCGCCCGACCATCTGTGGTGGTGGGACGGCAGCCAATGGTTCGGGGTGCCGTCGATCGCGCCGCTTCACGCGCTCCGCCCACCGGACGGCAACGACTGGTGGACCGGCGACCACTGGTATCCGATGCCCGCCTTGCCCCCGCGGAAACCGCGCGGCTCGCCGTCGACTTCCCCGGCGTGAGATTGCCGCCATGGCCTCGGCGATCTAGCCTGGGTCGTTCAATGCGAGGGCTTTCCCATCATGCGGCCGCTGTGCCCGAAATCGCTGCGAGGGCCTGACTGCTGAGGGCCTCTCCTGCCTCCGCGACCGGCTGCATACGGCTCGTGTCGTCGGCGGCGAGAATCCGCCGCAGGGCCGCATCGATCTCAGTGATCGCGAGCGACTTGCTGAGGAACTCGACACCGCCGAGCTCAACAGCGTCGAGGAATCGAGGGTCATCAGCTTCGGCGCTCGACCAGAGAATGACCGGCAGGAGCGCGGTTGCGGGCAGCGCTCGCACGGCCCGGCACAGCCCAAGCCCGTCAAGGTGAGGCATGTTCATGTCCGACACGACGGCATCGGGCTTGTAGACGAGGACGGCGTTGAGCGCCTCGCATCCATCGCCAGTCATGACAACGTCGAAGCCGTGGAACTCCAGCATCAAACCGAGCATGGCCAGCGCGTCGACACCATCCTCGGCCACCACGATCAGCGGTCGAGGGCGACGGGAGCTGGCGCGAGCGACTGTGATCCCGCTCCTTTTGGACTCATCCGGGCGGATTCAGGATGATCTTGCATCCTCGCAAAGCGCAGCCCGCGGAGTCGGTCCGGTCCGATACCGACGACCGCCTTTGGTATCGTTGGCATGGCTGTTCTCGCCACCCTTGCGCGAGGACGCGGGCTGGCTCCAGCCTAGGCCGGGTGTACCAGTTTCGGCAAGACGGCGGCAGACGTCTGGGGGTCATGGCCGTCACCCGTCTTCCGTCACACGACTGCTCTGTGGGACGACTCCAGTCGGCGCATGAACAGTTCATTGACTTCGATCGCATCACGCCGTACCCTTTTGCCGAGGGGTGATATTTTGGGGGGGCAGGGATGGAACGACGGCGATCGCCGCAGCACGACGAGGCGGCTCAGTGGCTCGCTGATCTCTACGAGTATCTGGACGTTGTCAGGTATCCCGCGCGCGTGGAGATGCGCCGGGCCGTGGACGAAGCGGCACGAAGGGCAGACAGCGGGGCGCGCCTGGAGTACGCATTGCGGCGCCTGCCTGTTCGCTGACCCGAGGTCGCGCGGCTTCGACCGCTCCGCTCAACCGGCCGCGATCGCGGTATCGGGACGGAGCCCACATGTGAGGCGGAGCAGTCAGATCGCCTGCGCCTCGAGCCGTGACACGAAGTCCTCTGAGCAGATTGCCGGCGAGAAGAGAAAGCCCTGCGCACGATCGCAGGCAAAGTCACGCAGAGTGGCCAGCTGCTCCGCCGTCTCGACCCCCTCGGCGACAACGTAGAGGCCGAGAGCGTGCGCCAGGTCGATCATCGCGCGGATGATCGACGAGCTCCGGCGGTCGACGGCAATGCCTTCGACGAACGAGCGATCGATCTTGATGAAGTCAAGGGGGAAGCTCTGCAGATAGGAGAGTGCGGAAAAGCCCGTGCCGAAATCGTCGAGCCCGATGCGCATGCCGAGGCCGCGGAGCTCGCCGAGCGAGGCGACGGCGGAGTGGGAGGTCTGCATCAGCACGTGCTCGGTCACCTCGATGCTGAGGTCACTCCCCTTCAAGCCTGCGGCCTCGATGCGATTGGCCAATGCCGGCGCGAACTCTGGGTTTGCCAACTCGCGAGCTGTCAGGTTCACCGCCAGCCGCTCGACATCGGGGCACGACCCCGTCGCCCGCCACCTGGCGAGCTCGGCCAACGCAGCCGCCCGCACCCGCTCATCCATCGCGGGCATCAGCCCTGTCTCCTGGGCGACCTCGAGAAAGTGCGCAGGCGAAAATTGACCGCTGTCCCCGTCCTTGATGCGAATCAGTGCCTCGGCTTCAATCGTCCGGCCACTCGCCACATCGATGATGGGCTGGTACTCAACCAGGAGCAGCTCATCGGCCAGCGCACGGCGCACCAGGCGCTCAGTCTCAAGACGCTGTATCGCACGCACCTGCAGTGCCGCGCCGTACACCTCGTGACGGTCTCGTCCCTGATCTTTGGCGCGGTACATCGCCATGTCCGCCTCGCGCAGAAGGTCTGCCGGCAGGTGATCGGGTTGCGACGCCACGGCGATGCCGATGCTCACTGTGGCCACCACCTCTTCAGTGCCGATGATGCGGTACGGCTCGCGCAGCCCGATGACCACGCGGTCAGCGAACGCCGTCAGGTCGGCAGGATCGGCCAGACCCTGGACAACGACGACGAACTCATCGCCGCCGAATCGTGCGACCGTGTCGTCCGGGCGCGCCAAACTCTGCAGGCGCCGTGCCGCCTCAAGAAGAACAGCATCACCGACCTGGTGACCCAAGGTGTCGTTGATCACCTTGAAGTGATCGAGGTCGAGCATGAGGACCCCGAGGAACCCCGGGTTGCGCTCGAGATGTCTCAAGCCCTGGTTGAGGCGATCCGCGAGAAGACTGCGGTTGGCGAGTCCCGTCAGCGCGTCCGTCAGGGCCTGACGCTCAATCGTGTCCTGCTCCTCCCGCTGCCGACCGATGTCACGCATCAGTGTCTGCGTCTCGAGCAGCACGTCCATCACCTGGTCGTTGGTCGCTCTGCGCTTCGCCGGGTGGTCGCCTCCGACGTCATCCGGATGGGCCCAGACGTGGGCGCGCGACAACCGACGACGTGTGACAGGTCCGCGACCCTCCACCTGAACATCGGGCTCAGCACCCGGCGCAGCCACCTCTTGGGCGAGGCAATACAGCAGGTGGGCTCCGCGGTCGGCGCTCACGTGCCAGCGGAGCCACCTGTGTGTACCGTCGCTGCAGGTCAACCGGTTGACGATTTCCGCGGTCGCCGCGCGACCGGACGACACCATCTTCAACCCGCGTCGCGTATCCGCTCGGTCCTCGGGATGAACGAACACGATGAAGGGCTTGCTGGCAATCTCGAAACCGGAGTGACCGAGATCGCGCAGCCACCGAACGTTGTGCTCCTTGACCTCCCCATCGAAGCCGAGGACGCACGCGATGTCATCGGACATCTCCAAGAGTCGCTGCACGGCGTCGTTGGAGAGTTGGGGCGCCTCAGCCGCGACGGCCTTGACACTCATGAACATGGTGCGTTCCTACGATTTGCGTCCTAGCTCAAGTGATCGTCGAGTCGCGCTCGAACCATCCAGTCGGACAGCACCACCATCTGCGCGAACCGCGGATGCGATCTGTACGGCACAAGACATAGTGTTCTGCCTGACGCCGTCCTGTTACCCGCAGGTCATACCGCGGCATCGCGGTCTTACATGGGCCGCCTGTGCACCGACCGCTCATCGACGGCACTGACGGCAGCGCGTTTCCCCCTGCTGCTGTGAGGTGGGGACTCGAGTCAGTACGGCGGCGGACGCACTCACGGGTCATGCGCCTGTTTCTTCCGATCTCGCTGACCGCTCGCAAACCCATCGGGTCCGCGCTGAGCGGTTGAGACGTACCATGAGCCGGTGCAGCCTTTGATCATCCCCAGGTGTGCATGACTCCAACAGGACGAGAGCCGCCCTTCGACGAGCCGGATGGTGAGTTGGAGAAGCTCGCTGCTGAGCACCGGGACCGCGCGCCGATTCTCGCGGAGGAGCAGACACGCCGCAAGCGCACGGCGCGCAAGGAGCTCGAGCGGGTGATCAACACGCGGTTGGCCCTGACAGCAGAGGATCAAGCCGTCGGCGACCGCGACGATCGATTGCAGCACACCGACGAGAGCACCACAGTCAGCCCTCCTCCCCAAGAGGGCCGCAGCGCCGCCAACGACGCTCCAACGAAGGATCCAGCGGGTCACGCCAGCGGGTGCGGCAACGGATTTCAGCGGGGACTGTTGCGACATTGTCCGCCGCACAGCTCCGACCGTTGATGCAGCGCAACATAGAGGAATGTTTCACCGCTCCCGGCTAGCCCCCGTCCTTGTCGTCACCGCAGCCGTCGTCGCCGGAGCGTGGCCCACGGCCGCCTTCGCAGCCACCCAACCACGGCTGGGGACAGCGCTCAACTTCGCCGCCATCGCGGGATCAACCATCACCAACACGGGCCCCACGGTCATCAAGGGCAATGTGGCGTTGAGTCCGGGCTCGGCGGTCACAGGTTTCCCCCCCGGCATCAGCGCGGTGCGGAACATCGCGGATGCGAACGCGGTGAAAGCCAAGACCGATCTTGTGACCGCGTTCACAGACGCCGCGTCGGCGCCTTCGACGTCCAACCTGACCGGTAAGAACCTGGGCGGCCTGAACCTGACCGCGGGCGTCTACTCCTTCAGCTCGTCGGCGCAGTTGACGGGCAAGCTCACGCTCTCGGGTACCGGCGTGTTCATCTTCCGCATCGGCAGTGCGCTCACAACCGCGACCGCCTCGGCCGTCCTGTTGCGCAACGGCGCGCAGGCGTGCGCTGTGTACTGGGAGGTCGGCAGCTCCGCCACACTCGGCTCGGCGACCCAATTCCAGGGCAACCTGATGGCTCTGACCAGCATCACCATGGTGACCGGCGCCAACATCATCACTGGGCGAGCACTGGCGCGCAATGGCGCGCTCACGTTGGACACCAACCAGATCACTCCGCCGACCGGGACCTGCACCGCGGCCTCGACCACCCGCACCGCCACGCCAACCACGCCAACCACGCCCAGCACCGGCGCTGTCGCGCCGGGATCGGCTCTACCCGGGCTCGGCATCCTGGCCACGATCGTCGGCGGGCTGATGGTGTTGGCTGGACGCAGGCGACCGCGCCTCGACGGCCAGAGCCGCCGACGCCCGCTGGGCTAGTACCTGTCCGTCGCCACCCGGAGGGCTGCCTATCTGGCAGCCTCACCTCGCGGAGCCCCTGGGCGAGTGAACGCGAACACGCGCATATCCGCGAGGAGCCAACCGCATGAGTCGTCCCAGCGATGGGGCTGACCGCAGCCGTGGCATTTGAGGGGGGGACGCTCTTCGCCCCTTGCATCGTGACTCGGAGACAGCGGGTAACTCAGCGGGATCAGGCGACGACCGCACGCCGCGCACGACAGCACCGCGTTCCACAGCTTCGCGGGTTGGTGTGCGCGTAGCCGAACGGCGGCCTCACGGCGAAGGTCGAGGATGTCCTCCACGGCGCGTGCACTTGGACTCATCGCTTTCACTGTGCACCTCGTTCCCGGATGCGCCGCGAACGCCGCGTCACGAACGATCAGAGGAATCTGACTCGGGCCACCGACACCTGTGCCAGGCAGTTGCCAGCCATCGGCTCCCCTACCGTGATCTGACAGGGCCACAGGTCGATAGCCGAGGCCTGTCGCCCCAGCGGAACCCGGGGTCACATCGGATCGCGATTTCGACCTTGCGTGACGGGCGCGTCGCTCACCAGCCCCCAACATTGGATGGTGATACGCCGCACCCGCGCCGTCGCAGTGATCACGGCTGCCGCGGTGGGTGTGGTCGGGGTGCTCTCGGCGATTTCGATCCAGCGCTCATACGATTCCGGTCTTGCATCCGAGGGCGCCAAGCTCGCCGCCACGGCTCAGGTGACTGCTGCACTGATCTCGCAACAGATGGCCTCGGTCGAGGATATCGAGCGGGCTACGCTCCAGCGCTCCAGCTTCATCACCGCGATCGGCTCGGGGGCAGCGGGCAACATCGACACGTCGGGGCTGCAGCTCATCCTGAACGAAGTCCAGGCGCTCCGTCCGGAGTTCCAATTCGCCGCCTTCGCCGACGCGCTGGGCACCACTCGGGCGACGGCACCTCTCAACCCGGCCGTCATCGGAAGGAACTTCAGCTTCCGCGACTGGTACCGGGGGATTGTGAGAACGGAGAGCCCCTACGTGTCGAGCGCGTACATCGCCGCGACGACAGGCGCCCCTCTCGTGGTCGCCGTGGCCTCCCCAGTGCGGGCTCGACTGTCGCCGTCGCAGGTTGGGCTGCCGACCGGCCCTGTGATCGGCGTCCTGTTCATCGGCTACAAGATTGGCAGCCTTCAGGCCTTCACCAACGAGCTGGCCACTGTCCAGCAGATCAACCTCCTGGTCACCGATCAGGCAGGCATCGTTCTGACTCGAGAGGGTGGCATCTCGGGTCACCTGACCGGCGCGTCGGGCGTGCCGAGCGTGGCCGCGGCGCGCGCCGGTCAGTCAACCACGAGCACGTCCGGGTCCGAGATCACCGGCGGCGTCCCGATCGGCGGGCTCGGCTGGACCGTGATCGCCAGCACCCCGGTGTCGGGGACCGCTGCGGCCGCACAGCGAAGCACTGCAGCCGTGATCGCGTCTGGACTTTTGTTGCTCCTCACCCTGGCCGGCGCCGCGCTGGTGTTTACCACGCGCAGCCGAGAGCGCGCCTACTCCCTCCGCGCCGCCAGCGAGGCGGAGCTGCGAACCGTCCAGCAGGCGCTCACCGAGGCAATTCAGGTCTTCGGACCGGACGGGACGCTGGTATCGCGTAACCCGGCCGCCGACCGCCTCTACGACCTCGCCGAACACGAGCGGACGACCGCCGCCGTGACTCCGAAGTGGGACTTGCTCCGCGAGGACGGATCGATCCTGCCGATGGAGGAAGGTCCGCTGGCGACTGCAATGCGGACGGGGGAGACGTCGGAGGGCGTCGTGGTGGGCATCCGCAGACGCGCTGACGACACGGTCAAATGGCTGTCGATCAGCACCGTCCCGATCCGCGGCTGTGGATCGGCGGTCACCGGCTACGTGTCCTGCGCGCGGGATGTTACCGAGCGGGTGCAGACCCTCCGTGACCTCAATGTCCTCAGCCGCGCATCCCAGCGGTTGGGCTCGTCATTGGTGCCCGACGAGGTGGTTCGCGCCCTCACCTCCGCGGCGGGGGCGCTGTGCTCTGTGCCCGGGGAACCGCAGCGTCGGGCGCAGCTCTTCCGGATCAACGGACCGCGCATGACGCTGACCGGCGAACACGACCCGGGGGGCCCGATCAACTCGGAAGGCACCGACCTCCCCATTTCCGACCACCCCTATATTCAGAGGGTTATCGCGACGCGCGAGACGATCGTCGCCGCGTTTCGGTACGAGGAGTTTGGACCCGCCGTTGCCGAAGTCATCAAACAACAGGGGGTCAAGAACTGTGCATGGGTCCCTCTCCTGAGAGACCACCGAGTGTTCGCAGTCCTCGCCGTCGCCGGACGCCAGCACGGGCTGATCAAGCCTTCGCAATTGGTAGGCCTGAAGACGCTGGCCTCGATTGGAGGACTGGCACTCAGCAACGCCGAGGCGCACGAAATGGTGGCGGGGCTGGCGCGCACCGACCCGCTCACGGGCGTGGGCAATCGACGCGCGCTCGATGACCGCCTCTCGCATCTGCCGCGGACACGGTTCGCCCTGGTGGCCGTCGATGTCGACGACCTCAAGAAGGTCAACGACGGCCATGGACACGAGGCCGGCGACGACCTGTTGGTGAAGCTGTCGACGGTGCTGTCCGCCGAACTTCGACCGTCTGACATGCTGGCGCGGACCGGCGGCGACGAGTTCGTTGCCCTGCTGGTCGACTGCGATGCCAATGGGGCGGTAGAGCTCGGGAAAAGGCTGAAGGCGGCCACAAGCCGGCTGCGCTTCGCATGGGGGGCACCAAGCATCAGCGTCGGCTCTGCGGCAGGGGCAGCCGGTGATGCACCCGAACAGATCGCGAAGACGGCAGACGTCGCTCTCTACGCGGCAAAACGGGCATCGAAGGAACGCGCGGGGCCGCCAGCTTCGGTGGCCTCGGGACGGCCGTAGCCGTGGGCGCTTCGACCCCAACGATGCTGCCGGTGTCCGACGCCGCCCGACCCCACGGGTGAACTCGCATGCGCCGTTTCCGGCGCGTGGCCCCCGCCGGTCGGCAGTGCCTTCTCCCGATCCCCGTCCGGCCGGTCACTCCACGGCGGTACGCTGGCGGGCGCGACTGTCGACGGATGGAGGGATCTCGGGTGGCGGGTGATCAAGGGGAACTTGTGGCGGCCCTTTTCGACCGCACCGCCGATACCTACGACCGCACGGGTGTGGAGCTCTTCCAGCCCATCGCGGATCGGCTCGTGGCGGAGCTCGCCCCCCGCACCGGCGAGCGCGCACTGGATGTCGGCTGTGGGCGAGGGGCGGCATTGTTCATGCTGGCACGAGCGGTCGGCCCGGAGGGTCGCGCGGTCGGCGTCGATCTCTCGCCGCGCATGGTCGCGGCGACGGCCAAGGAAGCGACAGACGCCGGATTGCGGGTCGTCATCCGCG
Source organism: Candidatus Dormiibacterota bacterium (assembly GCA_003153125.1). Taxonomy (GTDB): domain Bacteria; phylum Chloroflexota; class Dormibacteria; order Aeolococcales; family Aeolococcaceae; genus Aeolococcus. Next base: position 18,981 of record PLWW01000098.1, on the reverse strand, counting down.
TGGGGGATGCACAGAAGCCGCCGTTCGAGGACGAGGTCTTCGACCTGGTGGCGTCGTCCCTGGTGATCTTCTTCCTGCCAGATCCGCTCGCCGCGCTGCGCGCCTGGCGGGAGTTGCTCGTACCGGAGGGCCGGGTCGGCGTTTCCACCTTTGGTGACTTCTCTCCGGCGTGGAAGGAGGTCGACAAGGTGTTCGCGGCGTACATCCCGACGCAGATGGCGGACCCGCGGACGCAGAGCGCCGAGACCCCGTTTGCGTCGGACGCCGGCGTCGAGCGACTGCTGGTTGAGGCCGGGTTCACCGATGTGCGGACCACCACCGTGACCGTACCCGTACGGTTTGACGACGCCGAACACTGGGAGCGTTGGACGTGGTCGGTTGGTCAACGGCGCATGTGGGAGGCCGTCCCTGCCGACGAGCGCCGCCACGTTCGTGAGGCCGCGTACGCGCAGCTCGACCGCTGCCGAGATGGAGACGGGCGCATCGGGTTTGACCAGGTTGCGCGTTTCACCTTGGGCCGACGCTAACGCCACGCCGGTCGACTGCACCGGCGGCGCTGTGAACCGCCCGCGCCCCATCTGCCGCGTCCCAGCGATCAGTTCCAGGGTCGTCGTGAGTTTCGGCCGGCCGGCGGAGCCCAAGGTGGGAATTGAACCCACGGCCTACGCCTTACCAAGGTGCGGGTTCCTGGGTTCACTTCTCTCGTGACCGCGTCGCGACCCGTTTCGAACTCGCCAGAGAGCCGCTACGACGCCCACCCCACCCTCGGGGATGGTGCCTCGGCCAACGCCTCGCGGCGCGCGAACGCAAGCGCCTGCTTTCGGACGGTGGCGAACATCAGCGGCATCGGTGCGGCAGTTGACCACGCCACCCGTCGAGCGTGTCGCTGCACAACAGAAGGATTGCCCTAGCTTCGCGGCACAGGGNNCAGGGCGCCTCGGTCGTCACCATTCACAGAAGCCGGAAGCATGCGGCGAGGTGGTCCACTCATCACGCCGCGCGCCAGCGGGACTCTTGACAGGGAGATCGCGTTGACCCGGATCCCAACCGGGGCGAGCTGGCGCGCGAGCGTCCGCGTCACGCTGATGAGGGCGGCCTGACTTGCTCGGTAAACCGGAGCGGCCCAAGCACGTTGAATTCCCATATTCGGGCGAGGCCTTCCTCGGCCACGTTGGCCGTCCGACCCATCGGAACAGGGCAGACGTCGCAATTGGACCTGATCCGTGGGTAAACGTAGGTTTGGCTGGAACGGCCGCCTGGACGTTGCGGTCATCCAGCTTCGCCAGGACCGAGTCGGACACCTACATGGTCCATTCGCCTGCCCCCGAGATGGGCTTACCCGACGTCAAGCCTCGAGGGTGTCCCAGCCACGCGGCTCATCCCGGGACGTGTCCCCTTGGAGCGGCGCCGCCGTCCACATCGCCTCTTGTTCTATGGTCGCGGCGATTCGGTCCGCGACGAATTCCGCGGTGTCCGGCCGGCCCCCTCCGGGACTCAATCCCCCAGCAGGTCCGGGTTTGGAATGTCCCTGTCGAAGCGCACGTTGACCGAACTCCGATACGGTCCTACCCGGGCTTACGGTAAGCACCCGGATTCCCTGCGGCGCGAGTTCGGCTCGGGCGGCGACGCTGATCGCTTCGAGAGCGGCCTTGCTCGCGGCGTACACGCCAACTTTCGGTCGCCCCATACGCGCGGCGTTAGAGCCGATATTGACGATGATTCCGCCGCACCGGGAGCTCATGTGCGGTACCGCGGCCTGCATCAGCCGTAACGGTACGATGACATTCAGTTCAAATAAGCTCCGCGCAAGCTCGGGGGTGACCGCGAGGGTGGGCAAGTAAGCTCCATGGCCGGCATTGTTGATGAGGATGTCGAGGCCACCGAGGCCATCCACACATGCCTGAACGGCGGTAGCAGCCGCTCCCTCGCCCGTGAGATCGATCTCGCATACGACAGCGGACGCTCCAGCGTCGAGTAGCTCGTCGCGCAGTTGGCGAAGGCGTCCACCTCGCCTCGCGACCAGGCATAGCCGTGCTCCCCGCGCGGCAAGTGCGATGGCCGTCGCCCGGCCGATACCACTGGATGCGCCGGTGAGCAGCACGCGCTGTCCGACCAAGTTCACGGGGCGACCTGCGTCGCCCGAGACAGTGGCGCGCGGCGACCCGAGGCGACGAGGGAAGCCGCACCCAAAACCGCAGCCCCGCCGAGGATCCGCAGCGGCGATAGCCGCTCAGCGAGCAGGATGGCGGCGAGAGACCCCGTGGCGACGGGCTCGACGGTGCTGAGGATCGAGGCTCGCGTCGGTCCAACTCGGGCAACCCCGAAAAGAAAGAGCGTGGCGCCAACCACAGTTGGCAGCAGCGCGGCGCCCAACACAGTCACCCAACCCACGGCGTCGAACGCGGCCAGCGATCTCGTGACAGCTCCGAACACCAGAAAGGTAGCGGCGGCTCCGCTCGACACGGCCGCCATGGTGAACAAGGCGCTCGTGGCATGCAACACGCGCTCGCCGATGACGATGTACAGGGAGTACAACAGGCCGGCTCCCACACCGAAGACGATGCCGGCCGTGTCTAGGTGCCCCGAGGGCGTAATGCCTATCACCAACGCCACTCCGCATGTGGCGACCACCAGCGAAACCCCGCTCCGCACGGACAGACGCTCGCGGTACAGAAGCCAGCCTAGCATCGTCACGACCACCGGGTAGATGTACAGAAGGATCGACGTTACCGCCGCTGGTGCAGTGCGCAGACTCAGGAAGTAGCAGGCCGATTGGCCGACAAACAGGATGCTGAGAAACCCGAGTTGGGCGACGCGACGCATCCCGGGCCAGCGCAGCTCCCGGCGAACGCCCACAATCGCCCAGAGAACCACTGCGGCGATGAGAAAGCGTAGGCCCAAGAGCGTTGCAATGGTGAGATGCTCTTGCTGGGCGTACTTCCCAAAGATGGCCAGGGTCCCGAACAGCAGCGCCGAAAGCCCAACCGCGGCGAATCCGGACCAGTGCGTTGCCCAATCGTCCGTCACGCGCTGCTTACGCGACGAGGGCACGGAGTCGCGGCAAGATGGCCTCGGAATAGGTGCGAAGAAAGCGTTCCTGATCAGGACCTGGCGCGTGGAAGACCAGATGCCTGAATCCCATATCAATGTAGTGGCGGATGGCCTCGACATGCTCGTCCGGGTCGGACGAGACGATCCAACGCGTGGCAGCTCGCTCCGCCGACAGTGCGTCCGACAGGCGCTCCATCTCAAGCGGATCATCGACCCCCACCTTCTCCTCCGGCGTCAGCGCGAGTGCGGCCCAATGGCGCGTCTCCTCGCGTCCTCGAAGGGCGTCAGGGTCAAAGGACACCTTCATTTCGATCATCATGTCGACTTGATCGATTTCCCGGCCGCCCTTGGCTGCTCCCTCCGCGACTGCAGGTAGGAGGGTGTCTGTGTATAACTCCGGAGGCTTGCCGCTGGTGCAGATAAAGCCGTCGGCGACCCGCCCCGCAAGTCGCGCCGCTGCGGGCCCCGACGCAGCAATGTAGATTGGAATCGGCTGCTCTGGGCGGTCGTACACCGTAGCCTTGTCGGTGCGGTAGTAGGTTCCCTCGTAGGTCACCCGGTCGCGCGTCCACAGCTGTTGAATGATCTCAATCGCCTCTTTGAGACGCGCGAAGCGTTCCTTGGCGTCAGGCCAGACTGTCCCCAGCGCGACCTCATTCAGCGCTTCTCCAGTTCCTACCCCGAGGACGACGCGCCCAGGCTGGAGACACCCGAGGGTGGCGGTAGCTTGCGCCACTACTGCCGGGTGATAGCGAAAGGTCGGGGTCAGCACGCTGGTGCCCATGAGAACCCGTTCCGTCCGCTCTCCGAGCGCACCAAGCCATGCGAACGCGGACGGCGCGTGGCCGCCATTGTGCCGCCACGGCTGGAAGTGGTCGCTGATGAACACTGAGTCGAACCCGACCTGCTCGGCGAGCACAGAGAATTCCAGGAGAGCCCGCGGCGCGAACTGCTCCGCCGATGCCTTGTATCCGAATTTGAGATTCATCTAGCGTTCACGATCGCCCAATTCGCGTACACCTTGCTGAGCTCATAGGTATCGTTCAGATTGGTGAATTCGGTGTCACCGTGGCAGAAGCGCATGTCGATGGCGCCGAACATCACGGTGGGGATACCTGCCTTGTTGAGGTATCCCGCGTCAATCGTGTAGTCGACGTATCGGTACCCGGGCTCCCGTCCAAGGGCCGCGGTAAACGCGTCGGCCACGCCCTGGATGAGCGGGGAATCCTTCTTGTGCTTGGAGGGGTACTGGAGTGCCCCGCGCTCAAAGGTAATGCGCCATGGCGACATATCGCCGATGGCGTCCTTGATCTCCTGCACAGCCTCTTCGACGTCCTGTTCAGGCGTGAGTCGTCGGTCGAGCAGGAACCGCATGAGGTTCTGCAGAGTGTGGCCGCCGCTACCGACACCGTTGTGGTAGCCCGGCGAAAACGGGTAGCTGGCCAATCCGATGACCGACAAGCGACCGGCCGTCCCCATGTCAGGATCGGCTACGGCGTGGGGGGGGAATGGCATGATCGACCGCAACCGCTCCAGAGCGAGCAGACCGCCCTCGATCGCGTTGCTGCCGGCCGAGAGCTCGCCGCCGCTGTGGACCGACTTACCGAACACGTTGACGCGGAGGTCGAGGCGCCCGCAGTTGCCAAGCACGATGTCTTTGGTACCGGGGGTGATGCAGAGGTCCGCTGTGAGCTGATCGTTGTATAGGAGGTGGTAGATCGGATCAGAGCTCGAGGTATGACCGCCGGACGAGATCACATAGATGATCCGACCCGGGATGTCGATGTTTGCCTCATTGATGATTCGGGCGGTCTCGATCATCGCCGCGTTCGTCGGGTGCCATTCGGAACCGCCGCGTCCCCAAACGACCTCGCCTTCGACGCCGAACTGCTCACCGTCGAACAGCTCGCCCGACCACGGGTTCTGCATGGTGCCAATACCCCAAGCCATGGCATAGCTCAGGAACATGATCTTGCGCCCGCTGGTGCCTGAACCCTGTTGCGCGATGAGGTTGCCGTAGTCATCGATCCAGGTATCGCAGCCAGCCGCCTCGAAGGCGGGACGGTACAAATGCCGGATGGCGCTGAGCACGAGCGGCTCGCGATCATAGAACTCGGTCTGCGGGCACGGCGTCGTCGCAATGGCGATGACGCTCTCCTTGATCTTGCCCTCGTCCAGGTGCTTCTCGACCACGGCAGCCGCTTCTTGGTTCTTCATGTCCAACCTCTTGAGTGGGTCATTGACGCTCATTTCCGCCTAAGTCCTTTCTCCGCCCGTCTCCGCCCTCGTGTCCGGGCCTGCGTCGCAAGTGTCAGCCAGCCATCTGGAGTGACGACAAAGCGCCGCGCACAAGCGTTTCTGCTCCAATCGGGAGGCAGCGCTCGTCGATGTCGAACTCAGGGTGGTGGTGCGGCGCGACGTCGCGGTGCGCGACGTCCCCAGCGCCGACCAGGTAGTAACAGCCCGGCACTCGGTCTTGGAAGAAAGCCATATCATCGCCCACCGTGACAGGGTGCGCTACGTCGACGAACTCCTCACCCACAGTAGCGATGGCGGCGGCGCGGACCAGTGCTGCGGACTGCTCGTCGTTCACCACCGGCGGACAACCAGCGAGGCGTTCGTATTCGGCATGGCAGCGATAACCCTGGGCTATTGACGTCGCCACCGCCTCGACCCTCTGCAGGAGCCGCTCGCGAACATCCGCGCTCAGTGCACGAACAGTTCCACGCAGCGACACCTCCTCGGCAATGACGTTGTACGCGGAGCCGGCCTCCATGCGACCAATGGTCACGACCGCAGGGGTGAAGGGCGAGGTTTCACGCGACACGATCGTTTGCAACGCGGCAACTACCGCGGCCGACGCGGGAATCGGATCGATGCTGGTGTGCGGCATGCCTCCATGCCCGCCGCGCCCGCGAATCACCAAGCGAAACTCGTCCGCACTGCCAAAGATGGCGCCGGCAGTCACAGCCACCCGTCCCACTTGGAGCGGCGCCCATAGATGAATGCCGAGCACTCGGGATACGCCCTCGAGCGCGCCGGCCTCGATCATCGGCCGGGCTCCGCCGGCGACCTCCTCGGCGGGCTGGAAGCACAGCCGCACGCTGCCATTCCATCGATCGCGCAGAGACGCCAATGCTGACGCGGCACCAAGCAACATCGCCACGTGACCGTCGTGACCGCACGCATGCATCACACCGTCAATGGCCGACGTTACCACTCGACTGCCGCCGCGTTCAGTAATTGGCAGTGCATCGGTGTCCGCGCGCAGCATCACGCGAGGTCCCGGCCGGCCGCTGTCAAGATCTGCGACCACCGCTGTCGACAATCCGACGCCCAACCGCACCGTGTAGCCCAGTTGTTCGCATCGTGTCGCGGCCAGAGCCGCGGCGCGGTGTTCCTCGAACGCTAACTCCGGATGGCGGTGCAACGATCGGCGCACCTCGATGAGCTCTTCATGCAAGCGATTGACCGCGGCGCGGAGATCGCTCTCCCCATCATTCACGAGGATGGGGGTCCGCTGGGTAATGAGGCACGCTCCTTGCTGACGTCCTCGAGGTACCGACGGATCCGTCGACACCCCTCAACGAGGACGCTTTCCTCGGCTGCCAGTGATATCCGCACCGTCGCCTCCGCTTGAGCGCCGAATGTGGCGCCTGGTGCCGTTGCGACGCGCTCGGTTCGCAACAGGTCACGAGCGATCTCATTGCTATTGGAGCCGGCGGCAGAAACGTCGACGAGTGCGTAAAAAGCTCCTCGCGGCACAGCCATTAGTAGTCCGACAGAGCCCAGGATGTCGTTTACGAGCACAGCACGTCGTGCGTACGACCGCCGCATCTCGCCGACGCGCTCGTCGGGTAGCCGAAGGGCAGCCTCGCCAGCCTTTTGCGCAATCGACGACGCGCAGGACACTAGCGGTTCCATCAACTTGGCCATGATCACGGCGATGGGGGGCGCCGCGATCGCGTATCCCAACCGCCATCCGGTCATCGCGAACGACTTCGAAAACCCCGACACGACTATGACGCGTCCGTCGGTGTCGAACTGCGCCAGTGATTCGTGGCGGCCGTCGAAGACGAAGGACTCGTAGACCTCGTCAGAGACGACGTAGAGATCGCGGGCCGATGCGAACTCGTACAGCTGACGGGCGGTTTCATGCGAGAAGACAGCTCCTGTCGGATTCGCCGGCGAGTTAGTCATGAGCAGCTTCGACCGCGGCGATGCGACCGCCGCCAGGCTGCCATCCCGCGGCATGTATCCGGTTGCCCGGTCGAGCTCGTAGGGAACAGGTTCGGCCCCGCAGAGCATCACCATCGAGCGGTAGTTGGGCCATCCGGGATCCGGGATAAGCACTTCGTCGCCCTGGTTGACGGTTGCGAAGACCGCCGTGGCAAGTGCGCACACGGCGCCGGGGGTGATGACGATGTGCTCGTAGGTGACGTCGGAGCGACCAGCTGCGACAAGACGCTCCGCGACCGCGCGTCGGAGTGACATGAAGCCAGCGTTCGGCGTGTATCGCGTGTACCCCGCCCGGGCGGCCTCGCCGGCCGCCTCGACGATCTCCTCAGGGGTGGCGAAGTCCGGCTCACCGACCTCGAGGTGGATAACATCGTCCATGCTGGATGCCAGCTCCATCACCTCACGGATTCCAGATCGTGGTATCGAAGTGGCGAGGTCGGCCAGGGGTTTCATCCTCGTAGTAACCCTCAGTGGAGCCCGAGGATCTTGGGCGCGCGCTCGAGCGTGATGCGCAGGTGGTCGCGCACCACCGCATCAATCCCAGCCGCGTTGCCGGATGACACCATCTCGACCATCTGCACATGCTGATCGTGGGCAATGCGCGCGAAGTCCTGGTCGATCTGTGACGCGAGCCGCACGTACGGTTCAGATTGGGCGCGCAGCGTGCGGAGTAAGGTGACCAGCCGGGGGCGCCCGCAGTTTTCGTAAAGGTCCATGTGGAGAAGGTCGTGGCTACGCGAGCGCTGGTGACCCGGTTGCGCCCGGTTGAGCTCATCTAGTCGGTCGCGAATTGCGCTCGCGTACGCCGGGGTCGAGCGTTGGACGGCCAGAGTCGCCGCCAGGGACTCCAGGGGGACCCGAATCTCGTAGATCTCGGTTAGGTCGGCGACGGTGGGCTGAAACACGCTTGCCGCCCCCGTGGCGTCCCGGATCACAAGCCCCTCGGTGACCAAGCGGGAGATCGCCTCGCGCACAGGCGTGCGGCTGACCGACAGCCGCTTCGCGAGATGCACCTCCTGTAGACGGGTCCCACCGGGAAGGCGCCCCTCGAGGATGTCACTCCTCAGAGCGCGCGCCGCGTCGTCGGCAGCGAACCGTCGGGCGGGGGTCGGTGCCAGGCTCACCGGGTCTGTATACACGCAGGCAAACTCCCAATGTCAATCGAGCCCGCGCGGACGACCAGTAGATCGCGTCCGCCTGCGGCGAAGTATAGCCCCAGCGCTTGAGGGACTGCCTGCACTCACGTCGGCACCTCCCCTTGACGACGGGATGCAGGCATGTATACAGTCCCGTCGTGGTGTCGGCGACCCTTGCGGTCGGGCGGAGGAGACGGGATGTCCAATCAACGCCGGTGAGCGCCATCCCCATGCCCTCGCTCGAGCGAGTCGAAGCTATCTGATGGCTACCCTCCACCTCTTCATCGCCGACCTGGCGTTCGCGTCAGTCATCGCTGCCGTCCTGGGCTTGGCCACCGTGGCGTTCAGCCTGCAGTACGCCGTATCGAACGTGCTCAATCTCGCCCTCGGCGAGTTGCTCACCATGGCAGCCTACTTCGCCTACGCCGGCAGCCGCTACGGGCACCTTCCGGTATGGCTCGCGGGTCTCATCGCGATCCTGATGGTCGGTGTCTGCTCTGTCGGTCTCAACCACTTTCTGATCGCGCCATTCAGCCGCCGGAGCACGAGTGCCTTCACCCCGATGATTGTGACCTTTGCGGTCAGCGCGGTGCTCGAACACCTTGTGGTAGCCGTCTTTGGGCCGAACTCGTTCACCTTGCAGCTGGGCAACACGAGCACCGCGATTCGCCTCGGAGACTTTGCGCTGTCGTGGAACGAGCTGGTGACCATCGCGATGGCGATCGTGGCGATGGTGTTGTTACAGGTCGTTCTCAAGCGGACGCTGCTCGGCAAGGCGATGAGGGCCATCGTCGACAACCGTAGTCTGGCCCGTGCCTGCGGCATTCGCACCAACCGGGTTACCGACCTCGCGTGGTTCATCTCCGGCTGCCTCGCAGGCATTGCCGGCCTCGCCCTCCTTGTCAGCACGGGGACCGGGAACAGCCTGCTCGGTACCAGCTTTCTCCTGTTCATCATCCCTGCGGCCTTTCTCGGAGGAATGGGTAGCATGTATGGAGCGATGATCGGGGCGGTGGTCATCGCCTTCGCCAGCGACTGGTCGTCGATCCTATTCGGCAGCCAGTACAAGGTCGTCATCGGCCTTGTGCTTCTGCTGCTGATCTTCTTCGTTCGGCCCTCGGGTATCGTGGCCATGCCCTCGCGACGATGGGAAGGCGGGAAGTGAGCTTTTACATCTATACGCTGGTCATCTTCGCGTGCAGCTTCGGGATCGCGTCGCTCGGTCTGAACCTTCAGTACGGACTCACCGGCACGCTCAACTTCGCCTACGTCCTGTTCTTTGCGCTGGGTGCCTACATCGGCGGCATGGTGGCGCTTGGCTCGCAAAACGCGCCGATTGCGCAGTCGCTGGGAGAGCAGTTCGCGTTCGGTCTCAGCCTTAGCTTGCCCTACCCGCTCGGGCCACTGGCAGCAGCTCTCGCGGGAGCCTTGCTCGCGGCCGTTGTTGGGCTGGTGCTCAAGCGCTCACTCAGGGACGACTTCGGTGCGCTCGCGACGGTGGCGATCTTCCTAGTCGCGTACACGCTCGCCGGATCCTACACACCGGCAGTCAACGGTTACGACGGCATCGCGGGTATTCCGAGCCCATTCGGTGACGAGAACACTTTGCTTTACGTATTTGTCGCTGTTGGCTGGCTCGCGCTGAGCTACATCATCGCTGCCGCGCTGAGCAATTCGCCGTATGGCCGGCGTATGCGCGCGATTCGCGAGCACCCTGAGGCGGCCGAGGCTCTGGGCAAGCCCATTTTCCGGACCAGGATGACCGTTTTCATCCTCTCCAATGCCATGGCTGCACTTGCCGGTGCGGTGCTGGTCGCGTTCGTATCGGCCTGGAGCCCACTCTCATGGCAGTTCCCCGAAACCTTGGTGTTCTTCTCGGCCGTCATCGTCGGTGGCCGCGGAAACAACCTCGGGGCCGTGCTTGGCGCGATGCTGATCGGGGTCGCCCTTCAGCAGGCTGTGTTGTTCCTCCCTGCTATCCCCGCCGCACCGACCCTCATCCCCGCGCTGCAGTGGGTGATCACCGGCGTGATCACGATCATGTTCTTGTGGTGGCGCCCCTCCGGGCTCTTGCCGGAGCGCAAGACCAACTGGCGGTCGCTCCAGCCCTGGTCAGTGCGACTGGGAGCTCTTCGTCTGGGCGCACGGAGCAAGCCACAATGATGAGTGCATCACCCGAGGATGTCATCCTTGACTGCACTGGGGTGTCTCGCTCGTTCGGCGGAGTGCAGGCAGTCAGTCACTGCTCGCTCGCAGTCAAGAGAGGGAGCATCACTGGGCTGATCGGCCCCAACGGCGCCGGCAAGAGTACGTTCCTAGCCACCATCGGTGGCGCGATCACCCCGTCGGCTGGCCGAATCACCTTCAACGGCAACGACATCACTGCGATGCCGGTTCATCTGCGCGCTCAACAGGGTCTCATCAGGACATTTCAGCTCGGCAGTGACTTTCCCCGGCTCACCGTCCTCGAGAACATGATGGCTGCCTGCCAGGACAATCCCGGTGAAACCATCATCGGGGCACTCTTCCAGCGACGTAAATGGAAGAGGTACGAGCGCGATAGGTTGGCCGAGGCGAAGGAATTGTTGGTCGAATTCAGGTTAGACACGCTCCAGGACGAATTCGCAGGAAACCTCAGTGGCGGTCAGAAGCGATTGCTCGAGCTGGCACGTGCGGTCATGACCCGTCCCCGCCTACTCTTGCTCGACGAGCCGACGGTGGGGATCAACCCCGTTCTCCGAGCGCGGGTCATCGAAGTCCTGTTGGACATGCGTCGCCGTGGTGTCACGTGTCTGGTCGTGGAGCACGCTCTCGACGTCGTCGAAGAACTCTGCGACACGGTCGCAGTGATGGTCACCGGCAGCGTCCTCCGCATGGGAACAATGCAAGAGATACAGCGCGACGAGCACGTCATTGCGGCGTACCTTGGCTGAGCCGGTCTCCTCTCCGCACCTTGAAGCCCGAGCGCTCGCCGCCGGCTACGGGCAGTCGCCGATCGTCGCTGACATCAACCTGCGCGTCGGTGAAGCTGAGGTCGTTGCCATTGTCGGACCGAACGGTGCGGGCAAGAGCACATTCCTGAAGGCGATCATCGGTGTCACCAAGATCTTTGGCGGCAGCATCACGCTGCAGCAGCGTGAGGTCGCCGGCCTCCGGACCGACGAGATAGCGCGCCTCGGAGTGGGCTATATCCCGCAAGGGGATGCCGTCTTTCCCTCGCTGACCGTGCGTGAGAACCTCGAGCTCGGTGCGTACCAGCGCCCCAAGGAGACGGCGGTCAGGATGACCGAAGTGCTTGAGCTGCTCCCCGAACTGTCGGAGAAGCTGTCGCGCCGCGCCGGCGTGATGAGCGGCGGTGAGCGAACCATGCTCGGCATCGGGCGTGCCCTCATGGCCAAGCCAACGCTCCTGCTGCTGGACGAGCCAAGCTCCGGCTTGGCTCCACGCGTCGTCACAACCCTGTGGGCGTACCTAGATCGCCTGCGCGCGTCGGGCATCCCGATGCTGATTGTGGAGCAACGAACCAAGGACATTCTCGAGATCGCTGATCGCGGCTACGTGTTCGTCAACGGGCGAGTAGTTCTGGAGGCAACCGCCAATCAGTTGCTGCACAATGTGGATCTGGCTGAGGTATTCCTCCAAGCAGGGGCAAGGGATGCCCAAGATCCGCTCGTGGTCGGCTCGCCGAAATCCACATCTATCTCATGAAATCCATGCGCGTGATTAGTCTGCCCACCACCAAACTCTGCGGACGGAGTCGCTCTATGACGTTCGTGCCGCCGCACATCCAAGGGAGCCTTCAGTGACAGTCGAGGACATCAGCTTTTATAGTGGCGGCACCCGAATCGTGGGCCGGCTGCATCTACCGGAACGATCAACGATGCGCCCGCCACCTGTCATCGTCACGCCTCCCGGCTGGATGGAGGTCATGTGCTCGAAGGTGGGCGAGCCCTTCCACGAGGGATTCGCCAAAGCCGGTTACGCAGTTCTGACATTCGACTTTCGAGGCTGGGGCGCCACGGGCGGGGAGCCTGGCTGGGTTCGCCCCGCGGCCCAGCTCGAAGACATGCTCTCGGCTATCGCCTACGCGAGGACTCGCGAGGACCTCAGCTCCTCAGAGCTGGGCGTATACGGCCTGGGTGGCACGGGCGGCGGTCTCGCGATCGCTGCCGCCGCAGCGGATCCGTCCGTACGTGCCGTCGCAGTGCAAACGGTCGTCGCTGACGGCCGCGCGTGGCTGCGCGGCATGCGCCGTGAATACGAATGGCTCGAGTTTTGTGATCGTGTCGAAAGGAATCGCCTTCGTCGCGTGATCACGAATGACGACGAATTGGTGGACCCAACCGAGGAATTGATGGTGTCGACGCCCGAACGGCGGGCTGCCGGCATGCCGACGCGTGGCAACGCGTTCCATCTGTCGTCGGCCGAGGGGTTGATGCAATTCCGGCCGATTGACGTCGTTGACAGGATCGCCCCGCGAGCTCTCTTGGTGACCTGTATCGAGAACGATCCGGTGACACCGGAGGAACACGCTCAGGCCTTGTATGCGCGGGCGGGCACTCCGAAGAAGCTCATCCGACAGCGAAACGTGTCCCACTACGCTGCCTATAAGCAGAACTACGTCCAGCTCATGGCCCACTTTGTCGCGTGGTTCGACAGTTACGCGCGTTTCAATGACTTCGAGGTCACCGAGGATCGCGGAGCAGCCGAGCCCGAATCCGTGTTCGCGCCTGTTGAGGAGATTTAGTGACCACCGTAACGCGATCTACACCAAAATACGAGTACGGGGTGCTCCTTCCGCATTTCGGGAGCTATGCACAGCGGGAGCGCTTGATTGAAGGTACGAGGCAGATCGAGGCCTACGGATTCGATTCCGTGTGGGTCCGCGACCACATCGTGTACCACCCGCACACACACGAAGACCAGGATCGGACCCATCTGGATCCGCTCATCGTTCTCAGCGCTATCGGCTCAGTTACCAAAACCATCAAGCTGGCGACCGGCAGCCTCATCCCTCACCGCCATCCCATCCAACTGGCGCTCGCGGTGAGTTCTCTCGACTTCCTTGTCGGGCCAGGGCGGATTCTTCTCTCCATGGGAATCGGCACCTACAACCATGAATTTGAGGCGATCGGCCTCGGTGACTGGGATCGTCGTGAGGTGCTCGAGGAGTATGTCGCCGTTGTGCGCCAAATGTGGACAGGCGAGACAGCCAGCTTCGACGGCAAGTTCTACCACTACGCGGACGTCGACGTTCATCCCAGCCCCTCCGCGTTTATCCCTATCTGGTACGGCGGTATGAGCATGGCCTCGGTGCGCCGCGCCGTGGAGTACTGCGACGGTTGGATTCCGGGGAGGATGCCCATGCGAGACTACGCGAGGCTGCTCAAACGTATGGATCGCCTTGCCGGCGAGCACGGTCGCGAACGCCCGCACACGGGAGCCATCCCGCTGGTATGCCCAGCGCGGACGGTCGAGGAGGGTCTCGCCTATTTGGATGTTCCCCAACTCGAAGTGGAGATGCGTCGCAACAAGTTCCTTGAACCAGATGGTGGTAGTGGCGGATTCGCCTCGCTCAGCGACTTCGATGGAGCGGTCATCGCCGGACCTCCGGAGGTCATCGTTGAGGAGGTCCTGCGCTGTCAGGAAGGAGGGGTTGAGCATTTCGTCTTCGACCTCCGGCAGCGCTTCGACGCCTACGAGGAATGTCTAGCCATCCTAGGCGAGGAGGTGCTTCCCGCACTGCACAAGGCAACAGGTCGAGCACGTCACGTGGCGTCTTCGACCGCCTCACTGGAATCAAGCGCGCACGGAGGATAGATACGATGACCGGAGACGATGCAAAGGCGCTAGTCAATGCGCAGTTCGATCGTGAGGCACTCACGAAGACGGTAGTTCGCATTGCCACGACGCCTTGCCCGCAGACGGAGCTCTACGAGCGTGAACCACTGATACTTCAAGCTATCCGGGAGATGTATCGACCGGCCTTTGAAGCCGCCGGATGCGATACGTGGATCGACGATTACGGCAATCTCATCGCCACCCAAGGCGAGGGGACCAACGGCAAAAGCGTCCTCTTCCTCAGCTACGCCATGACGTGGACAGAGGGTACGATGCCGAACCCGTGGTCGGGTGAAGTTCTCGACGGGGCGCGGTTCGGCGTCGAAGGCGAGGTTGTTTGGGGACGCGGCGGCTCCGAATACCACCCCACGAACGCCGGCATCCTGGAATGCGCGCGGATGATCCATGAATCGGGAGTGACCATCCCGGGACGAATCACGTACGTCGTCTCGTCCGCCGGTCATACGTCGAGCGGCGACCCCGCCCTTCGCCTCATCTACAACGACGATCTTACGGCCGACATGTGCGTGATGCCCGGCAACAACTTTGTGATGCTCGGCAACCACGGCCGGTTGGACCTACGCGTCAATGTGTACGGGAAGTCCGTTCACAGCGGCGGCGAGCTCTCAGCAGGAAGCAACGCCATCGAGGGCGGCCTGGAGGCGATCCGCCGTCTGCAGAAGATCATGCCGCTCCCGCCGGGGGGCCTGACAGACCCGGAGATGGGTCAAGGCCGACTCTCCATTATCGGCATCGCGAGCTACCCGTTCTCCCCCGGCTACCACAACGGAGTCGGCAGTGGCGGCCACACCCTGCAAAACCTCTTTCGATTCATGCTCGACCGTCGGCTCGTGCCCGGCGAGAGCGTCCATGATGCCATCGCCCAGATCAAGGAGGCTGTCGGCGATCTGTCGCCGTGGCGCGTGACCTTCGAGCGCGGTGCATATCAGCTCCCCACGAAGCATCCTAGAGATGCCGCGATCATCAGGAGCGTCGCCCAAGCCTACCAGGTGATGCTCGACCGCGAGCCCGAATACAAGTACGTGCAATACACCATTGATGCTGGATTCACCAACAAGCTTGGCATCCCCACGGTGATGTGGGGTGGCATCGACATGAGGTTTGCACACGGCGACACGGATATCTGCCAGCTCAACGTCTGCGCCGACGTGGCCAAGGGATACACGTTCTGGGCGCTAGTTAATACAGCATGATCCGATCCACCAGGGCCCGCCGCAGCGGATTTGGAAGGCGTGGATTTGACAAGGCCGTAGACCGACTGTCGGTGCTCGCAGTCGCGTTCGCCGCCGGGCTGTGGGCGACGGACGTTTTCTTCCGCACGACGCTGCTGGAACATGGACTCACGGCTACCCGGATTGTCTTCGGCGAAGACCTTCTCATCACGTGCGCCTTCCTCCCTCTGCTTCCGCGGATTGCGAGGGAGCTCCGTCACGCCCGCGGTTGGTCGTGGATTGCCGTCGTCGTCATCGCCGTTGGCCCGCAGGCGGTAGCAACCGTGCTCTTCACGCAGTCTCTGAACATCGCTTTCAGCGCGGGAGTTGCCAGCGAAACCTACCTGCTGCAGCAGTTCCAACCTCTCCTTGCGGTCGGGCTCGCGTGGATGCTGCTTGGAGAGCGGCGCCGTCCGCTGTATTGGCCTTTGGCGGCCGTTGGTTTGATCGCTGTGTACTTGGTGGTTTTCGCACAGGACCCTCTGAGACCGCTGACGGATCTACAGAGCGGCCGCATGACCGCGGCCCTCTTGGCACTGGGGGCCGCCTCTCTGTGGGCGAGTGGCACTGTACTTGGTCGTTACACGCTCCGTGAGCTCTCCTTTTTGACCGTGACAGGCGTGCGCTTCGCGCTCGCCCTTCCGGTGCTGCTCCTGCTTGTCGTGCTGAAGGACGGGGTGGGAGCGCTGTCGACGTACCAGTTTCGCGATCTACCCGCGCTCGCTGGGCTGGCGCTGCTGCCAGGGTTCGTTGCCTTGCTCTTGTACTACCGCGCCCTCCGGAGCACCCCCGCGTCGGTGGCGACCCTTGCGGAGACGGCATACCCGCTGGTTGTGACTCTCCTGCTCGCTCTGCCGGCGCCGTATGGATTCTCGCAGCACCTCTACCCGTTGCAACTGGTCGGGAGTGGACTGTTCGTCATCGCGATTCTTGGCCTAAATGTCACCACGCCACGCGGGCTGGTCCGAACTGTGCCGGAACGACGTCGGGGACTAAACGAGGCCGGCGTCGCATGAAGTGTGCGGTTGGCTCGCCGACCCTTGACAGACGGAATACTACCGTGTATACAGGTGCCGACGCGGTGACCACGGCGGTGAAAGACATCGTTGTGATCGGCTTGGTCGTCCCTACGTGGGACTGGTTGACGTGATAGGAGGGACGGGATCGCAGCCGGCACGGAGCCTACTCCGGCACTGGCTTCGCGTACGTATTGAGCCACGGACCAGACGGAGAGCCGGGCACCGATGAGAGCGGGTGCACTACGCGGTTCACGAGACGAGCTCTCGCCACACCCAACAGAGGGAACAGCGGTGAAGGACCTTGCGATGTATACACAGGGCAAGCGGCGCCGCTTGTCGGCGGTGCTCGTGTTGTCAACAGTGACCGCACTTGCGGGATGCGGAAGTAGCGGAAACGGGTCCGCAGGGCCCTCCACGGTGGTGATCGACGAGCTCGTCCCGCTCACGGGACCTAGCGCGGACATCGGCCCTCAGGATGACGTCCCCGGCTTCACGGTTGCCGCTTCGGTCATCAATGCCGCCGGCGGTATTCTAGGAAAGCAGCTCCAACTGGTCCAGACGGACCTCGGCGCTGATCCCGCGGACAGCGTCACCAATACCCGTCAGATGCTTGCAACTCACAGCGGGTTGAATGGCGTCGTGGGGCTGACGTCAGACACCGTGATCGTCACCGCCAACATCCTGGAGACAGCCCACATCGCCACAATAACCCAGGCTGGGACGCTGCAGCTGGACCACTACAAGAGCAAGTATGTCTACCGGCTATTCCCGCCAGACTCTACGAACAGCGTAGCCATGGCCGCGGTCGCTCTGAAGAAAGGCTACATGCGGGCGGCACTACTGATTGGCCAGAACAGTGGCTCTCAGTCGGTCATCCCGCCGCTGCAGTCGAGCTACACAAAGCACGGTGGGCAGATCGTGGACAACGAGGTGCTCCCGCTTGACCAGTCGTCATATCAGGTTGAGTTGGCCAAGATGATCGCAGCGAAGCCAGATGTCATCTTCTACGAGACCGACGAGCAGACGGCGGCAACCATCTTCTCCGAGCTGAAGACCCTGAATAACCTCTCGATACCGATTATCGGCACGTCTGCAACGGGTACGGGTCCGTTCTGGCAGACGGCCTCCGCGGCGGTCGGCGGGTATGCGCAGATGGCCAAGTTCTTTGTTGACGTCAACGCTCCCTCCCAATACACGGGCGCCGGGTACCAGACATTCGCTGCGGCATACAAGAAGATCTACCCTAGCGACACCTCCAACGTCTATGTCGCCGCCAACTACGATGCTGTCATCGTCATGGCTCTCGCCATGAACATGGCCAAGTCCACAGATCCATCCGTGTACGTCAACGACATTCCAAAGGTTGTCGACGATCACTCGGCAACACCGGTAACCAACTACGCAGACGGCGTGGCCGCCATCAAGGCTGGCAAGAGCTTCTACTACAACGGAACCCTCGGGCCCGTTTCATTCGACCAGTACCACTCCATAGCGGGTGAGTATGTGGTGGAGCAATCTCTCCCAGACGGAAGCGGCTTCCACACTATCCAGGACGTGCCCAACGACGTCGTAGCGGCATATTTGTAGCAGTGTACGGTCGGTGCGCGCGCGAGGCGCGCACCGACCTGCGTCGTCCAGATGTGACGCCCAAGGGAGGTCATCGGTTGGCTGAGCGGGATGCCTCGGAATTCTTTGCGGGTCGCGGCTTTGGCAATCCCATTGGGTTCGGTGACTGCGCGTGCGTGCTGGTGGTCGACTTGATCTGCGGCTTCACGGATCCGGCGATGCCCCTTGGTTCGGACCTCGGCCGTGAGATCGATAGGACCAACGAGCTACTCTCGGGAGTGCGCGCATTGCACATGCCGGTATTCTTCACGTCAGTTGCGTACGAAGACGAGGATCTGGCAGCCACGAGCATATGGGGGCGCAAGCAGGTTGGGCTTCGGTCGTTGCGCGCTGGGAGCCCCGCGGTGGAGCTGGACGCTCGGCTGGACCGCGCCGCTGGCGAGACAGTGATCCGCAAGAAGTTTGCGAGCGCTTTTTTCGCAACGACCCTCACATCTCATCTCACCTCGCTTCGCATCGACACGGTCATCATCGCCGGATGTACAACCAGCGGCTGCGTCCGGGCCTCGGCCGTCGATGCTCTGCAGCACGGATATCGGCCTATCGTGGTGAAGGACGCGGTCGGCGATCGCTGGCCGCAGTCCCATGTTCAAAGTCTGTTCGACCTTGAACAGAAGTATGCCGATGTCATGACAGTGACCGCTGTCCTGGGGTCTCTGCGAACACAGGTGCAGGCGGGTTGAGCGATCTGTGGTGCCGGTGCCGCGTGTTATCGGCTGAGAGCCTGCCATTCGCCGTCTTTGCCTTCATCCACGTAGCCCCGCGGGGCTAGCGATCGACGCCCCAGTCGCCGGAAATGGGATCCGGAGCCCACCACAGACGTCACCGGAGGTCAGC
>PLWW01000030.1 GCA_003153125.1 Candidatus Dormiibacterota bacterium | reverse complement strand
CGCTCCCTCCCCTCATCCCATGAGCGGTCCTGGCAAGTCAGTTCGACGAGTAAATCGTGTTCCTCGACCTCCCGGAGTATCAGGTGCGGACCCCCTCGGCGTCATGACGATCTGTCATCCCGCCGGCATCGCGATCGCCGGGCCCGCGAGCGGCAGCTGCGAGATCGGGGGGTGCCGCAACGTCGGGATGGTCAATCTCGAGCGGCTTGCCCGGGCGCTTTCGGTCGACTTGCCGACCTTCATGGCCAGGGCAGAGGCGAAGCGCAGCCGGTAGGTCTGGCGGCCGCCACGTTCGCCACGTCGCGGCCTACGGCGGCCCACGCGCCCTCCACAGCGCGAGATCGCGCATGTGGACCAGTAGCCCCGAGGTGGGCGCCACAGCCGCGCTACGCTGGCGCCATGCCGACCGAGTTCCAGCTGCAGTTCCCGCTGTCCGACGTCACCTTCTTGGCGGCTCGATACGCCTACGCCGATGATGCGGGCGTTATGGCCACCGCCGAGGGCGCCCGGCGCCGCGGTTGGTATACGCGGGATGAGTTCCTGACGGTGGCGCGCTGGAAGACCTAGCCGCGCCCGAGCCGATGCGAGCGCAACGACGGGGCGACGGTCGAGGCGGTTACCCGACTCGCGCTGTCAACACCGGACGAGCGGCACCGGATCGGGGCCCTCACCCGACTCGTCGGTGTCGAGTTCCCGACGGCCTCGGTCCTCCTCCACCTCGCCCATCGGGAGCCATACCCGATCATCGACCACCGGGCGCTCTGGAGTCTTGGGGTCGACCCGCCGCCCACCTACTACTCGTTCGAGTTCTGGTGGGCGTACACGCGGGAGTGCCGGGCGCTCGCGGAGAGAGCGGGCGTGTCAATGCGAATCCTTGACCGGGCCCTCTGGCAGTACTCGAACGAGCACCAGCCATCGACGGGCACCTCGGCAGGAGAGTCCGTGGACGCACCCGCGAGGGTGCCTCCTGCCAGAGCGCGAGTGAGCAAGTCGGCTGCCATGCGGTGCCTCTACGAGGATGGCCAGACGGTCGCCGAGGTCGCCAAGGCGCTCAACGTCGACCGCTCGTTCGCCCACGCCGTGCACAAGCGATGGCGAGCGTCCCAGATCGGTCAGCCCGACCCTAGCCTCACCGAGATGCGGCCGTGACTGAACCAGCGGGAACGCGCCAGCGGTGCTCTTGGCCTTGCCCTCAGATGGGCGGGCGCTGACTCAGTCTCGTTCGGCGAGTCCCCGCTCCAGCGCCGCCATGACTTCTGCGGGGGTCATCAACCGGGCGGGTATGCTCCTACGTGTGCCACGCGTGCATCGAGATATGCCCAGCCGACCCCGGCGCGCCGTTGCAAGGTGGCACGCCGAAGGTGTCGGTCGGCGACACGGGGATTGCCACAACCTGACCGAGGGTCCCTGGGAGCACGAAGGCGAGGGTCACGGGCTTGGCATAGGCCGGGCCGCAGTAGTTGGTGTCGCTCACCTCGGTCCGCAGGAAGCCGAGTGCGGGCAGGACATGCGTCCCGGCGGTTGTGGACGCAGCGGAGCCGTTGATCATGACGGCCCCGTGGGCGCTCACCAGTCGGACCCGCGGGTAGTTGCGGAGCACGCACGGGGCGAACGACGTGTTGACGATCCGCACGTCGGCGATCCGGCTCCCGGGGGCGCCTTGCCACGACGCGATCCGCGCGCTCAGGTGCCCGGCCGTGCAGGCGGGGACCGTCGCGGCCGCGGCCGCAGGGGGCGTCGCGCTCAGGGCGACCGCCGATGTTAGGAGGATACCGATGGCCAACGCAAGCACGCGTGATCTCTTCATGTCCATACGACGCTGCGCCGAGCCGGATCGTTCAATCTGGTCATCAGATCCCCTCGCCACGCCATCGTGCCCCGGGCCGAAGGTCGGAACCGCACGGCCGGGACAGGCCGCTCGGCCATACCCGCCCGACCTCCCTGACGACAGACTCGTGACCAACGAAGCCGCCTGGTCGGCCACACCACCTATCTCGCTCGTAGATCGTCTGCAAGCAACATCGACGCCCCTCGGATTGGGGCGCTCCTCATCGGCTTCACCCCTCGGGGCGCCCAGATGACGGCCGACGAGCATGTTGGCTTCAATGGCAAGGTCGCGATCCTCGTCACAGGCCATACTCAATGTGGTTGTTCATTAGTCATCTTGAGGAGAAACATGGACTTTTCATTGATTGGTGGGCGGCAGCGCACGTTGTCGCCGGGCTGGATGAACGAATCGCTGGTTTCGGTCCTTGGAGGCACACGGGTCGAAGCAACTGCGCCAACTAACCCAGACGCCCGCATCACGGTGGTCACCGTCGTCGGCGGCACGGTAATCCGCGTACCACTCGGTAGCCGGGTCCGGCTTCAGGGATTTACCCTTTTGGGATCGCGAACGGTAGCGGTTCGTCCGGGCGACGGGCCAGAAATTATGGTCAGTGCCTACAGCGTGGCTGGCTCTGTGACGGTGACCGACTCACCATAATTGGGGTATACCGCAACCTCTTCCAGTTGACAGGCAGCGACATGCGTACGGAGATGGCCCGTTCGCGAAGCTCCGGACGCCGCTCCTCCCGAGCGAGCCGGGCCTGTACCTGGTGTGTGACGGTTGACAGCTCGGCGACGTGTTCGTCGCCGCCTTGGTGCGGTTGAGTGCGGAACCACCCCCCGGTCCCACCTGCCAGGTCGCCTCGCCGCGTGGATGAGCCCGAACACCGTCGATCGAACGCGCGGGTCGGGAGCACGTGGATATGGACCAGCGTGCCATGCATCGGCGGGACCTCGTGGCGGGGAGGGTACCGCGCACGTGCGGGCAGTTCGCGCCAGAATCGCCGGATCGAGCATCCCCGCCCAGGAGGCCAGCCATGGCCGAATCCCCCGTCCGCGTCGCCTACTACTACCGGACCCGCTGGGGCGCCCACGCGGAGTTCATCGATCTCTTCACCCGCAACCACTGGCCGATCCTGCGTGAGCAGCTCCGCGACGGCCGCTTCCTCGAGGTCACGCTCGACGTGCCGCGCTTCCACGGCGACGGCCGGGCCGACTGGGACGTCCTCGTGACGATCCTCTACCGCGACTGGGCCGCGATGGAGGCGCACGCCGAGGCAGAGATCGCGGCCCGGCTCTTCCCGGACCAGGTCGCCTACCGCGCCGAGGAGCAGGGCCGCTTCGCGCTCCTCGAGGCGCACTGGGACGTGCCGCTGGAGCCGGTGGCGCTACCGGGCTGACGCAGGATCAGGCGGCTCCCGGTGAGGACGGCGCCGGATCGCCAGAGCCTGTCATCGGCGCGCCCGCGCCGTCCCCGTGGTCGAAGCCACGCTGGCTGAATGTCCCCTCGGTCGTCGCCCACGGCGCCCCCGTGGCTAGGGTCATAGGAACGCCTCCCGCCCAGATGGCGGCCCCGGCCGTGCGGGTCAGTTAAGCTGTCTCTCTCAGCGCTCCTTGGCGTTGTTCTTGCCCTGCCGACCGCTGAGCGGGACCCGGCTGAACAACAACACCCCGGGCATATCCGGGCGACTGCTGACGTAGACCGTTGTCCCGGCCGCCTTGACCACCCTGTTGGCGGCCATGCGGGCCGTGGCCGCCTTGCCGTCGAAGTGCCAGGGCAGGACCTGTGAAGCTGGCCCAACGCTCACTTCGTTGACGAGTCGCGTCAGGTCCTCATCGCGGGGACTGAGCCGATGGCCGCGCGGCGTGGACTTTCGCTTGAGATCATCGAGATTGAGCGGCTTGCCAACCTTGATCGTGGTGAATGTGGCCAAGCGAAATGCCTCCGGTGACGGATCAGAATGATGCCAGCGTACGCACTCCGGTGGGCCGAGTCTAGGCGCACACGATGCACTTGGCCGCTGAACGAGAAACGTTCATTCATAGGGCCGGGAGCGACTGCCGCCTCGCACCGATGCCTCCTGGCCCCTTGATCGTATTGGCACCGCTTCGCCTCGCAGTTCCCAGAAGGGCTGTTGCCGCCAAGACTATAGCTAGAGCGAGGTCAAACAGCCGGCTTTGCGAGGCAGCGCGACCGGCGGCCTCCTGGCAGCCCACGTTTCCTTCGGTCGGCTCGGCCCCCACCAAGCGTCCCCGACGCGGGCGAAGCGACCGGCTAGCTCTTCTTGCGTCGCGGACTTACGGACGGAGCAACGGCCGTCGCAACTGCGCTCGGGGCGTCCTGCGCGGATTTGGCCTTCGTTATCTTCTTGTCCTTCTTCTCGGTCTTCTTGGTCTTCTTGTCTTTCTTCTTGCCCATCACCGCTCCTCCGATTCGTCGTTCGGTTGGCGCACTGGAGCCACCCGACCCGCCCTGAGTGTAGGCATGCTGCGACTCGGTTTCAGCGGGCGCCGCGTGGCCCCGTGGTAGCGTCGCCCCTTCGCGTGACCGCCCAGTCATTGCTCGTGCTGCCGGGCCACGATGTGGTCATCGTGCGGTGGGTTTCGTCTCCGACTGGCTGGGCACACCCGCGATCCGGACGGCGAGCCCCGTCACGAGCCAACCGGCGAAGAGGAACGGAACCAACGGCAGATTGAGCGGTCCCAGAACGAGCAGCGCCACGTCGGCGGCAACGAAGGTGAGGACGCCAGGCGCCGCTCCGGCCGCGAACGGCAACCCTCGCCGTCGGGCGTGCTCGACCAGGGCCGCGATCAGCAGGACGTCGAAGATGCCGACGCCGGTGTGGGACCAGGCGGTGTCGATGACGAGCATCCCGTAGAAGTACCAGGCGGGAGCCGCGCCGCCCGTCGCGCCCGGGCTTGGTCCTGGCCCTGGCGCGACGATCTGGATGGCATCGAGCGCCGCGAGTACGGCGAGCAGCACGAGCATTGGCATCGGCCGGGGTGGCAGGCGGCGGCCAACGAGGACGCCACCCGCGACGGCGAAGCCGAGCACCGGGAGGTCCGTCCAGGGGTAGAGCGCGAGGCCCAGGGCGGCGCCGGCGGCCAGCGCTACGGCGGAGCCAGCGAGCACGACGGCGAGCGACCTCTGGGCGACCCCGTGCACGGACCAGGCGATCAGGGCCACGGCCAGCGCCGCCAGGACCGACACGCCACTCCTTCCTTGCCGGCGAACGAGGCGACCAGTGTGCCCCGCGATCCACCTCTCTATCGTGTGGACCCTTTGCGCGCTCTGTTTCTGACGCGACCGGCCTTCGCGCGCTGCGGCGTAGAGTGGCTCGGATGATCCGCGTCGGTTCAATCGTTCTGCGCGTCGACGATCTGCAGCGGCAGGCTGAGTTCTGGGAGGCGGCGCTCGATTACGTGCGTCGGGCGACCGAGAGCGACGATTTCGTGCTGCTACGGCCGAGGGACGGCGTCGGGCCGAACCTTTCCCTGGACCAGGTTCACTCGACGGTGCAAGTGCCGCCTTCGGCCCCTACCACTGGCCGCGGTGCGCACTGGCCGGGCAGCGGAGAAGCAGGCTCCACCGGGCAGGTCGGACCGGCGAGCGCCTGCCCGCCGATCTGGTAGGTCGACCCAACTGGCGCAGGGGTGCACGCGGCGACGGCCATCACGGCTAGAGACACGACCAACCTGCTGAGCATGGCCAACTGACGCTGATCGGCTCCGCCCGGTTCCACCGAGGGTCAACGGGCGACTACTCGACCGGCGCTTCGGCGAGCAAGTTCGGCTGCGAGCAAGCTCCGCAGGCCATCGAGGACCTCGTCTGTCGCCCGGCGGCGGTCAGCCACCGACTGGCTCGTGAAATCGGCGGAAAGCGCCTGATTGGCGTCAGACTGTTTCGGTTGCCCCGTCGTCCCGGCGCGTCATGACGAAGGCCGCGGTCAGCTGGTCCGGACGCGGCTCTGGGAGTCGCTCGATCTCGAAGGCACGGCCGAACAGGTCCACCTCCTCGTCTGGCTCAAGCGTTGGCGTGACCTTGGACGGCCCGGTCAGGCTGAACCGCGGCAGATCCGCCCGGGCCGCATAGAAGGCGTACAGGACGAAGATCGACCCCGGACGGGCCAGTCGGATGATCGTCGCCGCCATCGCCCGCCGGTCCGCTGATGCGAGGTCGTCGAGCGTGCCGTAGTCGACGAGCAGATCGAACGGGCCCTCGACACCGGGCAGGTCCGGAGCGGTCAGATCGCCGCGGACGAGGTGGACCCGCTCGGACACATTGGCGGCGATCGATGCGCGTCGCGCCTTCCTGTGGGCGACCGAAGAGAAGTCGACCCCGACGACGTCGAAGCCAGCCTGGGCCAGGAAGACGGCGTTGGCACCGGCCCCGCAGCCCAGGTCGACCGCGCGTCCGGGAGCGAGCCGTTCGGGAGTGACCCGGCCGGCCTGCACGAGCGCCATCAGCTCAGCACGAGCCCCCATCTCCCACGGTGCGCGCCAGCGGTACATTAGGTCGTAGAACCAGATCGGCGGCATCAGGCAGCGCACCGGTCGAGCATTCGCCAGCGTATCCGCGAGCAAGTGGGCTCGCAGCGCACACTGTGGCCGATGCTTGGCCGTGTACCCTTGCCAGCGCCCGCCATCCCGAGCGCTGCAGCGTGACGTGGCTCCCGTTCGACCCGGCCCTCCAAGCCGGGATCCGGGGCCGCCGACACGAGCTGTTCCGCCTGGCCGCACCCGTCTTCCGCACGTATGGCTATCGCGGCGCGACGATCAAGGCGCTGGCCCACGCCTGCCATCTGAGCCCGGCCGCCCTGTATCACTACTTCCCGTCCAAGGCGGCATTCGCCACCTTCCTGATCGACGATGACGCGCTCGATTGGGACTCGACGCGTATCGATCCCGACATCGACCCGCTCGTCCAACTCCGCATGAGCGTGGATCTCGTGATCGACGTGTTGCCGACATATCTCCTGGCGATCGACCTCGCGCGCCAGATCGGACACCCGCTGGACCAACCCGGGCTCGCCCGGTTCTTTGGACAGGGGGAGGCCATCTTCGGGCGCGTCATCGCCGCAGCGGCGCCGGGCCTCAAGCCAATGGACGCCCGGGAGCTGGCGCGTCGGGTCCTCGCCGTTATCGTCGCCGGCCCGACGACCGGCCTCGCTGCTGATCCGGTGTCCATTCGTGCCACCACCATCGATCTGCTTCGCGTGCACCTCGCCAGGGTCAGCGTCGAACCGGCCCGTTTCGACGAGGCGATGACTCGAGACTGAGGCCTGCGACCGGCGAGCGCCATGGGTCGGGGGGCCCGAACCGCGCGAATCGAACGAATCGCCTGCCGGATTCGGGACCCGGACCACTACGGTCGACGCGATGTCGGGAATGGGCCGACCGGATGCGCTCGAGGAGGACCGGATGTCCGCACGCCTACGATCCCAGCAGCTTCACGGGCACAGGCTGTTCGGCCCGCTGTTCATCTCCGGCGCCATCATCGGCCTGGTCGGGAATGGTCTGCATCCCCACACCGCCGATCTCTCTGGTGCCGCGACCGTCCAGGCGATCGCCGGGAACGGCGCCTGGGTCGTCATCCACCTGGCGATCATCATCGCTATCCTCCTGGTCATCGGCGGCCTCGTCGGCCTGGCTGAGGAGATGACCGGCACGCCCGGCGAGCCACTCGCCCGGTTGGGCCTCGTGGCGGCTGTACTGGGGGGTTCCGTCGTCACCGTGAGCAGCGCGATCGATGGATTCGTCATGAAGGCGCTGTCCGACGCCTCGGTCAGCGCGACCGGGACGGACGGAGCCCTTGCGCTGTCGATCTCGGTCGCGGTCAAGGACGTCGACTTCGGCATCTGGAGCATCGGCATGCTGGCGTTCTTCGGAGTGGCCTTCGCCTGCTTCGGGGGCGCCGTCGTCGCCAGTCGGCGCTACCCAGGCTGGTTCGGCTGGATCGCCATCGTCGGTGCTGCTGGATCCGCGGTCGCCGCACTCCTCCAGATCGCCGCCAGCGGCGAGGTACAGACTGCCGAGACCCTGTTCTTCGCCTCGTCGTTGCTGCTGACCCTGTGGGTCCTGGCACTTGGCATCCTGATGTGGCGAGGGCACGCGGACGCCATCGTCGACGCGCTGTCACTCGCTTCCCCGGTGCGAGACCTCCAGCCTTGCGTGTCGCGGTACGTGCCAGCCCGTCGGAGTGCCCCGGCGTCGGTCCGTCGACCTCGGAACGAGGAGGTCATCGTCGTGGATGACCGACGCACCTTGGAGACGCGGCTCGGTCCGCTAGCCGTACGGTTGCTCGGGGATGGCCCACCCGCGGTGCTGTGGCACAGCCTCTTCGTCGACGAACGGTCATGGGGGCGCGTCGAGAACGACCTGGCAACGCAGCGCCGCCTCGTCATCATCACAGGCCCAGGCCATGGGGCGAGTGGCGACGCCGGTCGGCGCTACACCCTCGACGACTGCGCCGAGGCTGCCGGAACGGTCCTGGACAGCGTTGGCATCGGGGAACCGGTGGACTGGGTCGGCAACGCCTGGGGAGGCCACGTCGGACTCGTCTTCGCAGCCCGATGGCCGGAGCGATGCAGAACGCTGGTGACGCTGGGCACCCCAGTCCAGTCATTGGGTCTGGTGGAGCGGGTTCGTACGATCAGCCTGCTCATCGCCTATCGCTTGCTCGGCCCGGCCGGCTTCATCCGCACGGGCGTGGTCGACACCCTGTTGTCGCCAAAGACCCGCGCACAGGACCCGGCCGCGATCGCCTTGGTCGAGGACGCCTTGATCCACGCCGACCCAGGCCCGCTCCGTAACGCGATCGTGTCGATCTCGCTGCGGCGGCGGGATCTGACGAATCGGCTCGCCAGGGTCTCCGTGCCGACGCTGTTCGTCACCGGGAGCGACCACAAGGGGTGGTCGCCACAGCAGGCGATGGCCGCCAGCAAGGTGCTACCGAGTGGTTCTGTGGCAGTCGTCGCCGATGCGGCCTACCTCGTGCCCTTCGAAAACCCGGCGGCGACCATCCAGCTGGTCCGCCATTTCTGGCTTGACCACTGATCGAACGTCACCCTGACGTCGCTCAGGCGATCACCGGCCGGCCGATCCAGAACGCGGGCACGCTCCTCGATTCCGTGGAACTCACCTGGCTCGCCCTGGGCGATAGCGAAAGAGAACGAACAGCAATGGCAACTGACATCCGGCGTACAGGGCGTGAGCGACGTAATGCTCGATCGTCTGCTCCGGGACGAACGGCAGGAACGGCAACGGCAGGACCGAGAGGATCCCGCCGACCGCGAAGTGGAGCATCGTCCAGCCGAACAACAGGCCGAAGGACAGCCGGCCGGGCCAGGCCCACCACGCGGCGAAGAGTGCGACGAACACGACCGTCGGGAGGACGACCTCCGGCGACAGAAGGCTCAACTCGGGGAGCGAGATTCGGTCGTGGATGATTATGCCGAACCAGGAAAGGACCGTCAGCGCCGCCACGAGCCGGACGGTCCACTGGGGAACCCGGGCAGTGGCGGCGCTGGGGGCTAGGTTCGACATATCCGAGACGATAGGCCGAGCATCCCCGAATCCAGCAGGCGGTTCGTTCGAATTTGGCCGGGCGAAGACCTCGCCGCGTTGGCACGCACAATTGAACGACCCAAGGCACGGATATAGAACGCATGTTCGTGGCGCGCTCGACAGGATTCGGACACGCGTTAGCAACCTACACCAACCCGATCGAGGGTCGGGCGGACTGGGAAGCCGCCGCTCGGAATGCGTCGGCATGGCGCCCGTCACGACAGCCAGACCTCCCACGATCGAGCTCGTCCCAATCGACGACCTCCACCCCGATCCTGCCAACCCGCGCCGGATCAGCGAGGAGGAACTCGACGCCCTCGAGCGCAGCCTGCGCCAGTTCGGTTTCGTCCAGACAGGCCTAGCATCACGTCCGTGCGCCACGCCATCAGCGCTGCAGTCGTAGCCCTGTTCGCGATCGTCTTCCTGCATGCCG
>PLWW01000051.1 GCA_003153125.1 Candidatus Dormiibacterota bacterium | reverse complement strand
ACTAGGACCAGCCTCCGTTTCTGACCGTCAGCCCCGGGTGGGAGATCCTCGGTGCGACATCCTCGCAGGTGAGGCGGCGGGATCATCCCAGTTACTAGAGACCGCATCGGTGGGGTCAGACGCCGAAGGGCTTGAGGTATGCGAGGGCGGCCGGCCCGGCCCGTCGTGGCTGACTCCTGTCGTGCCGGCCCCCCCCTCGGCGTCGCGTCTGATGCGGGTCTCTACGCAGCGCACCTGCCGCTTGCGGCCCAGTCGACCGGGAGTGTCCCGCCCGCCAGGGCTTTCCGTGGATCTCAGTCCGGTTTCGAGCGCGAGACCGCGCCGAAAAGGATCGGCCGAACCCGCAAGCGAGCAACTCCTCGATCGAGGCGATCGAGAAGCGACTGGGCGTAATGGCTCGTCCACCAGGCGGTCAACCCGCTGACCGTGCCGATGGTGAACCCGGCAACAACATCGATCGGGTAGTGCACGCCGACGAACACCCGGCCAACCGCGACCAGGATGGCCACACCACTCGCGAGGAGGGCGAGCGTGCGTGCGCGGCTCCAGCAGGCGCCTGTCAGCGCACCGAGAACCAGCAGGTGATCGGACGGGAAGGAGCCATCGACGCCGTGCGAGATGAGGGGCGCGAAGTGATCGGCGACGAATGGCCGTTGTTCGAGCCAGAGCGAGCCGAGGACGACGCCGATGCCAAGCGCGAGCAGCGTTCCGCCCGCGAAGGCCAGCCCCGCCCTGAAGCCATCGCGGTGGAACCACAGCGCAGCGAGGATCACGACCACTGCGTAGATGAGGTACTGCGCCAGTACCCGCATCATGTCGTCGACGGCAACCGAATGACCCGTCAGACCATGAATGCTGAGGCCGAGGTCTGCGAGCACCATTGTTGTCACCGTTCAGGCTGATGAGGAGAGTGCGGCGACAGGCTGGGGCGACTCTCCAGCATGGCCGATCGAGTCCATGTCACGCATCGGCTAACGCAGACTCGGTCTGAGCAGATGTGGCCCGGATGAGCTGCGCCCAGCGTCGGCGAGGTGAAATCTCCGCCGCTGGCGCAGCTCGGAACAGTGTGGGGGCCTACGTTCCCAGCCCGTGGCTGATGTTGGAGAACACGTTGTTCACCTGCTTGCCGACCGTCGTCAGCACGACGATGACCACGACTGCGATGAGAACGAGGATCAGCGCGTACTCGACCATTCCCTGGCCGTCTTCGTCGTCGTGGCGCAGCGCCCGCACGACCATCTCTCTGGTCCGAAGCAGAAGGTCCTGAAGCATTTCGTACATCCCGTGATGAGGTCGATGAATTGCTCTCACGATGAGCGCCAAGGCTGAACGTCGCCTGACCGCCGTGTGACGGACTGACAGAGCCTCTGTCTCTCGCCCGTTACGGGGAACACCACACATCCCGGCCTGAGGCTCCGCTCTCAAGCCCGAGTCGCGCGGCGCCAAGGCTACGTGTAGAGGCGGATGGTCGTTGGTGCAACCGCACCCGAGCGGTACCTCCGGAGGGAGTTATCTTCGACGCGGAATAGACCTCACGCCGAGCCTCCGCAAACGTCGCCATGGTCACCCGCTCGTCGCCTCCCGTGGCCCGGTGTAGGCCCGCTCTGGCAGCTGCGAGAGAAATCCCCGCAGTGGGGGCAGAGGGCGGGGTTTTGGAGGTAGATCGTGGAGTCCGGGTCGCCGGATATCTTGCCGAGCCTGAAGTCAATATTCTTCTGACAGTGCGGGCAGGGCAATGTCACACGGATGGCCTCCAGGGGCCAGTCGTCCGGCGTGTGCTCTGGCATCTCTGTCCTCCTTGGAGGCCTCACGAGGAAGCGCGGATCAGGCTGCCAGGCCACGGCATCCCTCTGGCCGCTCGACACTGTAGCTCAGGGTGACCTGGATCACCAGCAGCGACGATCTTCGGCAGGCTACCCACTGACCCGCTTCATCATGCGAACCAATCTACGCCACGCCTTACTCAGGGGCGGTGTACGGCCTCGCCGGTCAAGGCAGTGGTCAGGCTCAGAAAGCGATGTCGGCGAGGTAGCTCAGTACGACGCTGTTGCGTCGGTCATCCCATGCTGCATCGAATCGCCACGGCTGTGGCGCCATAGGGTGTAGAGGAGCGGCATCCCCACCACCAGCATGGCCAGACAGGTCCACTGACTCTGTTTCAGACCCAGCCCGACAACGGGTTCGGACTCGCGGACGTAGAAGATCAGGAATTGACTGATCGCGTACAGCGAGAAGTACGTCAGAGCCAGAACCCCGTCGCGCACACCATGGCGGCGGAGCAGTACCAGGACGATGCCGATGGCGATCGCACACAGCGCCTCGTAAGCTCCGGCTGGTTGATACGCCACGCCCAACTGGTAGCCGGCTTGCAGAATGGCGTGGGAGTTCGTGTAGGCGGTCGCCCAGGGCAGCGCGCTGGGTGCACCAAGGATGTCGCCATTGATGACGTTGCCGATGCGTCCAATCGGCTGACCGACGACCGCGAAGAGCACCGCCGCGTCAAACATCAGCCAGAAGTTGCGGCGCTCGCGCCAGCACAGAAAGGCGATCATCGCGACACCGGCGAAGATGGCGCCGAAGAAATCTATACCTCCTTCCCACACCGCAATGATGCGCACGGGATCACGAAGATACGGACCGAGCGGCTGCTGGATGTCGTAGTACAGCCGCGCTCCCAGCAGTCCGGCGATGATCACCCAGATCAGCATGCGATCGCAATCGCGGCGGGTCACGCCGCGGGGGAGCAGGTGGGGGAGGACACCGAAACCAAATCCTGCGAGGAACGCCACCGCGTACATCACCCCGTACCAATGGATCGACAGCGCTCCCGCGTGCAGCACGGGATCGACGCCAATCCTGATCACGGCGAGGCTGGACACGTGCACCATCATCGCAGCCGCGCGCGCAGCCGAACCTCCGCTGCTCGCGATGCGCTCGATCGTGAGCTCGTCTCGAAGACCTGGGTCGCGAATTCGTGCTCGCAGGGCTCGCTCGAAGGGGACGGCGCCACCTTTGTCGCGGCAGTCAAGAAGACACGGGGGGAACATCGTCAAGTACGGCACCGGGCCGCTCGACGCCACGCTTATGCGTCATGGGCTGATCGATGAGTTCCAGAGAGGTATCGGGTGGCGTAGGTACTCCGCGCTACGGCGTCAGATGGGAGGCAGCTGCCACGTGCGCAATGTTTGTGCAGGACACATCACCTCGAAGTGGACAGAATCATCGTCATGGACGGGCCGTCATGGCCTCGGCGCATCCGTTCCCCAGAGGAAGGTCATGCACCTTCACCTTGGAGGACGCGCACGCCGTCGGACTTCAGCAGCACATGTCGGCAAAACAACCCTGCGGTTTCCTCTGGATCAGCCGCTGCCGCGAGCTGCGATCCGGAGACTCATCCAGCAGCGGGTGACGACGAACGAGGCGCAAGGAACCGAGAGAGGAACTCGAAAGCGTGCTCTCACAATGCGCCTCAACGCTGAGTCCCACCTGACCGCCTCGTCACGGACTGTCGGAGTCTCTCTCTCGCCCCAATTACGGGGAGTGCCCCAACACGGCTGCCCCATGCTGGCCATCGCTCCAGTTGCCGACGCTGTGGATGAGACGCCAGGCACCGCTCAGCGCTACCGCCAGTCCCGCCGCGTCCTGACGGGGCTCGTGAGGCACCTGCCGGTGAGAACGCGCCAGCCTCATCACTTCGATGCGCGAGGCCGAGGCCGTCGATGTTTGGGGCGGGCCCCTCGGTAGGGCAAGACTGAGAGTGGCCACCGGACGATCACCGCCAGATCTTAACCACGGTGCGTGCCATCCTTCGGGTGACGTCGAAGAACCGGGTGGGGTGCCAGTTGTCGCTGACGGTCGCCGGGCTGCTCGTTTTTCTCGGAGTGTCCGTTGGTC
>PLWW01000079.1 GCA_003153125.1 Candidatus Dormiibacterota bacterium | reverse complement strand
TGCCCAAGGGTCTCGTTGATCGGCTTGATTCGATCGAGCCCGATGAACAGGACTGCCCCGTGCGTCTGGGCATCCTCGTGGCGCGGCACACCGATGGCGAGGAGCTCGAGCAGGAGAGTCCTGTTGGGCAGCCCAGTCAGCTCGTCGTGCAATGCCCGGTAGCTGCGGTCGTCGTCCATGCGCTGCTTCCTGATTGCGATGGCCGCGAGGTCGCAGCCGAGCCGGACGATGTTCCTGGCTCCGGCGTCCGGCTCGAACGCATTCTCGAAGTAGCAGGACAGCACGCCCAGCGGAGCCCCCCCGTCTATCGCGATCGGCTGAACCCAACAGGCGCCGACGCCGGGAGCTGCGGTCAGGCATGGAGCCCCACCCCACTGCAGGCTCGACGACGGATTCTGCTCCAGCATCTCCCTGCCCGCCAGCGCTGCGGCACAGATGCTCGTTCCCGGGTCAAGCTCGCGTCCTTCCATGAGGCGGCAGGCGAGACCCTCGCGCGAAACGGCCGCGGCGATCCGGAGCGAGTTGCTGTCGGTGTGGTGCACCTGTATGGAGCATCGGGCGTGGGGCAGCAGCTCCTGCAACTCCGCGACGAGGGCTGCCAGGCTTGTCTCGAGCGACGCTCCGGACGCGGTGGTGGTGAGAATACGGCTCTGGGCCTCCAGCAGCGACTCCGCACGAACCTGCGCCGTGACATCGCGGGTGTTGGCGACGATGCCCATCACCGCCGGGTCGTGCACGGCGTTGCGCGCGCTGGTCTCGTAGGCATGCAGGCTGCCGTCGGTGTGCCGCATTCGATACCGGATCAACGCGGTTGCATCCGGCCGCTCGAGGACTGTGGTGATCGCCTCCATAGTTCGAAGGCGATCATCCTTATACACCCGGTCCAGATAGTTCGCGTGAGCCTCGGGCACCGTGCCGGCAAGGGATTCCGCCGCCGGACTCTGGTAGGTCGGACTGCCATCGGCGCCGATCACCGTGATCGCGTCTGCCGAGTTCTGTACCAACGCCCTGAATCGCCTCTCCTCGGTGGCGCGAGCGTCCTCGACAGCGGTGCGGCGAAGCCTGGCGGCCACACGCCACTGGAGGGCGAAAAGGGCGAGCGATCCGCTGAGGACGATCAGCCAGATCCCGGGGTTCACAAACGCCTCCAGCGCGCCGGCTTCCCGGTCCAGTTGTGCCGAGTAGCCATCGATCATGGCGTCCAGCGCTTCACGTTCGGATGCTGCCGCGAGACTTGTGGCCGGGGTGGAACCCGCTGATGCACCTGCGCTGTCGAGCCGTGTGAGTTCACCACTCAGGGTCCGCATGTAATCGGCCGTCGCCGAGTCGATGGCGGTGAGTCGAGCTGGATCGAGGCCGTCCCCGGCAAAGGCGGCCACGTCGCCGGCGACGACCGCCTGGTCGCGGGCGAGCTGGGGCGCCTCCTGAGCGCGTGTCACGTGCGTCGCCACGGCCCAGCCCATGTCGGCTGCCGCCTGATTGGCGTCCGCCTTGAGCGAATGCAGATTGTTCGCGGCGCCGGCGTGCTGAGCTGCAATGGTGTTCAAGCTGGATAACGCGAATGCCACCGCCAGTGGTATCGCGACCAGGGGCAACAACCACGGACTGCGGCGAGCGCGCTGCAGCAAGGACGCAAACCGTCTCGAAGTGTTCAACGTGCTCTCTCTCAGCTCCGCCCCGCTCCAGCCGCCCGCCCGGTTGGCACGAGGCCATGTGATGGTTCCCGTCGCCTGACGCGTTCGGGGTTGTGCTCCATGGTCATGGTGACATGTCGCACTTCGCCCCCGCGTCGGGAAACGATGATGATACGAGCGCGTCGCGGACGCCACTCCTTCCTAACTCCCGTCACACAAGCCGCATCCGCGGTCGCTTGCAGACGCGCGCCAGCCGGTGTGGTCCTTGTTTCGCTTATCCGACAAGGCGGTACTATCGAAGCCTGCGAGCCGTCGGGGTCAATCCCGGGCCAGCTTGGACGACCAGTGTTCACGCCAGTTATGACGGAATCGCGGGGAGACAGGACACGAACCTGCGACCCTGGTCCGTGCGGCAATGAGTTTTGCGTCATCGAGACGGAGTACCCAGGAATGCTGGCGGCGGAAGGAAAGAGCTGGTAGGCGCTCAGGTGGTNNCCCATTTGTGTGGTTCGAATCCTCTCTTCCCAGCCATCCCCATTCATTGATCCGGCTGATCCCTGACAAAAGGGATTCGGCCCATCCTTTACACGGTTTCGGGTGATGCTTTACACCGGTTTCGGCTGACGCTTGACACTCCCTCACATGAGGGACCCAAGCGTGGCGGAGCAGCGGAACGCGGTTGCCGCCGGGCTATCAGTGTCGGCTGGCGTCGTCAATCAACGAGCAGAAGAGGGATGCCGCCTTCAATGGGATAGCGGCGTTGACACGGGCGACAAACCATCCACTCAGCCTCACCGTCGAGTGGGCCTTTGCACCTCGGACAAGCGAAGGCCTGCACTTCGGCTGGATGNNGCCAGGCGCCGCCCCGACGGCCCGAGCCGGCTCTTGTACGCTACGAATTGCTCCACCGTCCACATCCGACGGTACGGCGCGACGTAGATGTTCTTGGTGCGAAAGCCTGCGTCCTCTACGAGGCCAGCCAGCTTCTCCGGTGTATTCATCAGACCCCGGTTGGAAAAAACCGAATCTGCTGGGGCGCCGAGCGCATCCAGCTCATCGCTCCAGACGGCGTCCCCTGGGCAGCACGACTCCGCGCCCCAGGTGGTGATAGCAATGAGGCCGCCGGGCGCGAGGGTCCGTTCTATTTCGAGCAGCGCCGCGGTTGGGTCCGGAACGTGGAAGAGCATGAAGGCGAGTACCGCAACATCGAAGGACTGCACAGCCAAGGGCAGGTGTGCGATATCGGCGACTGCGAGTGGGAACTGTTTCGGAGCCAAAGCAACCATCCCAGCTGCCCGATCGATTCCCACCACCAGGGCCGTTGGTGCAGCCGCGCGGAGGTCGGGTAGCAGCGTGCCGACTCCGGTGCCCACGTCCACTACTCGCCGGACCTCCCCGAAGGCTACCTCTTCCATGAGTCGCAGGCTCAGCGGCTCGAGGACCGGTGCCCACAAGTCCCGATAAGCGCGCGCTTCCGCCGAGTAGATGCTGGCGATGTGGGCGGTGGGACGGTCAGGGATCATCGAGGCCTTCGTTCTACTCAGCTCAGTACACCGGGGGGATCCGGATTGTGTCGTTCAGCAGGACCTGGCCATTGCCCGGTGGCGGAGAGGCGCTCAGCGAACAGGTCGGGATGCGCGAGGTGAGGAAAGTGACCGCTTCCCGGCCAGACGGCGATCGTCACCTGAGGCAGCGTTTCNNGGCCGATCGAGAATCTCCCGCCAGTAGGCGGTGACAAGGTCCTGTCGCGGCGTGGTGGTCGACTGCACGAGCTTCCGTGCGCTCTCCGACAGCAGTTCGACGTGCATGCTACGAGCAAAGACCTCCCAAACCTCGGGGAAGTCGGGTCCACGGAGCTTCTGAGCAAGCGTGCGCACAAACCCGGCGAAGGGCGCGACCTCCAGGGATTGGTCGACGTTGACGACGCCAGCAGTGGGATAGCGAGCAGCATAGTCGGTGGCAACGACCGCCGACATCGAGTGCCCGACGATGACGGGAGATCGCAGATGCGCGGCCTGGACTGCACGGTGCACCCCGTCGCTAAGGCTTGCGACATCGTAGGAGGACCATCCTGGCGATTGACCGTGACCCGGCAGATCCAAAGAGATGGTCTGGCGGTCCGGGTCGATACGGCGCAGCTCCGCAAGGGCTGGGCGCCACATGCTCCGATCGAAGGTCAACCCGTGCAGCAGGACTAACGGAGGTCGCTCGTCGGGCTGGCCGTCCTCATCCGCGGCGAGGCCGGCCAGATGCCGCGCTTCAGGTACGTGCTGCTGGTGCGCGCCTCCCTCGTGCGTTCTTGGCGTCTCCATGATCCGCACCCCGTATTGATATCCTGTTACGATACGCCGTAATGTAACGGGGTTACGTTATATTGTCAAGCGATGGGCAGGCCAAGAGAACACGACGACCGAACCGCCGCCGCGCTGCTCGAAGCAGCTGAACGGCGCGTGGAAACAGCTGGTCTCCCCGGGCTGTCGGTTCGTGGCGTGGCAGAGGATGTCGGCACCACGACGCGGGCCGTGTACAGCCTGTTCGGCTCCAAAGATGGTCTCCTGGCCGCCCTCGGAGCACGCGCATTCCAGATGCTCGGCGCAACCGTCAAAGCGCAACCTCTGACGGGCGACCCGGTCGTCGACCTTGTGGAAGCTGGCGTCAGTGGCTTTCGCCGCTTCGTCATGGGGCACCCGGCTTTGTTCAGGATCGGAGTGCAGCAGGCGCTCGCCCCCTCCGAGATGGCCGTCGCGTTCAACACGGCGAGGGCTGAGGCCCTCGCTGAACTCGAGTCAAAGCTGACACGACTGAACAAAGCTGGCCTGCTTGGCCAGCGCACGGTGCGCGCCGCGGCCTGCGAGTTTCATGCGCTCTGCGAAGGGCTCGCAGCGATGGAACTTCGGGGAGCGCTCAGGACCGGTGACGAGGAGCGACTCTGGCGGGACGCACTGACTGCGCTCGCGACCGGCTTCAGCGTTTCAGTACGGCACGGTCCGCCCCACGATGAATGAAGCCGCCGCTCGAGGACGCTGGCCGGTCCAAGATCGGCGTCGGACCGGCACAGGACCTTAGCGCCACATCGGTGGCGCCGGCAGCCCAGCCACCGACCTCGCGAGCCAGCGGTTTCGTCGGTTGTGTCCGATCCGCCGGGTGCAATGCGGGTGTCGTAGTACGTGATGACCACCCTCGTGGCAGGCGGCCAGGGCACCGGGCGCGTCGTGGCACGCGCCTCGGCTCGCGGGCCTTAGCACCACTCCCTGCAGGTAGTGCGTCGAGGAATTCCTAGACCGCTACTTTCAGCAGAACTGCGCGGTCGGCCGTCGACCGAAGCCGGGCCCTTTCCGTATTCAGATCACGGAGCGGGAGACGAGGCTCGAACTCGCGACCCTTACCTTGGCAAGGTAGCGGTCTCGATCTGTATTCGGGAGAGGGTGAAAATGGCCAGTAGACCACTACTTACCCCCAACTTCCGCGGGGCTCCACGAGAACCACACGGGGATCGACGCTGACCACACGGGCGTCCACGCTAGTCACAAACGGAGGCCGCAGGCGGGGGGTACGCGGCCTCGGACCTTGGTGCTCAATCGCCGGCGGCAAGCCTTCATGCGCGGGAGTCGGTGCCCGGGGAGATGATGCGGGCCTGTGTCATGTCGCCGGCTCTTGGGCTCAAGCGATCCGGGCTACCCTTGTCGAATCCGGATCAGAAGAAGTTGGTAGGGCGCTAGATTCTCTGGATGAGGTGGATCCGCGGTCTCGGCGATGGATGCAAGCTCTCCGCGCGCCGCCGAGAGAAAGAGCGCCGGTTCCGGGTGCCCGCACCCGGAGGTTAGATGTCATACGTGCGGCGAGTACCGCGCGGTCGAGGTACTCCATCACCAGTCGGCCACCGTCCGCCTCCTTGGTATCTAGCTTGCAAAATGCTCCACCGCTTGGTAGATTCCTACCGCTCATGGTGAAAGGACGAGTTGCTCGACGCCCACCCGAGGCTCCGCGACTTGGCGGGGCTGCTGCCTCGCAGAGAGGCTCTAAGACGTCCGCGGGCAACGGGGGTACGCCGCGTCGTCCATCTGACGACGTTGTTTTGACAAGCGGCCGAGAGCTGGCTCACGCAACGGGTGCGGGTCCGGCACTGCGCGGAAAGTTGCTGAAGGCGAACCTGACGCCTTCTGAAGTCCGCCTGGCACGCGTGGTCCTCGCCGACTACCCCCAGTCGGCTCTGGCGACAGCAGCTGGTCTGGCATCGACTGCTGACACCAGCCAGGCGACGGTCACGAGATTCGTGTCCAAGATCGGCTACGACAGCTTCCCGGAGTTCCAGGAAGAGGTTCGAGACGAGGTTCGATCGCGTCTGGCGTCACCAAGCAGCCGTCTCAAGCTTCCTTCCGGAAGCACCAAGAAGCGCCCAGGAAAGTCACTCCTCGAAGCCGTGCGACTGGACATCGAGAATCTCCATGAGACCGCTGAGCTGGTGGACCCCGCCGCGTTCGAGGCATGGGTGGATCAACTCGTGAAGAAGGACGGCAACGTGTTCGTCGCTGGATCGAAGAAGGCGGCGTCGATCGCAGCATATTTCGCCGCTCAGCTCAATCAGCTACGACCGCGGGTCCACCTGCTGCCCCTAGCGGACACGTTGCCAGATCAGATTGTGGACCTGACTCGCGCCGATGTGCTAGTGGCATTCGAGCCGAGGCGGGCGACGGTTCAGCTCGAGCGGCTCGTCAACGCCTTTCGCCAAGCAGGAGCGACCGTCGTCGCCGTCTGCGATGAGTACCCGGCCCCTGCCCTGGCAAGATCGCCGATCCTCATCTGCGTCGCGACGAGAGGCGTGAATCTCTTCGACTCGTACACGGCAATCGTCAGTGTCATCAATGGCGTGCTCGCCAGTGCCGTGCCTCGGATGCCTACCACCGCAGTCCCTCGCGTTGACCGACTCGAGGCGCTTAACCGCGACTTCGAGATGTGGTCTGACCGCAATGAACTTCGTCAGGACCGTCCACGCAATGGGAAGCGCTCATGATTCACCCTTCGACCCGGCACCCGATCGGAGTAATCCACTATGGAGTCGGCCCGATCGGTCGCGCAGTCGCCACCATCGTCGCTTCGCGGCCGTGGTTGACGTCGTTGGGCGCCGTTGACAGCGACCCGGAGACGGTGGGCCAGCACCTGTCGACAGTTTGCGGCTTTGAATCGCAGGCCGGCGACCCCCGGGTCGTAGCGCATATCACCGATGCCTCTCACGAGGGCGGTTCCGTCGTTCTGCATTGCACCGGGTCGTCATTTCGTTCTGTAGTGCCCCAGCTCCGCGAGTGCCTGGATGCCGGGCTCAATGTGATCTCCACCTGCGAAGAGCTGGCCTACCCCTGGGAGGCCCATCCAACGACGGCACTGGAGCTGGATGCACTCGCCCGGCGGCGCGGACTGCGCGTGCTTGGTACCGGGATCAACCCCGGTTTCGCGATGGACTATCTACCGATGACAGTCTCCGCCGTGGCTCGGCGAGTTGATCGGGTCGTAGTTCATCGCCGCCAGGACGCGAGTGCCCGGCGCCTTCCGCTGCAGCGCAAGATCGGAGCCGGGCTGACCGCGGAGGTGTTCGCGCAACGCAGCGACCGCCACAGCATCGGGCACGTGGGCTTGCGCGAATCCGGCAGCGCGCTCGCCGCCGCGTTTGGTTGGACAGTCGGTCGGTGCGACGAAAGTATCGAACCCGTCTTGTCGACGGAGCACCTCGCCACCGACGTTGGCGATATCGAGGCCGGCGATGTGACCGGCATTCGCCAGACCCTCGAAGCGTACGAGGGGGAACGTCACGTGGTCTCGCTTTCACTCGAGATGGCGATCGGGCTCGCCGAGCCAGCCGACGAGATCTGGCTGTACGGAGAACCTGACATCCATCTATTAGTCCCGGGCGGCCTGCACGGGGACATTGGGACAGCGTCGATTGTCGTCAACGCGATCCCCTCTCTACTCCGCGCGGAACCCGGCCTGCGCGTGATGCGAGATCTGCCGCCGATGACCCCCGCCCCGCCCAGTAACGGCCACGCTCCATGGGAGCCGACCGACAGCGGTCGCCCATCTCTCTGAGCGATGCGTGGACCGCGTACGTCGACCCGCGAGTCACACCGAGTCGAGTGCGGAGGCTCTCAGTCGTGAACGACCTGCTGGTTCGGAATGTCCATCTTCCGCTGAGTGACGCCGTAGGTAGCGGCAACGCACATTGAGGACGGAGTCCTCATCCAATCCTCATCTTCCTTGCTTGCTCGGTGCGTCCCAAGAAGGAAGGGCTTGCCGTGACGGGTGCCCCGACGCGGTCGGGTTGTGCGTGGCGACGGCGGCGGCGGTCATGGAGATCAAGCCTGCCGATGTCGAGGAGATCGCCGTTGACGAAGGAACTGTCGAGAAGCTCCGGCAGCTGGGTTTCACCTTCGGCCCTGAGCCGGGCAAGGCCCCCCTCACGGCCGCCCAGGTCCTCGACAGCATCGCCGAGAGGCTCAAGGCCAAGTTGGTCGGCAAGAACCCTCCAGGGATCTACAAGAGCCTGGCGGAACGTCTCGAGGCGCTCCGTCGAGCCAACGTCGCCGGCGCCAGGGAATCCGTGGAGTTCCTCAAGAAAATCCTCGAGGCGGCTCGTGCCGTCGTCGAAGCGGAGCGGGCCGAAGCGGCCGGGGGGCTCACCCTCGAGGATTCATCCATCCTGCCCGACCCCAATATCGGGGCACTGACCCAGATCTTCAACGAGTTCAAGCCCGACCTCACCCCGGCGATCATCGAGAAGGTGGTCACCGAGATCGACGCCATTGTCAAGCAGGTGCGCTTCAGTGGCTGGCGGGCGAGGCAGCCCGGCGACAAGGAAGTGCGGCGTCGGATCCGCATGGTGCTCAACGCCAACAGCCTTCCCGCCACCGGCCCTCTGTTCGACAGGGCCTACGCCTACATTGCGCAGAACTACTGAATCGACATTGCCGGAACCGAAA
Organism: Candidatus Dormiibacterota bacterium; assembly: GCA_003153125.1. GTDB lineage: Bacteria > Chloroflexota > Dormibacteria > Aeolococcales > Aeolococcaceae > Aeolococcus. Next base: position 3,643 of record PLWW01000079.1, on the reverse strand, counting down.
CGCCAGAACTGAATGGGCTGCCACGGGAGTCGGTACCAGCGGAGTGCTACAGCCCGGCCGAGCAGGGGGCCATCTGAGAAGTCGTGGGCTGGGTGGATGGCATGGCCAACAGATGTGAACCGCTGATAAACGTCGTAATGCAGAACAGGCCAAAGGTGCTGTGCGTCAACGCAGAAGGCTTGAACCAAAAGGTATGTGGCCCGGTGCAGGGGTACGGTTTACCCTGCGCAGACAAGAGTGGCCACCGGCGGATAGGCGGGGCCTACACCATCGGGGTACACGCGCGGAACGTGGTAAGCCCGTATTCCGCCCCGGCACGTGCTGGGGATAGCAACCCGCAAGGGGCGCCCATCGGGATGCGGGTAGGGGATCGTGGAGAAAGCAAACGCCGTCCTGTAATGGGGCGGATACGAGCCTGCTGCTCGGCGCGAAAGCGAGCTGACTTCCACGTGGTCTCTCCTCACGAGAGAACCTGGCAAAACGGCTGAGGAGGCAAGGCAGATGACGGCAGACACGACGGGACCAACGCTTATGCGTGCTCCCACGTCCGCCGGTGCGGCCTCCCGCGATGTCCGCGACTGGTCCCAGGTCAACTGGCGGCAGGTCGATCGCAACGTGCGCCGTCTCCAAGTGCATATCGTGAAGGCAACAAAGGAAGGCCGATGGAACAAGGTGCAAGCCTTGCAACGCCTGCTGACCCACTCGTTCAGCGGCAAAGCGCTTGCCGTGCGGCGAGTGACGACCAACCGAGGGAAGAGAACGCCGGGAGTTGACGGAACAATCTGGTCGACCCCGGCAAGCAGAGTTGACCGGACCCCATTTGTTGGTCCACCGTACATGTATCAGCTGGACCAGTTCCCAGGGGTCAGGTCACCCACGCCGACATCGGTGCCCACACCCACTTCGCAGCCGACGCCACCGACCACTCCGACGGCGCATCCGACCCCTCGGTAGCAGAGTTGTCCCACCAATACCAATGGGAACACCAGACGTGAGCTATTCGATAATTTGGTTCAGGTCATGTGGCTTCGTGTTGGTGGTGTTGTCGTCCCCAATGGCCACCTCAAAAGGAAACGTTGCCACGATCCGCAATCCACGCGGTATCATTTTCTCTGAAAAGATGTTCCCTCGATGGGTTATGGCGATGCTCTTCGCGATTGCAAGACCCATTCCCGGTCGAGCGTCATGCCGTGAAGGATCGATTTGGACAAAACGATCAAATACCCGATCGAGCATGTCCGATAGTATCCCGGGACCGTCATCTTCCAAGGCTATGTATATGGAACCATCGTCCTCGCGCCTCACAGTAAAGATGGCGCTCGACACCGCCGGGGTGTGAGCAGCAATGTTGTCGCCCAGGAGTTCCATCATGCGCGACAGACGCTTGGAGTCCCCAACGAACTTTCCGAGCGCGTCTCCAATCCTCACGTCCAGTTGTCTCGGATCTATCCGCCTTTTCAGATCATGGGTAACTTGGTCGATCCACGGAGACAACTCAAAAGAGACCTGTTTCGTCTGCTCACCAGCATCTAGCGTAGATAGCTCCAGGAGCGAATCAACCAGATTTGATAGACGACGAGACTCCTGGAGCGCATCGGAGACTATCTCTAGTCGTTGTTCGACAGCCATCCCTGGAACTAATTGCATGATCTCCAGTCCGCCGGACATAGTTGTTAGCGGCGTGCGAAGTTCATGTGCCGCATCAGCCACGAAGCCTCGTTGCTTCACGACGAGATCTTGTAAGAGATTCAGTCTCTGTCTGTGTTGTTCTGCAATCTCGGAGGCATGTAGGTGGACGCGCCGTGCCAGGTAAACAAGAAACCCTTGCAACAACAGGACGGGGGCTACGATGAAGGCGATACCAAGAAAGCCAAGTGTATGGTACATGAAAACGAAAGAGAGGGCGGCCCATCCGTAGCCCAGATCATAGGGAAGGAGTTCTGCAAACAATGAGCGGAATGCCGGTAAAATGGGAGCGCGGCGTATGATATGAATCAAATAAACAATGGGGATATTCTGTACTGCAAATAGAACGAAGCCCGCCAATATTCCGACGGCACCACTGCGCCAAGATATTGATCCATGCGGCGCCAGTTGGCTGTAGACAAACCAGGCGGCCCAAGAAGATACAAAGAAGTTCAAAAAATTAAAGGCGGTTCGGAACCAATCGAAGGGACCCATGATCTTTCGCGCCGAAATATCCGCCGCCGACGCACATAGACATCCAAGCGGCCCATACGCAAACGCGATGCCAAGATACATGAAATCGTTCACGTTGAAAGAGGTTCCAGCTCCGCCGAAGGCATCGACGCTGAAACCCGCAAGCAGCGCGACGATGACTACCGACAGAATCAGTGGCCAAGGATCTTGGGTACCGCGCACCGATGCTAACCCAAGGACAATTGCTAGACCACCGTACCCAGCCAACATGATGGCAATCGGAGGTGTTACCCGCACCGACGGTCGAGGCGGCGAGGGTGGTACCAGCCGAACCATCGAGATAATGCGTTTCCATCGCGAGCGCGATAAGGGGGTCGCTGTTTCTCGCATGCTCACAGCATCATGCCACCCTCAGTAGCCGATCTCCAATTGATGATGCAATTGACCGGTTTGAAAGGGAGATGGGAATTCCCAGGGCGGCTACCCCATCCAGCTACCACGCCCAGCGCAGAGGTTATAACCGGCCAAACAAGGATTGGCATTGCTTCCACTGGTAACAGTACGGTAGTTGATCACAGAACCATAGATATCGGTCGGATTTAGATCCACCCCGGCGTCTGCCGCACGCGCCGCCCACATCGGTGTGGGTGCGCTGGTCCCGTAAACTCGCCACCATCCTATTTGCCCGTTGTATGGGCTGGCGTCGTAGACCGAGACTGCCGAGCTCTGCGCACCATTAGCGGCAACGTCGGGCGTCGCCCGACGGCCATTGCATCCGACTTGCTTGTAGTATTCGAAACTCAATTGAGCAGGGCTTGCAGATTCGTAGCTGCTGCAGCCGCCGCCAGACGAACTCCAAGCGCTCTCGCTGATACCTCCTGAACTGCCGTATGTCAACGTCGTCGCCCCAACTGAAATCACCGCCGGTGACGATGCGGGATAAACCGGTGACGACGAGTCGCCGGCAGCGAAGAAGATGGTGGCACGGGAGTGCCCGAGTCGGCCGTCGTAGTCGCCTTCATTTGCGAATTCGGCCTGTCCCCAACTGTTGGATACGTAGTCCGCGTGGTTCTTTGCATATTCCTCTGCGGCGAACATGTCGGCCATGCTCGCTGTTTTGGCTTCTACCAAGAGTATTCTGGCCGCCGGGGCGATTGCGTGTGCCCATTCGACATCGAGACTGGTTTCAAGGTTCCAGCTTTGGTCAGCTTGAAACGACGGACTGACACCTCGGCTATCGACCCTGCTAAGGCAACCGTTGGTGCTTGTGCATGCCGGGAGGCCAAATTGCGAATCGAAGCCAGAAAGGCTCGTTTCGATGGTCGGATCGTCATAGGCATCAACAATAGCAATGGTTTTACCTGCCCCTGATCCGTTTGATGTAGGCCAGCCATATGCGGCCTTGACTTGTGAGGGAGAGAGTCCAAGGGGAGCGTTGTGCGCGGAGATCGACGAAGGATCACAACCTGAAAATGCATTTGAG
>PLWW01000110.1:33857-39072 GCA_003153125.1 Candidatus Dormiibacterota bacterium | reverse complement strand
CTCGGCTTGCGTAAGATCGATGCGCCCGTTCAGAAAGGCGCGGACGGTGAACTCGCCGGGCTCGGCCAGGCGCGCGCCGCCCTCCTCGACCACAACCGTCTCCGGGCCGACGTTGCCATGGAAGAGCCCGGCGCCGTGGAGCGCCTCGAGGCCTGCGAGGATGCCGTCGACCACGGGGACCGCCAGCTCGGGAGGCAGCGAGCCCTGGCGAAGCACGGCGGCGAGCGTGGGCGCGTCCGACCACTCGGCGATGAGGCTGAGAGCCCCACCGTTGTCGACCAGGTCGTAGACCGACAGCAGGTGAGGGTCGCGCACCCCCGAGGCCTCCCTCCCCACCTGCCCGAGGCGCTCGATCAGCTCCGGGGATGCCACGAGGTCGGTGCGGATGTCCTCGACGGTGACACGCCGACCGGATCGCAGGTAGCGCCCCGCGCGGATGGTGCCACCCCAGCCCTCGCGAAGCACACCCTCGATCTTGTACTCCCCGCCGCCCTCCGCTCCCGCGCCACCGCCACCGGGGCCGGGGGGATCAGGGATAGATGCCACGGACCGCGGTGGCGTCGGCGACCCGCTTGACAGCTACGAGGTAGGCGCCGAGGCGCAGCGAGACCCGGTGGAGATCGGCCTGCTCGCACATCTGCGTGAACGCTCGCCTGAGGATGCGCTCGAGTTGCCTGTTGATCTCGCCCTCCTCCCAGAAGAACGACTGCAGGTCCTGCACCCACTCGAAGTACGAGACGGTCACGCCACCGGCGTTGGCGAGGATGTCGGGCACGACCACGATGCCCCGGCGCTCGAGGATGAGGTCGGCGTCGGGGGTGGTGGGGCCGTTGGCGCCCTCGATGACGACTGACGCCCGCAGTCGACCGGCGTTGCGCGCGGTGATCTGGTTCTCGAGCGCGGCCGGCACGAGGACGTCCACCGGCAGTTCCAGCAGCTCGTTGTTGGTGACCGGACGTGATCCCGGGAACCCGGCCACGCCCCCGGTGCTGCCCCGGTACTCGATGAGGGCGGGAACGTCGAGACCCGCCGGCGCATAGACGCCGCCGCTGACGTCCGACACGGCGCAGACACGGAAACCGCGCTCGGCCATCAGGTCGGCGCTGACGCTGCCGACGTTGCCGAATCCCTGCACCGCGACGGTGGTGGCCGCGGGGTCGCGCTGCAGGCGCGCGCAGATCTCGATGGCAGCGATGGTCACGCCCCGGCCGGTGGCGGTGGGACGGCCCTCGCTGCCCCCGATGTCGAGCGGCTTGCCGGTGACCACCGCGGGGATGGAATACCCGGCCTCCATCGAGATGGTGTCCATGATCCACGCCATCACCTCCGCGTTGGTGTTGACGTCGGGAGCGGGGATGTCGGAGTCCGGTCCGATCAGCAGGCTGATCTCGCTGGCGAAGCGCCGTGTCAGCCGTTCGAGCTCGCGATGGCTCAACTCGCCGGGGTCGACCACGACCCCGCCCTTGGCGCCGCCGTAGGGGATGTTCATCAGCGCGCACTTCCAGGTCATCCACATGGAGAGCGCCTTCACCTCTTCCAGACTGGTCTGGGGGTGGAAGCGAATGCCGCCCTTGGCGGGGCCGCGCGTGGTGTTGTGCTGGACGCGGTAGCCCTCGAAGACACGCAGCGAGCCGTCGTCCATCTTCACGGGGAAGCGCACCAGCAACTCGCGGCGCACCTCGCGAAGCACAGCCCGCATGCCGGGCGAAAGGTGGAGGATCTCGGCGGCGTTGTCGAACTGCCGCTGTGCGTTCAGCCAAGGGTCATCGGCGGGGAGGGCGGCTGCCGTCGCCGTGGCGATCACGCAGGGAGACTAGCAGCCCGGCATGGGTGCGAACAGCCGATCCGTATACTCGCGCGATGGTCACCAATGGCGAGGCCACGCCCCAGCAGGCCAGTGACGCGGTGCGCTCCGGCGAGGCCGTTCTCATCGACGTGCGCGAGACCTGGGAGTGGAACCACCAGCGCATCGCCGGCGCCGTTCTCATCCCCCTAGCCGAGGTTCCGCATCGCCTCGACGACATCCCCGACGATCGCGACGTGTACGTGCACTGCCGCGTCGGGGGGAGAAGCGCCCAGGCCGTCGAGTTCCTCCGCGGCCACGGCCGGCCGCGAGCGGTCAACGTCCTCGGCGGCATCGAGGGCTGGGAGCAGGCGGGGCTCCCCGTCGAGCCCTGACCGCCGGCCGCAGCTCTCAGCGGCCGAGGGCCAGCACCAGCACCACCAGTCCGGCGATCACCAGCACCACGCCTGCCGCCGTGAGCAGCATGGACAGAGGTGCGCCCCGCTCCAGGCGGCGGGGCACCGTTGCCACCGGTGTCCCGGCGCCGGGGCGCGCGGGTGGCGGCGCCAGCGGGGGTAGGGGCTCCATGGCTGCCTCCGGGGTCCAGGGGCGGCCGTGGCGTCCGTCAGCCGGCTCCGCCGGCGGGGCGCCGCTCTCGTCCTCGCTCTGCATGAGGGGGGCACCGTAGCGCAGTCCGCGGCCCCCTGACCGGCGCTGCGTACCATCGCGCGGTGCCGCCCGCGTCCCTTCCCGACCTCGCTCCGCTGGCCGGCGTGCTCGTTATCCTCGAGCTGGCCGTGGGCACCGTCACCGTGAGTGTCGCTCTCGACCAGGCCGGCCGCGTGGGCCGCGGCTTTGCGGGCACCACGGCCGCGATCTGTGTCCTGCTCATGGGTGCCGACCTGCTGCTCATCTCGGGGGCGTCGGACATCGGCGCCCTCCTGCACCGCATCGTCGACGCCGGGACCGTCGCGACCTTCATCCACCTGGCGGTGGCGTTCACGGTGCTGCTCGCTGTCGACACACTCTTCGCTGCGGTCGGCACGGAGGTCTCGCGCCGGGTGGTGGCGGTGGCAACGATCGCGGTGGGGCTGGCTTGCGTGGTCGCCGCGGCCGCGGCGATCGGCCCCGCCCTCGGTGGCACCGCGACCGCGCTCTTCGCGTTTCTGGCGGCCGCGCTGCTCGGTGGCGCCGCGCTGAGCGGCATGCTGCTCGGCCATTGGTACCTGGTCACACCGAGCATGTCGTTTCGCCCGCTGCGCCTCTCGATCTACGCGGTGTTCGCCGCCATCCTCGCCAACTGCGCGGTCATCGGCGTCGCCCTGGCCCGCAACGGCAGCCGCGACCGGCTCCTCTCCGGCGACCAGGCATTCCTGTTCTGGCTGCTGGTGATCGGTTCGGGCATCCTCTTCACCGCGGGCGTCAACGCGTTCACCCTGTACTTCGCGCGCATTCGTGCCAACCAACCCGCCACGGCGATGCTCTATGTGCTGATCATCAGCGTGGTCATGGGGCTGGTGCCGGCACATCTGCTCTACCTGCTCACCGGGGTGGGCATCTGAGCGGTCACTCGGCCGGCGTCACCGGTGCAGCGCGCAGTGTCACCGCCAGGCCACTGAGGATGAGCGCGCCACCGATGAGGGTCGGCGTTGTGACGTGCTGGCCGAGGATGAGGAAGGCCAGCAGCGCAGCCAGGGGCGCCTCGCCGAGGAAGGACAGCGACACCGTGCTGGCAGGCAGCCGGCGCAGCGTCCAGTTGAACACCGTGTGACCGCCGACGGTGCAGATGGCGGCGAGGCCGAAACAGGCGACCAGGGTTCGGATGCTCGGCGCGTGCAGGCCGCCCTGGGCGGCAGCGACGCCCACCGCCGCAACGCTGACGATGGCGTAGGCCGCAGCGGAATACCCGGCCACGCCTCCGCGGTGGCGCCGGGCCCGTCCGATGAGCAGGTAGCCGGCGAGGGCGACCGCGCCGGCGAGGGCGAGCAGGTCGCCGGTCAGGGCGCGTCCGCCCGACCTGAAGCCCGCCGCGCAGGTCACCGCGGTTCCGCACAGCGCCAGGGCGATGCCGGCAAGCACGGGGGTGCCGATCGCATCGCCGTGGAGACGCGCGCCGAGTGGCGCCACGATCAGGGGGTGGAGCGACACCAGGAGCACGCTGGCCGCCACCGAGGTGTCCATCAGTGACGCTGTCCAGGTCAGGAAGTGAAGAGCGAGGAGCACGCCGGCGAGCGCGACGAGAAGAGCGTCACGGCGCGTGCCGCCGACGGTGCGCCGGCGCAGTTGCGGCAGCGCCCACGGAGCCAGCAGCCCGGCCGCCAGGGCCATGCGCAGCCACACCACTGTGGCGGCGTCGCTCTGCGCCTCCTGGATGAGGATGGCCGACGCCGACACGGCCACGGTCGCGCCGACAAGCGCCAGGGGCGCAGCGCGGCGGCCGCTCACACGCCGAGGGCGGGGACCGACGTGCTCACGGGCGACAGTGTAAGAACCGCGCCGCGCACGGTCAGGCAGACGCCGCCGCCTCCTCCCAGCGCTCGTACAGCTCGGCGAGGGCACCGCTCAGCCTGTCGTGCTCTCTTCCCGCCTCAGCCCCACCCTCCACGGTCGCGAACGTGTCCGGGTCGAGCAGGCGGTTCCGAGCCACCTTCAGCGCCGCCTCGATGTCGGCGATCTCCTCCTCGAGCCGGCGCAGCTGGCGCGAGCCGGGCGGGTTGACCGCAGGAGCTGGCCCGGCGGCGCGCGCGTCACGAGCCGCCGTCGACGCCCTCTGAGCCTCGCGCTCGCGTTCCCGGCGCTCCCGGTCGCGAACGCGGAGCAGATCTGTGTAACCGCCGAGCACCTCGCGGAGGCCGCCGTCCTCGACAGCCCAGGTGCGCGTGGCGACGGCGTCGATGAGAGCGCGGTCATGGGTCACAAGAACCACAGCGCCGCTGTAGGCGATGAGCGCCTTCTCCAGCACCTCCTGGGCGGGGATGTCGAGGTGGTTGGTGGGCTCGTCGAGGAGCAGCAGGTTGGTCTCTTCCAGCGCCACCTTGCCGAGCAGGAGACGGGCGCGCTCGCCGCCGCTCAGGTCGGCGACGAGCTTGTTGACGTCGTTCCCGCTGAAGAGCAGCGCCCCGAGCATCGAACGTCCGCGCTCGGCGCTCACCTCGTGGCCGGAGAGGAGGTCCTCGATGACGGTCAGCTCGTCGTCAATGGCGCGGGCGTGGCCCATGCTCTCGTCGGCGTCGTGACCGAGGTCCTGCCTGTAGAGGCGCGGCCGCGTTCTCGGCCCCAGCGTGATCCGCCCGGCGATGGGCGGGAGCTCGCCGGCGAGGGTGTGGAGCAGTGTCGACTTGCCGCACCCGTTGGGCCCGACCACGGCGATGCGCTCGCCGGGGGCGATGCTCAGCGGCCGCACCGCGAGCAGCGTGGAGCCGGCGCGGCCGA
>PLWW01000110.1:23230-33831 GCA_003153125.1 Candidatus Dormiibacterota bacterium | reverse complement strand
TCCCCACGCAGGCGCACGTACTGCGTGTAGTTGCCGGGGTATTCCTCGGCCACGCCGTGACCCAGCTCGAGCACCGAGGTGCACACCCTGTCGAGGAAGCGGCGATCATGAGAGACGAGAACGAACGTCGAGCGCACCTCGGCCATGAACCCCTCGAGCCATTCGATGGAGGACAGGTCGAGGTGGTTGGTGGGCTCGTCGATGAGCAGCAGGTCGGCGTCGGCGAGGAGCAGCTTGGACAGCTCGACACGCCGCTTCTGGCCGCCGCTGAGCCGGCGTGGGTCGCGCCGCTGCAGGCCCTCGTCGATGCCGAGGCCGCCGAGGGCCTCGCGCGCCCGCGCCTCCACGTCGTACCCGGCGGCGTCCTGGTAGGCGTGCTGGAGCGCCCCGTAGCTGGCCATCACCGCCTCGAGGTCGTCGGGCTGCGCACCCATGGCCACCTCGAGGCGGCTCAGCTCGGCATGCATGGCCTGGAGATCCGCGCGGGAGGCGAGGACCTCGTCGAGCACGGTGGCGCCGACGGGCTCCGGCGTGTCCTGGGGCAGCGAGGCGACGCGAAGATGACGCGGCCGTTCGACGACGCCCTCGCTGGGCTCGAGCGTGCCGCCGATCACGCTCAGTACCGACGTCTTTCCCGCCCCGTTGCCGCCCACCAATGCCAGCCGGTCGCGTGGCTCGATGCGCAATGTGACGCCGCGGACGATGACTTCGGCTCCGTACGCGACGGCGACACCGTCGAGCGAGAGAAGAGGCATGTCCCGGCCGCCGTCAGGGGGCGAGCGAGACTGCCGGGACGTGCCCCGCCAGCGTGCCCGCGGCCGCGCTCAGCAGTTCGTCGAGCGTGATCGGGCCCTCAAATCGATCGGTGATCACACCGGCGCTGTTGACGAAGTACACCCACGGGTCGGTCTGCAGCCCGAACGCGCGAAACGCCGGGTTGTTGAAGACCTGGTTCGCGGAGGCGGGGAAGTCTGTTTCGATGTGCTGGAAGGAGAACTGCGAGCATTCTGTGGCACAGAGCTGCTTGAGGATGGCCACGGTCGGACCGCATGTCTTGCTCGGGCAGTACCCGGGTTGACCGAAGAACAGCACCATCGGCCTGTGAGCGGCGAGCGCGCCCGCGATCGTCTGGTCGTGCCAGACGTCCGGCGGGACGCCGCTGTCCACCATGGAGATGGTCACGCCCGGGTCGGTGAGAAGGGCCTGGCGCAGTGCCGGGACGTGCTGACCCACCGCCAGCTCGGGGCCAGAGGCGGCCACGGTCACGAACGCGTGCCCCGTGATGCTGCCGCCTGACGACGACGTGCCCGACACGACGTAGTCGTACTGGCCCGCCTTCGGGAAGTCCGCGATGCCGACGTACACGGGGATCTCCCCGTAGACGGCGGCAATGTCCTGGAGCGGCCTCGACCCGGCCGACGCCCCGGCGGCATCGCGGATGTTGACGCTGACATGGCCCGCCGTGACGGGGTTCGCGTGACCGTCGAGCAGGGCGATGGAGATGCGATTCACACCCACGAGCAGCGTGCTGTTCTGGGGTTGGACGTTGAGGTTCTCGAGGGCCGGGGGACCCGTGCCGGTGTCTGTCGTCGTCCCGCAGGCTGCGGACGTCAGCGCGGCCAGGACTGCAACGACCGGAAGCACCGCGTGCTTCACGCGGGCGCCACCGACGGCATGGCACCGCCGTCGTCGCCGATGGCGACATCGAGTGGTTGCACGTCGTCGGTGAGCGCGCCCTCGAGTCGGAGGATGCGACGCAGGATTGCCACCGACGACGCGTACGTGGAGTCCATGCCGAAGTACGACAGCCCGCGCGCTCCCAGCGTTCGTGCCTGTGTGTAGGGCGTGTCCGAGGCGTAGTGGATGACCCCGAAATCGACGGGGAGGCGGGAGAAGTTGACCGGTTCACCCATCGGGTAGCGAGCCGCCTCGCTCATCTCATACATGGCGCAGCAGTACGGACCTGCCTCCATCTCCACGACCGAGAACGCCTCGCGGTGATAGAAGTCGAGGTAGCCACGGTTCTGCAGGAACGTTCCCTTCACCGTCACCGCCCGTTGGTTGTCGAGTCCACTGCCGAAACGCAGGTAAGGGGCGATGTCGGAGACGCGGAAGGCGTTGTCCAGCCAGAAGGTGCTGCCCGAGTGCTCGTCGTGGATGACCCCGCTGATCATCACGTCGCCGACGTCGGCGTTGAGCGTCGCCGCCTTGCCGAGGACGTACACGCCGCGCAACTCCGCGGCTGTCTCGGCGACCTCGCGGAGGATGTTGTACGCCGCCAGCCCGAGGGGATAGTCGACGTTGACGATCACAGCCTGGCTGCTGCGCAGCGCGTCATGGGCCACGGGGCCGAGCCGCTCGTCGAGCGCCGAGGGGTTCAGCCGATCGAGTGCGATCACCTGCGCCGCCACGTCGAGCGCCGTCCTGCTGCTCACCGCGATCAGGCCGGCCTCGCGCTCCTCGCGACGCGCAGCCGTCCTCTCGGCTTCGCTGCGCGCCCCGCGCTGCCGCGTGCGCGCCGCAAAATACAGGAAGTTGTCCCAGTTCCCCTCGGCGCGGCCCTCGCGGAACGCGCGCAGCTCGTCGCGGAGCTCGTCGGTGCCGTCGCGCTCCACGAAGGCGACCAGCTCATCCTGGTGGCGGCGGGCGAGGCCGGTGACGAGGTTGCCGAGACTGTGCGAGTTGCTGCTCACGAAGTACACCGGCCGGCCGAGCAGGCCCTCCGAGCGCATCATCCCCGTGACCTGCTGCCACCACCGTCGCGTCACCCGCGCGTAGCCGACCTGGGTGCCGCCGAGCATGCGCAGGCGCAGCGAGAGGTGGCGGCGGCGCACCTGCTCGAGACGGGCGGCGAACGACGTCCCCCAGACCTCCTCGAGCCGCGCCCAGTCGCCCTCGGAGCCACCGCAGGTCGTGGCCAGGTCGGCGGGCACGGTGTCTCGCTGGGTGGTCCCGCGGAGCACGTCGCGCAGCTTGTTCCACTCGATCTGGAAGGCAACCAGCGTGGGAACCAGGTCATCGACATCCGACGCCGAGGAGATGAGCACAGCGAGCGTGCCCTTGCCGTCGTCGTACCAGCGCCGCCGCCTTCCTGGAGCGCCGATCTCCGTCTGCCCCTCGATGCCGGCAAAGCCGCGCCGCTGGAAGATCTCGATGGATTGGCCCATCACCACGAGCTCGGCGCCGAAGACGGCGTCGGGCAGGCGCCTGATCGCGTACAGGAACGCCCCCAGGTCCGGCGCCGCCGAGTCGGCGAGAGGATGCAGGCTGCTGTGCATCGCCCGGTGGGAGGCCTCGAGCACGCGCAGCCGCGTCTCGCCGGTGCTGCGCAGCACGGTCGTGTACGTGCGCCGGTACACCTCCACAGCCTCGGCAAGGCTCGAGCTGTCCGGTGACTCACCCGGCCCGGGCTGGCGGGCGCGGCGTGTGGTGGGGCGGGCGCCCGGGACTGCCATGACGTGCATTGTCCCGCGACCCGGACCCCGAGGGCCGTCCCGGCGGCCTGGGACAGGGCGGCCCCTATGCTTGCGCGTCTCATGGGTCTGATCGCCGTCACCGGGTCGGTGGCACTCGACACCATCATGCCGTTCGCCGGCCGCTTCGCCGACCACATCCTCATCGACCAGACGCACATCCTCAACGTCTCATTCCTCGTCGATCGCCCCCAGACGCGCCACGGGGGCACGGCCGCCAACATCTCGTACACCCTCGCCCTGCTCGGCGAGCGGCCGATCCTCTGCGCCGCGGTCGGCAACGACTTCGGGGACTACGGCGCCGCCCTGCAGTCGGCCGGCGTGGACATCTCCCACGCCCTGGTCCGCGATGACGTCGGCACCGCCGCCGCGTACATCACCACTGACGTCGACGACAACCAGATCACCGCCTTCTTCCCCGGCGCGATGGCGCACGCCGCTGATGTCGACCTGACGGCGCTGTCCGGGATCGAACACGTGGTGGTGTCGCCCGACGCCCCCGACGGCATGGCTCGCCACGTGCTGCAGGCGGCCGAGATCGGCGCCAAGCTGGTCTTCGCGCCAGCGCAGCAGCTCAGCGCGATGAGTGACGACATCCTCAACGCCGGCCTCGACGCGGCGTGGTTGATCGTCGGCAACGACTATGAGTTCGAGGTCATCCACCGCCGCACCGGTCGCGACGTCGAGGCGCTGGCGGCCGACGGCACCCTCGTCGCTCGCACGCGCGGCGGGCAGGGCAGCGAGCTCCGAGTCGGCGGCGTGGTCCACGACATCCCCGTTGCGGCCGCAACGTCTCTGGTCGACCCCACCGGTGCCGGCGACGCCTACGTCGCCGGGCTTCTCGCCGGGCTCCGCCGCGGTCGCCCCCCGGACGTCGCCGGGCGGATGGGCGCGCTCGCCGCCACCTGGGTCGTCGAGGTGTCGGGCCCGCAGGGACACGGTTACACCGCGGATCAGTTCGACGCCCGCTACGCGGCCGCATTCGGTGACGCACTGGACTGACACTCCCGCGCCGCGCCATGTCACGGCTCGATGGGCGTGTCAATGAGCCACCGATCTGTTGCCGCCGCGCGACCGGCGCGTCGGTGTTTGCATGAAAACATCCCCCTCGTTGTGGTGGTTCGGCAACGGCTCTGCGATTGATGGCGCGCGGGCCGCGGCACGCGCTGATCGCCGCTGCCATCACGGTGGCGCTGCTGGCTGCCGGGATCCTGCCGGGATCGGCCGCGCCCGGCGCGACCGGGCAGCGCGGAATGATGGCGGTGGTGGACGGGCAGAGCAGCACCGGTGGCTACGGCGCGCCGCTGGTCCAGGGCTGCCAGTGGGCGACCTGGGTGGCGCGCTGCTCCAACCTCACCGTCTACGGCAACGGCTCCTCCTTCTCAGACACCGGCTGCGGACCGCCCAACGGCTGCACGTTCGGACCCGAGTTCCAGTGCACCGAGCTGGCGCAGCGGTACGCGTACTACGCGTGGGGTGAGCCGGCCATCTGGTCGGGCTACGGCGGCGCCGACGGGAGTGCCGCGCAGATGTGGAACGCCGGCCCCGACCTGCCCATTCCTCTCCAGCAGTTCTCCCAGGGTGGGGGGGTCGCGCCCCAGGTGGGCGACCTTCTCGTCTTCGCGCCGGGCTGGCTGGGAAGCTACTGGGACGGCAACGGACATGTCGCTGTTGTCAGCGCCGTCATGTCGAACGCCGTCGACATCGTGCAGGAGAACGGGACGGCCACCGGCACCGACCAGCTCGGGCTCTACGGCTCGGTCGTCATCGCCAACGGCTACACCCCGATCATCGGCTGGCTGCACAACCCGCTGATGTCCGCGAGCGGCCTGAGCAAGCTGAGTGCGGCGTCGGCCAACGGTCAGCAGATCGTGTTCTGGCAGGCCGCCAACGGCCACCTTCGCGAGGCGTGGACGACGGGGGGCACGTGGTACGGCCCCAGCGACCTGACCGCCGCCTGGCAGGGCCTGGCGCCGCTCACCTCGGCTCCCAGTGCGCTGTTCTCCGCCAATGGACAGCAGACCGTGTACTGGCGCGGCGCCGGTGGCCACCTCTGGCAGGCGGTGTACTCCAACGGCTGGTCGACGCCGCTGGACCTGTCGACGACGTGGAGCAGCGGGCAGATGCTCCAGTCAGCCCCCAGCGCCGCCGTGGCGCCCGACGGACAGCAGGTGGTGTTCTGGGAGGGCGCTGACGGCGTCCTCATGGAGGCATGGCTCGCCGGCTCGACGTGGTACGGCCCCGCGAACATCGCGGCCGCCTGGGGTGCCTCCGCTCCCGTGACCTCAGCGCCCGCCGTCGCGGTGCGCGCTGATGGCACGCAGTTCGTGTACTGGGGCTCGCCCAACGGCCACCTCTGGGAGGCGTCGTACGCGACATCCTGGTCGGCCCCCGTCGACCTCACCAGCAGCTGGGGCGGCCAGGGCCTGATCGGCTCGGCGCCGTCGGTGGCGATGGCCGCCGACGGCAGCCAGTCCGTGTTCTGGGAAGGGGCCGACCACCACGCCTGGGAGGCATGGCTCACGGCCGGCTCCTGGAACGGTCCGGCCGACTGGAACTCGCTCGGTGCGCTGGCCTCCGCCCCGACGGCGATCGTGGACTCCAGCGGCCACGACGTGGTGTACTGGCAGGACCCCGCCGGCGACCTTGCCTCGGGCACGTGGAACGGCGCTTGGTACGGTCCGGCCGACCTCTCCGCGCCGTGGGGCAGTGCCGGGCTGGTCGGCAGCGCTCCCAGCGTGGCCCTGACGACGGACGGCAGCACCCAGCTGACCTTCTGGCGCGGACCCCACGGCCACCTCATGGAGGCGTGGTACACCGGCAGATGGAACGGACCGATGGACCTGAGCGCCGCCTGGCCCGGCACGCCCCTGCTGGCGTCCGCACCGAGCGTCACTGTCACCCCTGACGGCAGCACGCAACTAGTGTTCTGGCAAGGCACCGACGGCCATTTCTGGGAGGCGTGGTACACCGGCAGGTGGAACGGCCCGGTCGACTGGACCGCGCGCTGGGGCGGCCATGTCACTCTTGGCTCGGCCCCGAGCGTCTGGGTGTCTCCTGATTCGCGCCAGCAGACCGTCTTCTGGCGTGGTACTGAGGGACACCTGTGGGAGGCGTGGTACGCCGGCTCGTGGAACGGCCCCGTCGACTGGAGCGCGCGCTGGCCAGGGACGCCGCTGCTCGCCTCGGCTCCGAGCGCGGTGGTGACATCCGACGGTGCCCAGCAGCTGGTCTACTGGCAGGACACCTCGGGGCACCTCCAGGAGGCCTGGTACGCCGGCTCTTGGAACGGCCCGTCCGACTGGTCGGCGGGCTGGAGCGGGGGATCCTTGCTCGCCTCATCCCCGAGCGTGGCGGTGACCGCAGGGGGCAGCCAGCTCATCTTCTGGCAGGGCGGCAACGGCCATCTCTGGGAGGCGTGGTGGGGAGGCGCGCGCAGTGCCCCTGTCGACTGGGCGGCGGTGAGCAACGTGTCCGCCCAGATGTTTTCTCCCCCGAGTGTGGCCATCGACGCGGGCGAAGAGCTCGTCTTCTGGCAGGGGCCGGCGAGCCAGCTCACCGAGGCCTGGTGGGGCGGCAGTCCGTGGACCGCGCCGGCTGACATCAGCGCGGCCGGCTCGCTCCACTGACCCGCCCGGCGAGGCTCAGACGGCGACAGCCTCCTTGGCGGTGACGCCTGCGAAGAGGTCGGTCTCGGGCAGGGTCACGGGGACGCGGGAGATGACCAGCTGGAAGGCCTCGGTGCCGAAGTGCTCGATCGTGACCGCCTCGGGAATGGCGAGCAACGGCCAGTCCGGGCCGATCTGGCTGTGGTGCGCGACCAGCGCCTCGCGCTTGCGGTGCACGGCGTCGCGGATGTCGACTGTGCTCGTGATCCACTCGTCCGGGGTCACGAACGGCAGGTCCTCGGGGTTCTCGACGCCGAAGGGCGCCGGCCGGCCCGCCTCTTTGGCCAGGGCCGCGGCGCGCTTCAGGAAGGAGAGCGGGATCGACGTGTAGTACAGCTTCTGCACGCGCCACGGCTCACCGCCGTCGGCGTACATCGAGCGCATGTGGGCTGCCTCCACGGCGAGCAGGGTGATGCGGTGGGTCTGGATGTGGTCGGGGTGGCCGTACCCACCGACCCCGTCATAGGTCACCACGACGTGTGGGCGGAAGCGGCGGATATGCGCCACGAGGCGGCCGACCGCCTCGTCGACGTCGACCTTCCAGAAGGCGTCGGCAAGCTGGTTGGTGGGCTCACCCCACATGCCGGAGTCGCCATAGCCGAGGAAGTGCACCTCGTCGACTCCGAGGATGGCGCAGGCCGCCCTCAGCT
This sequence comes from Candidatus Dormiibacterota bacterium, assembly GCA_003153125.1. Taxonomy (GTDB): domain Bacteria; phylum Chloroflexota; class Dormibacteria; order Aeolococcales; family Aeolococcaceae; genus Aeolococcus. Next base: position 26,040 of record PLWW01000110.1, on the reverse strand, counting down.
CCGCCTGGCGGATCTCGGCGAGGCGTGGACGGGTCGTCTCCTCGGGCATGTCGTCGGCCACGATGGTGGCGAGCTTCCCGTCCGTACAGCAGATGTTGGCGGTGCGGATGCCACGGTCGTGGCAGGTGGCGAGCAGGCCGCCCATGGTGATCGACTCGTCGTCGGCGTGCGCGTGCACCGACAGCAGGCGCAACTCTTCGGCCACCCCTATTCCTCTGTCACCGAGACCGAGCGCATGACGTCGCCCTGGCGGATCTCGCCGACGACGTCCATGCCCTTGACCACCTGGCCGAAGAGGTTGTAGGCCTTGGCCAGCTTGTGGCGGTCGTCGACGGTGCAGATGAAGAACTGCGAGCCGTTGGTGTTGGGCCCGGCGTTGGCGCAGGCGACAGCCCCGGCGATGTACTCGCCGTGGACGGGCTCGTCATCCCAGCGATACCCGGGCCCTCCGCGTCCGGTCCCCTCGGGACACCCGGCCTGGATGACGAAGTCGTCGACCACCCGGTGGAAGGCGAGCCCGTCGTAGAACCCCTGACGGGTGAGGAAGACGAAGTTGTTGACGCTCTTCGGGGCCTTGTCCGCGTGCAGCGAGACGACGATGTCGCCCTTGTCGGTGGCGATCGTCGCCGTGAATTTCTTGGCGGGGTCGATCACCTGCTCGGCGTGCTCATAGGATTTGGGCATCGCCTCAGTGTACCCGCTGGTCGGAGACGGTCCGACCGCGGGTCAGGCGATCGGGGTTGGCGCGGTCGTCGCCGGGGCGCCCGCGGCCGGCGCGGCGCGGCGCTTGGCGCCGTGCGCGTGGAGGAACTGGAGCGCGCTGCGGGCGTCCTTGATCAACTGCGTGCCAGGCTCGGCCATGAGCGCTGCGATCCTCGTCTTGGCAACCGCCAGTCCGGCTGTCTCCTGCGCGGCCGTGATCCTCCCGGCGCTGACGGCGCGGTCGGCCAGCTTGGTGACCTGGGCGAGGATGCTGCTCGCGATCGCCGGGGCCTTGGCGCCCGCGATATCGTCGACCGACTTGCCGGCCTCGAGCTGGCTGCGCACCGACGCGACGGTCTGCCCTGTCTGGCTGGCCAGCAGGCTGAGGGCGCGCTGGATCCGCAGCGCGGCCCGGGCGCCGGAGGCCTTGCGAGTTGCCGCCGAGGACGGCGCCGGCTTGGTCGCCCCCGCGGCTGACGATGCGGGAGCGGTGGTGGTGTCCTGGCTGGCCACGGCGTAGCCGATGCCTCCCCCGGCCGCGCCGAGCGCGATGGCCGTGGCGGCGACGGCCGGGAGGGCGTGGCGGCCGACCCAGCGGGCAGCGCTGCGGGTGAATGTCAACATGTTCATCTCTCTGGGTGAGCCTGACGGTGCCGGGTCATTGTCCGTCCCGGCCCTTTCAGAGGCCTGAGCCGCCGCTGAGAAGTGGGTCCCGCTGTGGGACGCGCCGATCGGCTGTGGAATGGGTCGGCTAGAGTAGCGACGCCCTTTCGCACGCCCACGCAGGAGTGCCGATGAACGTCGTCGTCTGTGTCAAGCAGGTGCCCGACCCCAACTCGCCGGGGCGCCTCGACCCCTCGACCCATAACCTCCGCCGCGACGGGGAGGTGGTCCTCGACCCCGGCGACGAGTTCGGAGTGGAGGCCGGTCTCCAACTCACTGAGAAGCATGGCGGGGAGGTCACGGTGGTCAGCATGGGCCCCGAGCGAGCCCTCGACGCCGTGCGCAAGGCCCTCGCCATGGGCGCTTCCCGGGGGGTCCTGGTCTGCGACGACTCGCTGGCAGGCTCCGACGCGCTCACCACCGCCAAGGTCCTCGCGGCTGCGATCCGCAGGCAGGACTTCGACCTGGTGCTCACCGCGACCGAGTCGACCGACGGGTACACCGGGGTCGTCCCCCAGATGCTGGCGGGGCTGCTCGACATCCCCGCCGTGACCTTCGCAAAGTCGTTGTCGTACGACGGGGAGATCATCCGCGTCGAGCGGCAGACCGAAACGGGGATCGAGGTGGTCGAGGCCAGGTTGCCGGTCGTGATCAGCGTGACCGCGGGGGTGAACGAGCCCCGATACCCGTCCCTCAAGGGGATCATGGGGGCCAAGCAGAAGCCTCTCGACCGACCCTCGCCCACGGACCTCGGCCTCGAAGACGGCGGTGGGGCCTCCGCCGGCCCGGCGATCACGGCGGTCACGGCGGCACCCGAGCGCGCCGCCGGTGAGATCGTCCGCGATGAGGGCGAGGCCGCCGCCCGGATCGTCCAGTTCCTGGTCGAGCGGAAGGTGATCTGAGATGACGACTGCCCTGACCTGGGTGTTCTCCGAGATCGTCGACGGCAAGCCCATCCCCGCAGTTCTTGAGCTACTGACCGCGGCCCGCTCCCTCGGCGGTGTCGTCGAGGCCGTGGCGCTCTCGCCTGATGCGGAGGCCGCCGCCGCGGTGCTGGGCGAGTACGGTGCGACCACTCTTCATGCCGGCACCGACGTCGCCTACGGTGAGCTCCTGCCCGGTGGGCCCGCTGCCGACGCCATCGCGACCCTCGCAGCTGAGCACCATCCCGACGTCGTCCTCATCGCCGCCACGTACCTGGGGCGCGACGTTGCCGGCCGGCTCGCGGCCAAGCTCGACGTGCCCGTGGTCGCCAACGGCCTCGGTGTGGAGGCGGGCAGTGAGCTCTCGGTGCAGTCGTCGATCTTCGGCGCCACCCAGGATGTCACCACCACCTTTGGGCAGAGGAAGCCGGCGATCGTGCTGCTGAGGCCGAGGTCCGTCGACGCCGAGAGCTCGGGCGGTGGGCCGGCCACGGTGGTGGCCGTGACCGTCGAGATCGCCGA
>PLWW01000110.1:3076-23179 GCA_003153125.1 Candidatus Dormiibacterota bacterium | reverse complement strand
GTGGGCATGAAGGGCGCCCAGACGATCATTGCCATCAACCGCGACGCGGATGCCCCGATCTTCAAGCTGGCCGACCTCGGCGTGGTCGGCGACGCCCTCAAGATCCTCCCTCAGGTCATCGAGCAGATCAAAGCCCGCAAAGCCTGAGGAGCGGGGACCCTGTCCCGGCCCTGTTTAGTCAACGACCGAAATCCGCAACAGTGGTCTGTTGACGGCGAGGCGCCGGTATACTCGCGCAGCCATGGACGACAAGGTCATTGTCGATCTGCTCGGTCAGGTCGGCAATCTCTTCACCTCCAGCCTGGAGCTCAAAGAGACGATCGACTTCATGCTGAAGGCCGCCTCCGACCTGGTGTCCTGCGACGCCGCCACCGTCTTCCTCCTCGACGAGAACGGCACCAGCCTGAGCGCCATCGCCACCTTCCCGTTCACAGAATCGGTCGCACAGGTGGCCACGTTCGAGCTTGGTGAGGGCATCGTCGGCTGGGCCTCGCAGCGACGCAAGGTTGTGTCAGTTGTCGATGCCACCAAGGACAGTCGCTTCAAGAACCTGCCGATGGCCCACGCCCCGCGCAGTTGCCTGGTGATGCCACTCCAGTCTCCGCAGCGCCTGGTGGGCGCGCTCACCATGGCGCGACGCGAGGTGCGCCCGTTCACGTCGGTCGAGCAGGCGCTCATGCAGGTCATCGCCAACCAGGCGGCCATCTCCATCGACAACGCGCGGCTGCACGAGCGCCAGACCGTGCAGCTTGCGCAGATCGCGGAGCAGAAGCACGAGCTGGAGCGGAGCTACGCGCAGATCAACGAGATCTCCCGTCTCAAGAGCGAGTTCCTCGCCAACATGAGCCACGAGCTGCGCACCCCGCTCAACGCGATACTCGGGTTCAGCGAGATCCTCAAGGACAACCTGGTCGCGCTCGAGGAGGAGCAGCGCCACGAGTGCCTCGAGAACATCCACACATCGGGCAAGCACCTTCTCGAACTCGTCAACGACGTGCTCGACCTCAGCAAGATCGAGGCCGGGCGCATGGAATTGAGCTACGACGACTTCTTCGTCAACAACGCCGTGCGCGAAGTGCACAACGTCATCCGTTCCCTCAGTGAGCGGCGCGACATCGAGCTCTCCATCGAGGTCGAGCCCCACGACCTCATGGTGCGGGCCGACAAGAGCAAGTTCAAGCAGGTGCTGTACAACCTGCTCAGCAACGCCATCAAGTTCACAGCCCAGGGCGGCAAGGTGTGGGTCGCCGCACGCTGCGACGACTCGGAGACGCTGTGCGTCTCCGTTGGCGACACCGGTGTGGGCATTCCACCCGAACACCATGAACGGATCTTCAACGAGTTCTACCAGGTGGACAGCGCCACCACCCGGCAGGTGGAGGGAACCGGACTCGGCCTGTCGCTGACCCGGCGCATCATCGAGCTCCACGGCGGAACCTTGAAGCTGGAGAGTCAGGTGGGCACCGGCTCGGTGTTCACGTTCAACCTCCCGCTGGCGGGTCTGCAGACCACCAACGGCCACCGCCACAACCGCATCCTTCTTGTCGAGGACAACCGCAGCAACCGCGAGCTGGCCACCATGGTGCTGAGCGGCAACGGATTCGAGGTGGACATCGCCGTCGACGGCAACGAAGGTCTGCACAAGGCGCGGAGTGCCCCGTACGATCTGGTCCTGATGGACATCGAGCTCCCGGGCATCGATGGCCTCACCGTGACCCGCATGCTCAAGTCTGACCCCAAGACCTCGTCGATCCCCATCATCGCCCTCACCGCCAACGCCATGAAGGGCAACGAGCAGGAGGCACTCGCGGCCGGCTGCTCGGGTTACATCTCAAAGCCGATCGAGGTGGCGAACTTCGTGCAGAGGATCGCCACGTACCTGGAGACGGAGGCCTCATGACAGGAGCCGGAAAGACCATCCTCATCGTCGAGGACGACGCCCCCAGCCGTGAGGTCGTCAGGCTCGCGTGCAGCGCCCAGAACCACACGCTCATCGAGGCCGCCAACGGCGTCGACGGCCTGGCGGCAGCACGCGAACAGAACCCTGACCTGATCATCCTCGACATCAACCTTCCCGGGATGAGCGGCCTCGACGTGTGCCGCCGGCTGCGCTCCGAGGGTTCGCGGGTGCCGATCATCATGCTCACCGCCAAGGCCGACACGATCGACGTCGTGGTCGGCCTCGAGCTCGGCGCCGACGACTACGTCACCAAACCGTTCGAGGTTCGCGAGTTGATGGCTCGCATCGGAGCTCACCTACGCCGCAGCGAGATCTCCTCGCAGGAGCAGCCGCGGGACCGCTTCGAGTTCCCCGGACTGACGATCGACCTGGGTCGCCGTCAAGCCTTCCGCGACAGCGAAGAGGTCATGCTGACGCTCACCGAGTTCAACCTTCTGGCCCTGCTGGCGTCGCGCCCAGGACAGGTCATGAGCCGCGGCGAACTGCTCCGTCGCGTCTGGGGGTACGAGGTGGAGATCGAGACCAGGACAGTCGATGCCCACGTGTACCGGCTGCGCAGGAAGATCGAGCCAGACGCCGAGAAGCCGACATACATCCACTCGGTGCCCGGGATCGGCTACCGCTTCTCCGGGTAGGGCAAGCACGCCGCGGCCCTGGGGGAAAACAGCCCGCGGGCTGTTCAGCGCCGCCGCCCGCTCAGGCGGCGGTTAGTAGATGTAGCCGGTGATGCTGCGGAAGTCTGCCGAGGTGATCGTGCGTCGGTCGACGCGACCCCAGCCGCCGCCGTTGGCGTAGTAGTTCATCTCGGAGACGATGAAGCTGCCGTCAGCGTTGACCTGCTCCACGTACGCGACGTGGCCGAACCAGCCAGTGTGGAACACGGCGAGCGAACCCATCACCGGCACGTGCCCCTCGGGGCGGATGCCGTTGGCGGCGTCGAACCACACCCAGGCGTTGCCGGACCAGTTCACGTTGCGGCGCATCGCCGCGTAGTAGGTGCACTGCCCGTAGGGGAACCCATCCGGGAGTGAGGTGTGCGCCTCGACGATTGACGGCACCCCTCCCGGGGCGCGTGCGAAGTAGCGACCCACCAGCGACCCGCCGGGAGCTGCGGTCAGCGGCACCTGGAGGTAGCTCCCGGCGGCTCGAGGTGTGTCCCTGGCCAGCGCGTTGTAGTCGAGCACGACGCGCGGATCGAGGCCGAGGCGTTTGGCGAACGCACTGGGCCGCTCGTTGGGGAGCACCGCGACCAGCGCGCCCGCGCCCGGGGGGAGCAGGAGCGATGTCCCGGCCTGCGGCTGGGCGCCGGCGCCGAGACCGTTCGCCCAGCGGACGGCGGGGACGTCAGAGTGGTTGGCAACGGCCAGCGACTCCACCGTCTGCCCCGGGCGCACCACCACGCTGAGGGCCGGCCGCGCGGCGATCGGGGAAACGACCGCCGGGCGCTCGATGATGGCGCTCAGGATGATGTCGCCATTGGGCTGGGGGGCGGTGATAACAGCGGCCACCGTCGAAGGGGCACGGGGCGCCAGCACGGGCAGCAGGACGGCCGCCAGCAGCACCCACGCATGCCGGATGAGTCGATGTCGGCTACCGCGAATGACCTGCCCTCCTCCCGGGAACGCCCCACAATCCAGAACGCTCACGGCACATTGACGACACATCCCCCAATGGTCCGACAGGGCCGGAGGCTACCAGAAGCCGGCCGTCCTCCGTCAGTCTCGAACCGGCCCGAGCCGCCGTCCAGGGCAGTCCGACACTGAGGCTAAAACTGATAGCATTACTGTTGCATAGAGTGCTACCATCCTAGCTCATGAGAAAGTACAAGCCCGTCGAATTGCCGCTCAAGGACGTGCCCACTCAATTCGCCCAGGAGCACGCCGTATGCCCCAACTGTCTCGACCGCGAGGCGGGGGTGATCGGCAGACTGGGCTTGCGACTGGTCTTCAAGTGCCAGCTCTGCCGGGTGCGATTCCACCGACCGACGAGCATGGCGGGTCTCGTCTGACGCCTCACTGACCCGGCGCCGGCTGCAACACTTGCGTCGTGTCCGGATCGCCGCCCGTCGACCTCGCCACCACCCGGCGGGGGGAGGTCGATGAGGCACTGATCCGCGGTCACGTCGTTGTGGTCGACGCATCAGGCGTCGTGATCGCGGCGGCCGGCGACCCGGGCGCGATCACCACGCTGCGGAGTTGCGTGAAGCCACTGCAGGCGCTGCCCTTCGTGCGCGATGCCGCCGACGAGTTGAGCGTCTCCGACGATGAGCTGGCCGTGGCCTGCGCCTCCCACAACGGCGAGCCGACACACGTGGAGACGGTGCTTCGACTCCTCGGTCGCGTGGGGCTGGCCGAGCCGGCGCTGAGCTGCGGGCCCCAGCCGCCCATGGACGAGGAGTCGTGGAGGGCCATCCTCGCGCAGGGAGGGACCCCGGGCCGCGTCCACAACAACTGCTCGGGCAAGCACGCGGCCATGCTCGCCGTCTGCGTGGTCCGCGGCTGGCCGGTCGACGGCTACGCGGCCGCCGACCATCCGCTGCAGCGGGCCATCAGACAGCTCATGGGCGGCTTCGGCGGGGTCGACCTGGACGCCGCGCCATCGGGCATCGACGGGTGTGGCCTGCCCACCCAGGGCGTCCCACTGAGCAGTCTCGCCCGGATGTTCGCTGCAGCCACCGCGGACGCAGGCTTCCGCCGTTGCCAGGACGCCATGGCGGCGCGGCCCTACCTGGTGGCTGGACGCGGCCGCTTCGACACTGCGCTGCTCGCGGCCTCCGGGAGCGTGCTCACCGCCAAGGTCGGGGCCGCCGCGGTCTGGGTTGCGGTCCGCCGGCCGTCGGGGCCCGCGCTCGCGATCAAGCTCGAGGCGGGCGACGGGACCGCTCTGCCGGCGATTGCCCTCGCCGCGCTCGGCGGCCTGGGCTGGCTCGACGACGCGGCCGTCGCGGATCCCCGCCTGGCCGGGTTCCGGCACATCGCGCTGCGCAACTGGGCAGGCGCGGAGGTGGGCGGGGTCGCCGTCGCGCGTGGCTGGGTTGAGCGGCTCGCAGGGTGAGAGCACGGGGATGCACGCTGCGTCACGCTTGCCGGGACGAAGGCGGGGCGGTGGTAGAGTCGGCGAGAAATGTTGACGTCGATGTCAATGCGTGGTGAGGTTGGCGCGATCGCTGCCAGTGGTGACTGCCTCGACGCGGGCTCCGGACATGCCTGACGCCAGCCACGTCGGGCGCCGCTACGAGGCTCCGGGCCAGGTCGTCGACGGCGCCGCGGCTGAGGCGTTCGCGAAGGCCGTCGCAGGGTCCGACGACGTGTACGCGCCCGGTGTCGTGCCGCCGACGTACGCCGCTGTCTACTGCCTCTTCCCGACGCTCTACAAGCTCTTCGCCGACGCCGAGGTGGGCGTCAACCTCGCCGGGCTGGTGCACGGCGAGCAATCCTTCGAATGGCCCACGCCGGTGCGTGGCGGTGACGTCATCGATGCCTCCGCGGTGATCACGTCCGTCGAGGACAAGCGAGGCATGACCTTCCTCACCATCGAGCACGAGGCCTCCCGGCAGGACGGCGAAACGGTGTGTCGCGGCCGCTCCCTGATGATCATCAGATGACGGTAGCGGTCGGCGACGAGATGACCCCACTGGATAGGACGGTCACGCAGGACCAGGTCAACGCTTATGCCGACGCGTCGGGTGACCACAACCCCATCCACCTCGACGTCGACTTCGCCCGGTCCGTGGGGCTCCCCGGCACCATCGCCCACGGCCTCCTCGAGATGGGCATCCTCACCGAGGCTGTGGCCCGCTGGGCGGGAGGCTTCGACAGCGTGGTGTCGGTGTCCTGTCGGTTCTCCAAGCCGCTGCTCCCCGGGGCGACGATCACCTGCTCTGGGCGAGTCACCGACGTCGACGACGCCACCGGCATCGCCGGCCTGGAGCTCAGCGCTCTTTCGAGCAGCGGCGACCCCGTGCTCACCAACGGCCGGGCGACGGTCCGGCTCCCACTCTAGAGAGGACACCCAGACATGGGGTTCGACTTCAGTCTCACCCAGGAGCAGGAGGAGATCCGCCGGCTCGCCCACGAATTCGCGGTCAACGAGATGCGCCCGGTCGCTCCTGAATACGATGAGAAGGAGGAGACCCCGTGGGCGGTCATGCAGAAGGCCCACGACCTCGGACTCGACGCCGCCAGCGGATTCCCTCAGGCGTACGGCGGCGGTGGTATCGACCTGATGACCTCGCTCATCCTGACCGAGCAGCTGTCCTGGGGCGACGCGGGCATCGCTGTGTCCATCAACGCCTCCGGCCTGGCCGGCGCGGCCATCATCGCCATGGGGACTGAGGAGCAGAAGAGCAGGTACATCGGCATGATGTGCGACCCCGCAGCACTGCGCATCGGGGCGATGGGGCTGACCGAGCCCAATAGCGGGTCGGACTCCATGGCCCTGGAGACCACCGCCACCAAGGTGGACGGCGGATACATCCTCAACGGCACCAAGCAGTTCTGCACCAACGGCGGCATCGCCGACATCCAGGTGGCCTTCGTGACCACGGACAGGGCGGCCGGCCCTGCCGGCATCGCCGGCTTCGTCATCGACAAGGGAACTCCGGGCATGAGGCAGGGCCGCAAGGAGAAGAAGCTCGGGGTGCGCGCCTCGCACACCGCGCAGGTGATCTTCGAGGACTGCTTCGTCCCTGAGGAGGCGCGCCTCGGTTACGACAGCAAGGGCAACGCCAGCGGGCCGGGCGCCGTCGGCGCCCTTCTCATGCTCGAGGCAACCCGTCCCCTCGTTGCCGCGGGGGCGGTGGGAATCGCCCGTGCCGCGTACGAGTTCGCCCGCGACTACTCCCTGGAGCGCCACGCGTTCGGCAAGCCGATCGCTCGCCACGAGGCCATCGCCTTCAAGCTGGCCGATATGGCGACCGACATCGACGCGGCGTGGCTGCTGACGTTGCGTGCCGCGTGGATGGCCCAGAGCGGTGTCCCCTTCGCGCGCGGCGAGGGGTCGATGGCCAAGCTCATGGCCGGCGACGTGGCCATGCGTGTCACCACCGACGCGGTCCAGGTGCTGGGCGGCTACGGGTACATCAAGGAGTACCCGGTCGAGCGCTTCATGCGCGACGCCAAGATCTACCAGATATGGGAGGGGACGGCAGAGATTCAGCGGCTCGTGATCAGCCGCCTCATCCTCGGCGAACGCAAGGCGCTCGACGCGCGGCCACGGGTGCTGAGCGGCGACCAGTCGATTCCGGCCGTCGCTGCGGCGCGCTGAGCCCCGGCGGCGCCACCGGGGGCGCGACGGCGTCATGCTGAGACGAGGGCGATCATCCCCGACCACGGGACAGCGAGGCCCTTGGCGATAATCGGCAGCTGTCCCACCACCTCGTGACCACTGGGAGTGCGGGAGATGTTCGACCTCAGCGGCAAGGTCGCCGTCGTCACCGGGGGGTCGCGCGGCCTCGGTCGTGCAGACTGCCTCGCGCTGGCTCGGGCCGGCGCCGACGTGATCGTCACCGACATCCTCCTCGAGTCCGACCCCGACATCCAGCGGGTGGCTGAGGGCGCCAACTCTGCGCTCGCGCAGCTGTTCACGTCGCAGCACTCCGTCTACTCCGAGCAGACCAGCGAGGAGATCCGCGCGATGGGACGGCGCTCCGTCGCCATGAAGATGGATGTCACCGATCGCGACCAGGTGGGCGAGGTTTTCGCTCAGGTGAAGAAGGACTTCGGCTCCATCGACATCCTCGTCAACAACGCCGGGACGCTCGACCACGTCGGCCAGATCGAGAGCCAGAGCGAGGACCTCTGGGAGCGCGACCTGCGCGTCAACCTGAGCGGCGCGATGCACTGCACCAAGGCGGTATGGCCCTACATGCGCGAGCAGATGTGGGGCCGGGTCATCTACATGGCGTCGGTCGCCGGGACGCTGGGGGGCTTCGGGCAGGCGTCATACGCCACGACCAAGGCCGGGCTCATCGGCCTCGGCAAGTCGATGGCGCTCGAGGGCGCGCGCTTCGGCATCACCGCCAACATCATCGCTCCAGGGATCATCGGCACCGAGGCCTTCAGGGCCGGCAGTCCCAAGATGAATGACCGCATGGTGTTGCGCACCGCGCTGCGCACGGCGGGTGAGCCGGAGGACATCGCCCACGCCATCTGCTTCCTGGTATCACCTGAGGCCCGGTACATCACAGGCCAGGTGCTCACCGTCGCCGGGGGCATCGACCTGTTCGTCTATTAGGGATGCGCGCATGAGGCGTCGCAGTCCGGACCACGTCGAGGTCGGGGTCACCTACTGGCCGGCGGCCGTGGGACCGTACATGTGGCACGAGTTCCCGGCCGACACCGTGATGCGCGACCTCGCCGCCATCGCGGCGCGACGTGTGCCGGTTGTGCGAGTCCTGCTCAGCTGGGACGCGTTCATGCCGACCGACCGCGCGCCCAACCCCCGGCGCATGCACGAGTTGGAGACGTTGCTCGGCGCAGCCCGCGACCTCGACCTGAGCGTGGTGTTGACTCTGTTCGCGCAGTCAGTCGGCGACTGCGTGATGCTGCCCACCTACGCCATCGAGCGTCGATCGCCACGACGCGGCGTGCGCTGCGTCACCGATGCGCGCGTCGTCGACGGCGGGCCGCGCGACATCTACACGGACCCGCTCATGCTCGAGGTGCAGGTGCGCTGGCTCGATGCCATGCTGGCGGCCTTCGCCGGCCACCCGGCCATCGCCGCGTGGGACCTGGGATACGACCCGGCGACCACGATCCGCCCCCGCCGGATCGCCGACATGACGGCGTGGGTGGCCCTGCTCAGCGAACGCGTCCACGCCGCCGATGAGGAGTGCCGGCTCACGCTCGGACAGGGCGACGTCGTCGGCGGCCGCGGGGTCAGACTCGCGGCGATGGCGGCGCACGTTGACGCGCTCGGGATGGTCCTCCAGCCGCAGCGCCTTCCCCTGCCCGGTGACCCGCTCGACCCCGGCCGCGCGGTGTTCACAGTCGAGCTCGCCCAGGCCCTTGCCGGCGCGCAGACGCCACTCACCGTGGAGGTCGACATCGCATCCGGCGACGTCGTCGAGGCCGAGGCCGGTGATACAGCGGTGCAGGACCATGTCACCGCGTCGNNGCTCCGGCGGACCGGAGGCCGTGGCTGTCACGGCGGGGACTCGTTGACAGCACAGGTGTTTCCAAGCCGATCACAGAGGCGTGGGATGCCGTCGTCGCCCGCGAGCACGCGCTCGGTGAGCCGGCCCCGTACCCCGTGTCGATCGACGTCGAGTCGTACTACGCGAGCCTTCCCGACTCGCTGCTCGACGTGCACGCATCATGGAACGCCGAGCGCGGCGACGCTCCTGCTATTCTCGACTGAGCGTCGACTCGGAACGGATCCACCGCTTGCAGTCACGCTCTCGCTCGCGCTGACCGCAGGTTCCCGGTGCTGACCCGGGCAGTCCTCGTGTGGGTCGGCAGCGCGAACGTGTCCGGTTGTTCGACGTCAGCTCGATTCGTATGGAGGAGCGCACATGCCGGCTGGCCGTATCAAGATGATCTCTCCCGACCGCGGTTTCGGTTTTGTCCGTGCTGACGACGGCTCGGAAGCATTCTTCCATCGCACCGAGCTCACCACCGTCGATTTCGACAGCCTTGAGGAGGGCGAGTCGGTGACCTTCGAGGTGGTCGACAGCCCCAAGGGGCCGCGCGCCCGCAACCTCCAAAAGGTCGGCTGACTCCTCTCGTCTAGAGGATCACCTGGGGCGCCGTCGCGCCCAGCGGTTCGCCGCGCCCGTCGAGCTCCACCATCCGGCGGGCAGCGGCCTCGACGCGCGCCCGCTCGAGCCCGGTGAGGCGGACGATCACCTGCCGCGCCTCGGTCTGCGGGTATGAGCCCACGGCCACGTCCTGGTACTCCTCTCCAAGCCGGCGCAGCGGTGCGTACAGCTCGGACTCGGGCACCGCTCGGTAGCGCACCTCGACCACGCGCGACGCGGTGCCCCCGGTGAAGAAGCGCGGGATCAACTCCTCGTCGACGATGGTGGTGAACTCGCGGGGCACGCCCGGCAGGATGAAGAGCCAGCGCCCCGGCTCCACCTCGTAGGCCATGGGCGGCGCCATGCCGCGGCGGTTGGGCACCACGATCCCACCTGCTGGGACCATCGCGCAGCGGCGGTTGCCCTCGCTGATGACGTTGTCCGCGATCCACCCGGCGGCGTGCATCCGCGAGACGATCCCCGCGATCCCGGCCAGGGCGACGGGGTTCTCCTCCCGCGGCCGGTTGAGGGCGCGGGCGACCGCCTCGAAGGTGCGGTCGTCGGGGGTGGGGCCGATCCCGCCGCAGACGGCGATGCGACAGACCTCGGGCGTGGCGAGTGCGCGGTGGATGGCGCTGACGACGGCCTCGACGCGGTCGGGCACCACCTCGATGTGGCGGACGGGGAACCCGGACGTGAAGGCCCGCGCCGCCAGGAAGGCCGAATTGGTGTCCTGGGTGTGCCCGGACAGCAGTTCGTCGCCGACCGCGATGATCACGGTCGCGGGGGACTCGGGCATGGCTTCGAGCGTACACGCCGGTATCGCGGCGAGGTCGCCGGCCGGTACAATCCATCGGCTCGTCTACTGGCGGCCGCCGACTGCAGTGCCGCCTGTTCCTAAGGACCGCATGACCATCAATGTCCTGCTGCCCATCGCCGCTTGTGGGGCGATCGGGTTGGCCTATGCCATCTACCTGATCTTCTGGGTGCTCCGCCAGCCCCAGGGCAACGCGCTGATGCGGGAGATCGCGCAGGCCATCCAGGAGGGGGCGGAGGCCTACCTCAACCGGCAGTACACGATCATCGCCGCGATCGGCGCCGTGATCTTCGTCTTCCTGCTCCTCTCACTGGGCTGGCAGACGGCTGTCCTGTTCATCCTCGGCGCTGTGCTCAGCGCCGCCGCCGGCTACGTGGGCATGAACATCTCCGTGCGCAGCAACCTGCGCACGGCCGAGGCGGCCCGCGGCGGCCTCCAGCCGGCGCTGCGCATGGCCTTCCGGGGCGGCGCGGTCACAGGGATGATGGTCGTGGCCTTCGGGCTCATCGGGGTGGTCGTCGCCTACGGCATCTTCCAGAACATCGACTACATCGTCGGCTTCGCCTTCGGCGCCTCATTGATCTCGGTGTTCGCCCGGCTCGGCGGTGGCATCTACACCAAGGCGGCCGACGTCGGGGCCGACCTCGTCGGCAAGGTGGAGGCGGGCATCCCGGAGGACGATCCGCGCAACCCCGCAGTCATCGCGGACAACGTCGGCGACAACGTCGGCGACTGTGCGGGCATGGCCGCCGACCTCTTCGAGACGTACGGGGTCACGGCGGTGGCGGCGATGCTGCTCGGCGGCCTGCTCTACAAGAGCAGCACCGGCCACAACCTCGCCTTCATCATCTACCCGCTGATCCTCGGGGCGATCAGCATCGTCGCCTCGATCGTCGGCACCTGGTTCGTCAAGATCCCGCGCAACGGCTGGATCATGGGCGCCCTCTACAAGGGGCTCCTGGCCGCCGTGGTGGTGGCCATCCCGCTGTTCTACCTGGCCACACGCCTCCTCGATAGCAACGGCGAGTTCAACAACACGGCGTTCACGAGTGGGGCCAACAACCTCTTCTGGTGCGCCGTCATCGGCATCGTCATCACGGTGGCGATCGTGGGCATCACCGAGTTCTTCACGGGTTCGCAGTTCTGGCCGGTGAGGACGATCGCGCGTGCCTCGCAGACCGGCCACGCCACCAACATCATCGCGGGCCTCGCCATCGGTATGGAGGGCACCGCGATCCCTGTGCTGGTCATCGGGGCCGGCATCCTCGGTTCAGCCGCGCTGGCCGGGCTCTACGGCATCGCCATCGCGGCCATGTCGATGCTGTCGATGACGGGCATCATCGTGGCCATCGACTCGTACGGGCCCATCACCGACAACGCGGGCGGGATCGCGGAGATGGCCAACCTCCCGGAATCGGTGCGCAACGTCACCGATCCCCTCGACGCGGTGGGCAACACGACCAAGGCCGTCACCAAGGGGTACGCCATCGGGTCGGCCGGGCTCGCCGCGCTCGTTCTCTTCGCGAGCTACACCGACGTCCTCAAGAACCACCACGGCGGCGTGCCGTACAGCTTCGATCTCTCGTTGAACAACGGCCTCGTCATCGTCGGCCTCTTCCTCGGCGGGATCATGCCGTTCCTGTTCGGCGCACTCTGCATGCTNNGCCCTGGTCACCGCCGCCGCGCAGCGCGAGATGATCATCCCCGGCCTGCTGCCCGTCGTGGCGCCGCTCGCGGTGGGCTTCATCCTCGGCCCCCAGGCACTCGGCGCCATGCTGCTCGGCACCATCGTCGTCGGGCTTTTCGTCGCATTGCAGATGACCACTGGCGGCGGGGCCTGGGACAACGCCAAGAAGTACATCGAGGAAGGCCACTTCGGCGGCAAGGGCACCGAGACACACGCGGCCGCGATCACCGGTGACACCGTCGGCGACCCCTACAAGGACACCGCCGGACCGGCCATCAACCCGATGATCAAGGTGATGAACATCATCGCCATCCTTGTCGCACCGGCCATCGCTGTTCATCACCTGCTGTACTGAGGCGTGGCGGCGTCAGCCGCCGCGGGGAGTGGCGACGTGGACGAGTACCAGCTCGAGATCCAAGCGATCCGCGCGACCCTGGGCAAGCTGCGTGCCGACGAGGCCGACCCCGAGCTGATCGAGGACTACGAGGCCCAGGTGCGCATCCTCGTCGCCCTGTACACGGCAGCGACCGAGACGCTGGAGGCGGGGCACACCGACCCGAGGCTGCGCGCTGTCCTCGCCGAGCTGGGCTTCGGGAGGTGGGACATGGAGAGCGTGTACTCGTTCGTCTTCGACGCCGCCCTCGACATGGACGAATCGGGGCACGACCTCGCGGCGCGGGTGGGACAGACCGATTTCGTGGGCGCGCTGCTCAGCGCGGAGTAGTCGCGGGCCGGCCGGTCACGCTGCCGCCGCGACCCCTCGCCAGCGGCGCAACGTTGCCGCCACCGCGACGACGAGCGCCCCGAGGACAGCCGTGAACGCCAGCCCGGCGTTCTCGAGGCCGAGCGCGCCGGTGGCGAAGCCATCGCCGATGACGGGGATGACCAGGCCGACGTAGGCCACGACGAAATAGGTCGAGGCGACCTCCCCACGAAGCCCTGGGGCGGCGCTCGCGACCACTGCAGCGAGGCCACCGCCGACTGCGAGTCCCTGTCCGGCACCGACGACGATCGCCGAGAGCACCAGGATGGCAAAGGAGTGGAGCAGGAATGCCGCTGCCAGCAGTGCAAGGCCGGCGATCAGGCAGATGCAACCTGCCATGAGCGCGATGTGGTTGTTCAAGCGCGGGGTGGTCACCTGGCCGGCGGCGGACGCGAAGAACAGGAGCGCCACGACAAGCCCCGCCAGGACGTGGCTGTGCACACCGAGCAGCTGCGCCATCACGGATGGCGCCACGGCGCCGAAGAGCCCGGACACGGCGAAGCCGCAGAAGCCCGCGATGGCCGCCTGCCAGAAGAGCCCCCGGATCTCGGAGGGCACGCGCAGCCGAGCCAGCCTCAGAATCACGCCTGACGGCTTGCGACGCACGGTCTCGGGGGCGATCATCAGGGCTGCCAACGCCAGGGCAAGCAGCGCGAGGTCGACGGCGTAGGGCGTGCGAGTCGGGTGCGGGACCCACTCATCGAGTGACCCGCTG
Source organism: Candidatus Dormiibacterota bacterium (assembly GCA_003153125.1). Lineage (GTDB taxonomy): Bacteria > Chloroflexota > Dormibacteria > Aeolococcales > Aeolococcaceae > Aeolococcus. The sequence goes on along the minus strand of PLWW01000110.1, from coordinate 9,499 downwards.
ACGAGGTTGCCGAGGCCGAGGCCACCGATGTTCGCGGCCACCGCGATGGAGGTGGCGACCTCACGACGACCACGCGGCGCCAGGTCGACGAGCATGGCCGTCGCGGTGCCGGCGAACAGGCCCACCGACAGCCCGGACAGCACTCGACCGATGTACAGCGCCGCCGTGCCCTGCGCCGTCAGGAGCACCACCGCGCTGGCGCCCGAGAGGAGCAGCCCGGGGATGAGAACCGGCTTTCGGCGGACCCTGTCCGAGACCCCGCCCGCCACCAGCAGGGTCACGACCACGGCGATCGCGTACGTCGAGAAGACGACGGTGACAGCGGCGGTCGAGAGGCCGAACTGGCGCTCGTACAGCGGGAAGATCGGCGTCGGCAGCGTTGCTCCCAGGGCCGCCACNNCCCGGCGTCCGCGGGAATCTTCTTGCCGGGGTTGAGGATTCCGGCCGGGTCGAAGACGCGCTTGATGCGCCGCATCAGCGCCACCTGCTCGCTGCCGAGCTGGCGCTCGACGAACGCGAGCTTGGCAGTGCCGACGCCGTGCTCGCCGCTGAGTGATCCGCCCATCGCCAGCACCGTGTCGAACAGCTGCTCGGCGGCGGCGGCCGCGCTGAGGCGGTCCCCGGGCACGCGCGGGTCGATGAGGAACGTGGCGTGGATGGTGCCGTCCCCGAGGTGGCCGAAGGTCACCACGCGGAGCCCGTTGGCGGCCCCGATCTGGCGGCTGCGTTCGACGAGCTCGGCGACGCGGTCGCGCGGCACCACGACGTCCTCGTTGACCTTGCCGATCTGCACCTTGGCGACCGCCGCGCTCACCGACTTGCGCAGCTTCCACAACCTGGCCGCCTCGACGGCGCTGGTGGCGTGGTCGATCGTCAGCGCGACGGCCGCGCCGAGCGCGCCGCGCACGACCTCACCCTGGGCATTGACGTCCGCGGCAGCGCCCTCGACCTCGACGATGAGCAGCGCGCCGGCGCCGGGCGCAACCTCTCCGGCTCCCGTGGCGGCGATAGCGTCGAGGGCGGCACGGTCGAGAAACTCCAGGGCCGCGGGCACGATTCCTGAGCCGGCGATGGCGGCGACCGCCGCGGCGGCCCCGCCGATGTCGCTGAAGGTGGCGGCCAGCGTGGCCCGCGCCTCCGGCGCGGGGATGAGACGGAGCAGCACCTCGGTGATCACCGCCAGGGTGCCCTCGGACCCGCACAGCAGCGGGATCAGCTGCGGCGCGTCAGCTCCCTCGCCGAGGCGCAGGACACGCCCGTCGGCGAGCACGGCGGTCAGCCCCACCACGTAGTCGCTGGTGGGCCCGTAGCGCAGGGCATGGGGCCCGGCGGCATTACAGGCGACGTTGCCGCCGATGGTGGACGTGCTCGCCGACCCGGGGTCGGGTGGGTAGTAGAGGCCGGCCGCCGACGCCCGCGCATGGACCACCGCTGTCACCACCCCGGCCTCGACGGCGAGGCGCTGCGCCTCGAGCTCGAGCGCGCCGACGCGGGTCATGCGGCAGAGGTTGAGGATGACGCCGCCGTCGGCAGCGGCCCCGCCGGCGTACCCGGTGCCGGCGCCACGGGGAACCACCGCAACGCCATGACGGGCGCACACCGCCACGACGCCGGCGACCTCGTCGGTCGACCCCGGGAAGACGATCGCCTCGGCGACCCGACGCAGGCCTGATGCCCCGTACGCGTCGTAGGCATAGGCCGCGAGGTCGGCCGGCCGCGTGTACAGGTGTGAGGTCCCAACCTGCCTCTCGAGGTCACGCAGAACGTCGCGGGTCAGCATGACGCGCCATTCTAGTGTTGCCGGTCGGCCGTGCTCAGGGCTCTGCCATACTCGAGGGCGATGAGTGACGCCTCGCCGTCGGCTGCCCTCGAGCAGGCGCTCGCCGCCGTCATCGACCCGGAGTTGCGCCGGCCGATGCTCGAGCTGGGGATGCTCCGCGACCTCCGCGTCGATGCCTCCACCGCGTTCATGCGCGTTGTCCTCACCACGCCCGCGTGCCCATTGAAGGACGAGATCCGCGGCGCCATCGAGGCAGCGGTGATCGGCACCGTCGCCGGCGTCGCGACAGTCGACATCAGCTGGGATTCCAACGTCACATCGACGCGTGGCCTGCCCGGGCGGCAGGAGATCGAGGGCGTGCGCAACGTCCTCGCTGTCAGCGCGGGCAAGGGCGGTGTGGGCAAGACCACGGTCAGCGTCAACACGGCCATCGCGCTCAGCCTCACCGGCGCTCGCGTCGGTCTCCTCGACGCCGACGTCTACGGCCCCAACGTGCCGATCATGATGGGCATCACGGCGCAGCCGGAGCCAGGTGAATCGCAGCGCATCCGGCCGCTGAGCGCGTACGGCATCAAGGTGATGTCGTTCGGGACCATCCTCAAGCCGGGCCAGCCGGTGATCTGGCGCGGGCCGATGCTCGCCAAGGGGCTCCGCGAGTTCCTCTACGAGGTGGAATGGGGCGAGCTCGACTACCTCGTCGTCGACCTGCCGCCGGGTACGGGCGATGTCCAGCTGAGCCTGGCGCAGAGCGTGCCCATGACCGGCGCGGTGATCGTCACCACGCCCCAGGACGTCTCGCTGGCCGACGTGAGCCGCGGCATCGAGATGTTCCGGCAGGTCAAGGTGCCAGTCCTGGGCATCATCGAGAACATGAGCGGCTTCGTGTGCTCGCACTGCGGGGAGACGACAGACATCTTCGGCAGCGGCGGCGGACGTGGCCTGGCCGAGACGTACGACATCCCCTTCCTCGGATCGATCCCCCTGGACCCGCGCATCCGCCTCGGCGGCGGCGACGGCCAGCCGCTGATGGCGGCCGCTCCGGACAGCGCGGTCGGCGGCGTCTTTCGCGACGTCGCGGCCCACATCGCCGGCCGGGTGAGCCAGGAGAACTTCGCCAGCACGGCGGCGCCCGTGATGCCCTCGGGCCCGCGCATCCCCCTGCGCCCCTAAGCCACATGGCGACGTCGCGGGTGGCCCATCGCGCGGTGGCGAGCCCGCCGGCCCCGGCGTCGCCGGTGTCCACCAGGGCGCGACCCGAGGCCGCAGCTGCTCCTCCGCTGCACCGCTGGCTGCTCGTCGCGCTGGCGGTCGGCGCCTTCATCAGCATGGCCGACGCGACCATCGTGGCCGTCGGGCTCGACCCCCTGGTGCGCCACTTCGGCGTCCCGCTCAGCGCGGGCCAGGAGGTGATCAGCGTCTACCTGGTGGCGATCACGGCCACGCTCCCAACGTTGGGGCGGCTCGGTGACCGGTTCGGGCGGCGCCGCGTCTACCTCGCGGGCTTCGGTGTCTTCGCCCTGGGCTCGGTCGCCGCGGCGCTGGCCCCCTCGTTCGGCATGCTCCTGGCGGCGCGTGCCGTGCAGGCCGTCGGTGGCGGTGTGCTGACCGCCGGGAGCCTTTCCCTGATCGCCGAGCACGCCCCCCGGGGGCGCACCGGCCACTCCGTGGCGGTACTGGTCATCACCCAGGCGTTCGCGGGTCTCGCCGGGCCGCCGCTGGGGGGCCTCCTCGTCGCCGTCGGGGGCTGGCAGGCGATGTTCTGGGCAGGACTTCCGATGGCGGTGATCGGCGCCGGGCTGGCGATCCGCTTCGTCCCCGCCAGCGCCGCGCGCCGGCCGGTGAAACTCGACGTGGCCGGGTCGATCCTCACCGCCACGCTCCTCCTCGGCATCGGCGCCGGCATCGCGTCCATCGGCGCGCCCGTGGTGGGGGGCTTCGGACCGGAGGTGTGGTTCTCGATCGCCTGGGTGAGCCTGTTGCTGCTCGTGCCCACCGAGCTGATCGCCAAGCGCCCGATCATCGACGGCCGCCTGCTGCGTGATTCGCGCTTTGCCGCAGCCACCATGGCCACCCTGCTCAGCACAGGCACACTGATGTCCTGCTTCGCGCTGCTGCCGTACTGGTTGGAGCAGGCCCACGGCACGGCCCCGATCGTGGCCGGGCTCGCCTTCGTGCCCATCGCCGTCGGCATCGGCGCGACGTCACGCCGCGGCGGCATGCTCAGCGACGCGGGGCGCACTCGGGTGAGCACGGCGATCGGCATGGGCCTGGCGTCAACCGGTTTCGCAGGCGCTGCCCTCGCCGCCCACCTCGACGCCTGGTGGCTGCTGCTCGCCGGCATGCTGGTGCTCGGGCTCGGCAACGGGCTGTTCTCCTCACCGAACACGTCCGCGGCCATCCGCGCGGCTCCGCGCGATGCGCTGGGCAGCGCCGCCGGCTTCCTTTCCACAGCGCGCAATGCAGGCGTGATCATCGGCCTTGCGGTGACCGGAGCCGTGTACACGTCGACGGTCCACCACGGGGCTGCCGGCGCGGACGGTGTGGCCACCGGCGTGTTCGCGGTGGCGGCGGTTGTGTGCCTGTTCGTCGCGGCGCTCACCACTCATGCCTACCGGCAGCGAAGCGACAGTTAGCTGAGCAGCTCCACGATGGCGCGGTGCAGCGCCGGTATGGCGCCGACGTCGTCGGTGAAGACGCGCACCAGCTGGTTGTGCTGCGGCAGTCGCTCGATCATGTCGGCCGTGTGGGTGCGTTCGACGGCACCCTTGATGGGGTCGTAGAGGGCGACAAAACCGTGGTCCGCCATGGGGTTGTGGGGAGCGATCTTGGCCGACACGACGTCCACCTGCACCCGCGCGCGCGCGGCCACCTCGGGCACCGCGTCGAGCAGTCGCTGCTGCAGCGTGGAGAGGTCGACGCCGCGGTGGGCGATGGTCTCGTAGGCGAGATGCCAGTGGAGGTCGCGGTTGAACAGACGTGCCCACGCCTCGCCGAGGCGGCGCTCCTCACTGCCCACTGGTGACTGCATCCATCGCTGCGCGGCCTCGAGGACGGCCCAGTCGTTGAGGCGCAGGTAGTCGTCGCGGTTTTCGAGTGGGTTGCCGGGGAGGAGGAGCGCGATCGTGTCGGCAAAGATCTCGTGCATGGAGAGATCGAATCGGCGCCCGGTGCGGTGGTGATAGACCTGCGTGTACATGTAGAGCCGCGACGCCAGGAACATCTGCAGCGCGCCCGCGGCGTGCATGTGCATGACCATGGTGTCGCCGGCGATGAACGAGTAGTGGATCAGTCTCTGCACGTCGACGGGACCCAGCGCGATGCCGCACATGTAGGCGTCGCGACGCACGTAGTCGAGGTTGTCGACCGTGGCCGGGCCGCAGAGGATGGGCTTGCAGGCGCGCAGCCAGCCGGGGGGCTCGTAGCCGGGGATGTCCGCGTCGGCCATCACCCACGCCACCCAGCGGGGATCGACGGACTCGCCCTTCTCGAACACGCCCGACGGCGAGGATCGTTGCGAGCCGATCACGTCGGCCAACTCGTTCTCGACCAGTGAGCGCCCGATGTCCTCGTGGTCGATGTGCCACCGCGCCAGCACCTCCTGGTCGAAGAAGTGACCGAAGGGGCCGTGGCCGACGTCGTGGAGCAGGCCGGCGAGACGCAGGGTCTCCTCGACGCATGCCGGAGAGGGAGCGTCGGGGAAGGCGGCGCGCAGCGAGGCGTCGACACGGCGCGCGAAGAGGCTGGCCAGGTGCATGGCGCCGAGCAGGTGCACGAAACGCGAGTGCTCGGCGGAGGGGAACACCCACCACGCCGACTGCAGCTGGTGCACGCGCCGGAGGCGCTGCAGCCACGAGCTGTCCAGGAGGGTCCGCTCCCCGGGCGACGTGGCGCTGCCGTTGGTGATCTCGATGTAGCCGTACAGCGGGTCGGCGATCAGGTTGACCTCGCTGAAGCGGTCAGCCGCCGGGAGCGAGGAGTTAGGCACCGACCCTCCGCATCGTGACGATCTCAGGCGGCCTGCTCACGCGGTCTTTATACGTCACGCCGGGGATCGGAGCGGAAAGCGGGCGCGGCGCGGTCGGCGATGATCCGAGCTGTGCAGCGAGCGCAGACCCTCGCCGGATTCGCCGTCACCGCGGACGCCATCGCGGCGACGGCGTCCAAGCGTGCCAAGGTGCGGTTGCTCGCCGATCACCTGGTGGCGCTCGATCCCGCCCGCCTGCTCCTGGCCACTCGCTACTTCGCCGGCCGGGTCTTCGCCCCCGGCGACCCGCGCGCGCTCAACGTCGGCGGTGCGGCGCTGTTCCGGGTGCTCCGCGAGGTGGCGGGGGTGGAGGACGCGGTGCTTGTCGCGGCGTACCGGGAGCACGGCGATGCTGGTGACACCACCGCCGATGTCCTGGCCGCCGCGCCCGGCGCCGAGGAGGTTGGCGGGGTCGACCTGCTCGACGTCGACGCGGCCTTCGCGGACATCGCGACGCTGAGCGCGTCGAAGAGTCGTGATGCGGCGTTCGCGAACCTGCTGCGCCGCTGCTCGCCGGGCGAGGCTCGCTATGCGGTGAAATTGGTCACCGGTGAGATGCGGATCGGCCTGCGCGAGGGGCTCGTCGAAGAGGCGATCGGTGTGGCGTTCGACCGCCCCG
>PLWW01000110.1:0-3045 GCA_003153125.1 Candidatus Dormiibacterota bacterium | reverse complement strand
GGTGCGGCGTCGCATGTGCCCGAGGTGATCCTCGACGGCGAGGTGCTGGCCTTCGCCGAGGGACGGGTGCTGCCCTTCGCCGACCTCCAGAAACGCCTGGGCCGCCGGGCGCCCTCCGCCGCGATACTGCAGGAGATACCGGTCGTCTACGTGGCCTGGGACGTGCTCCTTCACGGCGCGGAGTCGATGCTCGACACGCCGCTGCGCGAGCGGCGCCGGCGATTGGAGGACCTCGCGCTGGGCGACGGATTCGCGCTGGCGCACCTTCAGCCCGCGGTCGGCGCCGCGCAGGTGAACGAGCGGTTCGCTGCCGCCCGCGCCCGGCGCAACGAGGGCCTGATGCTCAAGGATCCCGACTCCGCGTACACCCCCGGTCGCCGCGGACTGGCGTGGCTGAAGTTGAAGCGTCCCCTCGACACGCTCGACGTCGTCGTGGTCGGAGCGGAGTGGGGACACGGCAAACGTCACGGCGTGCTCAGCGATGTGACCTTCGCCGTGCGCGGGCCTGATGACGAGCTGCTCACAGTCGGCAAGGCATACACCGGGCTCACCGACGTGGAGATCGCCGAGATGACAGCTCTCCTGCAGGACATCACCGTCGCCGACGGCGGTCATTACCGCACGGTGCGGCCCCAGGTCGTGCTCGAGGTCGCCTTCGACGCCGTGCAGCGCTCCAGCCGGCACGGCTCGGGGTACGCGCTGCGATTCCCGCGCATCGCGCGCTGGCGGCACGACAAGCCGGTCGAGGAGATCGACACGCTGGAGCGGGTCGCCGCCGTCGCCGAAGCCCAGGGCAGCGGTCGCGAGCATCTGGTCGACCCGGCCGGCTGAGCGGGCGTCTCAGCCCGCGCAGGCGACCGTCGCACGGCTGATGCCGTCAGCGCTGCTGAACAACGTCTCGCCGTTGGCCGCGGCGATGGTGCGCCAGCCGGCGGTCGCAAGCTCCGTGGCGAGCGCACCCGGCGAGGTGATCACCGCATTGGTGTGGCTCGACGAGAGGAGGTCGAGTGCCCCAGGGGTGGTGGCGTCGCCGGCCGCGATGCGGACGTAGTCGTCGATGACGGTGGAGCCCAGCGTGGTCTCCTCACCGTAGGCGTAGACGCGTACCGACGGCCAACCGGCATTGATGGCATAGCCACTCTGCCCGTACGGCAACCACAGACGAATGGGGTGCCCCCCGGCTACGAGGTTGGCGACCAGGCACGAGGGGAACGCGCGGGCCAGCGACGCCGGCTCGGTGGTTGCCGCCACGGACGCGATGGAGGTGACCAGGACCACCCCGGCAGCGGCCACGCCGATGAGCGACAGCACCATCGGACGGGCCGGCAGCCGGTATCGGAGGGGGAACAGCTCGGCGAGGGTGGGCGAGAGCAGCGCGACGCCGAGGGCAATATTGCGCACCGCCACCAGCGAGGCGGCGACGCCGACCGCAGTGAGGAGAAGGTGGCTGGGGCGAACGCGGCGGCGGTTGACCAGCAACGACCCGGCCGTGGCGATGATGAGCAGCGCGAGAGGCAACATCGACAAGGATGTGAAGTCAGGAGGCTGCCATTCCTGGATCAAGCGATGCTCTGAGGCGCCAACCGCGAGTACGGCGCGCCCGTAGAGGTCGAAGCCGTTGGGGTTGACCAGCGCGACCAGGGCGCTCAGCAGCAGAGCGATGGCCGCGGTAGCGTGGCGTCGGATGGTCTCGCGGTCGAGTCGGCGCTGCCACGCGGCATCGAGCGCCGTCCCGACCACCGCCGCGGCGAGAAAGCCGAGGCCGAGGGCAAAGCCGGCGTGAAGGTTCGCCCACACAAGGAAGATCGGAACAAGCAGCCAGATGCGCCGGCCGCCGTGTGTGATGTGCGCGTGGAGCAGCACCAGCGTCCAGCAGAGCAGCGCGAAGGTGAACATCTGCACGCGTGTCCCGGTGACAGGCTCCATCGCCTTGGCGCCGAGCAGGAGAACCACGCCCACTGCAAACCCGCCGGCGCCGCGCTGCCGCCCCAGCCACGCAAGGCCGAGCAGCCCGCTCCAGGTCACCAGGCCCATGAGCAGCGCCAGCGCGGTCAGGCCGAGGCCGTGGTACACCACCCAGAAGATCACCTCCGACAGCCATTCGTGGGCGACCCAGGGCGCGCCCGGAGCGGTGTACGAGAAGAGCTCGGTGTGCGGCACGGCCACGTGGTCGACGATCCACTGGCCGGTGCGAAGGTGCCACCAGAGGTCGGGATCGGAGGTGGCGTCGAGGCAGAGCGGCAGCGCCAGCAGCGCCGCCGCGATCAGCCACAGTCGCCCGTCGGAGTACCAGCGGCGCGGGGGAGGGGTCACCCCCGCGAACTATGCCAGAGGGTTTCCGTCGTGACCTACGACTGTCGCGGCCCCACGAAGTCCCGGAAGAGCTGGGGCGTGTCCGTGGCGGGGTCGCCGACCTGGACGAAGCTCGTGAAGCGGGCGCGCAGGGCGGCGTACTGGGCGATCAGCGCCGGATCGCCATACGCCTCCATGGGATCCCACGGATGCAGGAAGTGCACCTCGTTGATACCGGCTTGGAGCATCTCCTTGAGACAGCCGAAGCAGGGCTGCATGGTCGACGTGAGCGAGGCGCCCAGCACCTGCTGTCCGAAGCGAGCGGCGGTGAGGATGGCGTTCTGCTCAGCGTGCACGCAGATGCACACGTCGTAGGCGCCGCCTCGGAGGAGAGGGTCGGCGGTGCGTTGTGAGCAGCGGTGGCAACCGCCCTCGCTGCAGTTGGGCATGCCGAAGGGGGTGCCGTTGTACCCGGTACTCAGCACCCGGCCCTCGCGCGTGATCACCGCGCCGACCCGGCGTCCGAGGCAGTCGGCGCGGGTGCGCGCCGCCAGGGCGATCAGCAGGAAGTAGTGATCCTTGTCGGGACGGCGGACGGGATCAGGGGACTCGGTAGCGTCGGCGATCATGGGGCCAGACTATCGCGTCTCAGCGTTCCGCCCGGCACAGGGCGGGCACCGGGTAGGCTGTCGAGCCGCGGGCGGGTAGCTCAGCCGGTTAGAGCACGGGGCTCATAACCCCAGGGTCGCAGGT
>PLWW01000029.1 GCA_003153125.1 Candidatus Dormiibacterota bacterium | reverse complement strand
CTAGCGCGTCGACTTCAGCGTTGTGGGCCGCGTGCTCCCGCGTCGCCTGCTCGACCGCCGCAACATGAGCGGCTTCGCGTTGACCCAGCGAAGCGACGCGTTGTGTCTCGCTGGCCTGCCACTGCGCCACCGCTGCGTTGAAGTTTGCCTCACCTTGGGCTACGGCCTCGGCGTGGCGAGCTTTCGCGCCCGGCATCGCCCTCTGCACAAAGCCGAGGTCCTCTGGGCGAAATGCAGCCGGATCCGCTGGTGGGGTCGCGACTGCCAGTTCGCCGGGATCGAAGGGCATGGGGGGCGGGAGCGTCTTCAGGCTTTCAAAATCCACCCGGCTATCAACAGCCAGCCCGGCCTGGAGAAGACCGCCCAACTCGAGCACTCGCGCTTCGACCTCGTCGGTCATCTCTTGCGCTTCGGCAATGCGCGACTCGATGTATTCCTTGGCCCGCGACTTGTCCTGCCGCAAGCGCTCTCGTTCAGCGGCTTGCATCGCTCTGAGTTGAGCCCGGTGCGCCTGATCCCGCAGGCGTTGCTGCGCGAGCGCCTCTCGTTGAGTGCGAACTGCCCAGCTTGTGCGTCTTCGGCTCATAGCTCGACGATGTCCCCTAAGAGGTTGCCATTGGTGGGGGATCATATTGCCCACCGGCCTAACGTTTCTCGGCCGGCGAGATCGTGTGGTGTACCTCGGTGGGTCGGCCTGTTATGGCAATGGCAAGAACACGCGCGAGATACCCGAGCAAAGCCCTTGGCGTCAGGAGCCGGAGTTGACCTACCTGCGACGACGCTGGCGAGGAGGAATGCTGGGGGCCATGGCTACGGCCGGTGAAATGCGATACGGCCTGCGGCGCCCCATTCCTCGCCGTTCCGTCGGCGGCTCGATGACCCCGGCAGCCACGAGTGCCTGGAGTGACTGCCAGATCTTGCCGGGGCCCGTGGACAAACCTTGCCCACCTCAGGCTGGGGGATCTCGGCGCGTCCGGTCGAGTACAGCCTGGCGAGCAGAGCCAGAAACGTGGCCAGCGGGAGGCCGGCCAGGCGCAGCGCGGCAACCCTCTCAAGAGCTTGCGGTGAGATGTGGATCGGGTGCGGTTCGTCGGTCACAGGCTCAATTAAGACCTACTCCCAGCCGGGAGGTGACACTGATGTGTGTATGGAGTAAGGCGCGAGCCAGTGGCGCTGAGCAGGGGGGGCCCCACACATGCCGAGCGACGGCCGCCAGGACATGCGAGCGAACCACCACGACTTGCGGCGGTCGGGTCGAGCGTCGGGGCGACGGCGGCAGTGAGCCGTGACGAGCTTCGCTCGCGTCGTTGTGACGTCACGGCAGTCGCTGGTCGCCACGGTGTGAGCCATCTGCGGGTGTTCGGCTCCGTCGCGCGCGGGGTGCCCGACGACGCGAGCGACATCGACCTGCTTGTAGACCTCGAGCCGGGGCGCACCTTGCTGGACCTTGAGGCCCTCGAGTTGGCAGGGCTGGGGGTTCTGGGGCTCTCGGCGTCGACTTCTCCCGATCCCGCCCCAATCTCGTTGGTCTTCGTTGGGCTCGCCGTTGCCATCCCAAGCGGTGTGGTTGCCGCTCAGGAATACGCCCGGTTGCAGCGAGACGCCCAGAAGGCGTGCAGCTCTTGTCGAGCACCCAGCGGCCCTCACACGCGAGACGGGTCGACGAGGCTATGTCCGATCAGCCCCGGCGCCTCTTCTCCAGATCAAGAACCCCCTCGCGGATCCGCGGCCACAGCGCGAAGGCAAGTCCGATCGGCATGAAGAAGCCGCCCAAAGCCCAGGCCACCAGCAAGGATCGGTGCCAGCGGACGCCGGCCTCGCGGAGGTCGCGGTAGATCATCACGCCCTCGGATGAGCCAGATCAGCAAGACGGCGGCGACGATCAGGAAGGTAAGTGGCCCCACCACCAAACCGTACTGCCTCTGGCCCGGTGATTCGAGGTCGCGCGATCCCTAGACCACACGCAGCCGCCGGCGGTGCGGCGCTGCATAGGGCTCGCGAGCCATCCCCTGCGTGCGCGTCGCGCATCTGACCGCCTTACCGTCGTTGTCAGGGCGGAAACGTAGTCCCTTCGTTAACTCGTCCGGTACCACGGGAGATCGGCTCTGGTGTGAAAGTTGTACGCCGTGGTGACCAAGGATGGTGTGACTTGGTGGACGGCAGCTGGGTTCGCGATCGCCTCGCCGCGGTAATGGCTCCGCTGGCGGTCCTTACATCCAGTCGCGCGAGCTGCGACCCGATCTTGCAGTCAGCGGCGCTGCTACAGAATCCCGCGGAGCCGTGAACTGCGGGCTGCTCACCTCCGGCATCGCCCCCCGCAGCCTGTGGTGCCGCCAACTGACCAAGAGGGTTTCACACGGGCTGCAGGCTGAGGTTGGTCAAAGCAGCCAGGCGCTCCTCGCCGACGGGCTCGGTGGGGAGAAGCGGGATAATGGCGACCCGGTCGGCCGTTGAGAGGACTCGGTTGATCTGCTCGATTTCAGCAACTGCGCGCTGCTGGAGGAAGACCGAGTCAGGGTGAGATGCGGCGACCGAGCTGTTGACGACCCACGCCCACGGATGAATCCCAGCGCGCTCCAGATCGTCCTGCAGACCTTCGGCTTCCAGCACGGGGGTCGTTTCGGCCAACGTGATGACGATGACTTTGGTCTGGGCGCGGTCCTGCAGATGCATCAGCGGTGTGCTTAGCGAGCTGAAGCCTTTCATCTGACGCATGATCTCGCGGTGATAGGAGCCGGCGGCGTCGAGCAGCAGCAGGGTATGGCCGGTGGGCGCAGTGTCGATCACGACGAACTGGCTGCGCGACTGGCTGACGGCCCTGGAGAACTGCCCGAAGACCGCCACCTCCTCTGTGCACGGTGATTGCAGATCCTCGGCGAGGTTGGCTCGTCCCGCGCCATCGAGGTCCTTGCCCTTCGTGGCCATTATCCGGTCGCGATATTCCTGCGTGGCCGCTACGGGGTCAATCCGCGCAACCTGCAGCCCAGACACGCTGCCCTGCAAAGTCTCGGTGAGATGAGCGGCGGGGTCAGTAGTGGTCAGGAGCACGACCTTGCCGCGCTCGGCGAGCCTGATGGCGATGGCTGCAGCGATGGTTGTCTTGCCTACACCGCCCTTGCCCAGGCACATGATCAGCCCGTGATCGCCCACTGCCAATTCGTCAACCAGCACTGCCAGCGGTGCGTCCGGGAGTACCGGCGTCGCTGGAGCACGGCGATTGATGTCAGCCGACGTCGCTGGAGTGAATAGCGTGTCGAGTGCCGCCACGCCGACCATGTTCGTAGCCTTCAGTTCGAGCACGTCGCGGGGAATTGCAGCCAAAGCTGGCGAGATCGAGTGGATGGCCGCAGTTTCCCGGTCGCGCAGCGCCTGGGTCAGGTCATCGTCACCAGATGTGGCCGGCAGGACGCCGTTGATAACAACGAACGCTCCGGTGATGCCGATTTGGATGAGTTCGCGGTGGGTGCGGTCGATCTCGGCCAGCGCTGATCGCTGGGGGCGGCTGACGAGAACCATTCGGGTCCGGGCTGGGTCTTTCAACGCCGAAACAGCTGACGCATAGACCGCCCTGTGTTTCTCCAGGCCCGCCATGGGGCCCAAACAGGAGGCATCCCCCTTGCCTGCCTGCAGGAAGTCTGTCCATGAGCCGGGCAACTGCAGCAGCCGGAGGGTGTGCCCGGTCGGTGCGGTGTCGAACACGACATGATCGAACGGCCCGAAGACGTTCTCGTCGGCGAGCAGACTGGTGAACTGGTTGAATGAAGCGATCTCGGTCGTGCATGAGCCGGACAGTTGCTCGGTGATGGAGTCCACTTCCTTGTCCGGCAGCAGCCCCCGCACCGGTCCGATGATCCGCTCTCGGTACGCGGCAGCAGCCTGTTCAGGATCGATCTCCAGCGTGGAGAGCCCGGGCACTGCCTCGATGGGTGTCACGGTATTGCCGATGGTCACGCCGAAAACGTCTCCGACGTTGGAGGCCGGATCGGTGCTGACAAGCAGCACCGACCTGCCCGCGTGGGCCAAATGGAGGGCCGTCGCGCACGCGACGGAGGTCTTGCCGACTCCACCCTTGCCGGTGAAGAACAGGAAGCGCGGGGGGCTGTCGAGGAACTTCAGCACACGATCGCCCGTCAGCAGCATCCGGTCGGGCCGCATGCCCCACCAGACTTCTCGGTCAACTCCAGCGGGGTGACGCCTGCCGGGACCGCCTCAACATCGGCCAGTTGCGCGTACCCGAGCAGTTGCGCTCGGGTCGGGTACGAGCCCGCCATCACGGTCACACGGTCGACGAGTGTCAGCGGCAGACCCTCCGAGCCAGCCACCTGCAAATAGGCCCGAACGGTGTCGTTCGCAGCGAAGCTGGAAGGATCGTTGGCGAGGTTGTGCCGAGTGATGTCGGCACCCCGGCCCTTGAGATGCTCGAGGTCCGCGGTGAAAGTCACGAGCGCTTGGTCAACATCGGGGCCGCACACCCCGGTGTTGCAGCACAACGCCGGTTCATAGACCTGGATGGTTCGCATGGTGTCTCCGTTCTCGGTGGGCTCCGGTTTCACGGTGCCGGGCCGGGTCGAGGGCTGATGTCCGTGACCGTGCCTCTAGCAGGAGTATGGCACATATTTGACATTTATCGAAGAGGTCGCCAACATTGCTTGCATGCCGAAACCGCTGCCCGCCCTGCATGACGCGTCGCCGATCTGCTGCGCGCCGTTGGGTACGAACCCATCGCTCGACCCAGGCGACGCAGTCGCACTCGCGGTCCGCCTCAAGGCCCTCGCTGACCCGGCCCGGCTGCAACTTCTGGCCTACCTGCTGGACCAACCGAATCAAGAAGGCTGCACTTGCCGGCTCGCACCGGTAATTCACCTGTCCGAACCCACCGTCAGCCATCACCTCAAGCAACTGGAAGCCACCGGGCTGCTCACCAAGGAACGCCGCGGGATGACGGTCCACTACCGCGTCGTACCCGAGGCCATTCACGCCATCGCCCGCGCACTCCACGTCAACTGCTGCTAATAGCCGCGGGGCACCGCCGCGCGGTCGGGTCTGGAGTCGGAACGGGCAGGCGCCTAATCGTTCATGTGGTGCCGATGAGCGACCCCCGCGAAAGGACGGTAAGGGCCGTTGCCCGGCAACGGTTCACAGTGGGCCGGGCGCGGAGGCGGAGCCTCGACAAGTTGTCGGCGCATCTCAGTGCCGGGCATAGCTCGTCGCGCTCAAGCCAAATCATCGGGCATCGCGCGCGCTATCAACTCACCACCTTCGGCGCGGTCACCCGGACGGTCGGCTCCGGTCCTTCCATCGCTCAGCGGCAAAACGCGCCACCACCGAACCGTCCACCACCAGTGCCAGCAGCACGGCCGCTCCCCGCGTGATCGCCAGAACGACAACTAGGAGGGGCAGCAGGGCGACGGCGGTCACGCCAAACCACCAGTTAGCGCGGCCTGCCACGGGGCTGGTCACGCCGTAGCAGCAAGGGGGTCGATCACGGGCGTCGACCGGTGAGCATCGGCGCGTCTCCTTGCCCCAAAGAGAAGGCCTGAGAAGACAACGGCGAGGCCAAAGACGATGGCCGCCCCACCGGGCACCCGGGTGAGCAATGACATGGCGGCGATGTGCGCGCCGACGTGGCACCGGAGGAGCTCGCGAATTACTGCCTCCATGCCCTCGCAGCCGCCAGCAGCCTACCGTCCAAGGCCGCGGTTCGGCGCCTCGTTCAGGTCACGCTGGCAGGGCTTGATCTACGGGGTAAAGACCGCAGACCGGTGCCATGACGGCGTCCTCCAGGAGGGGATGGTCGGTGCCGAACCAGGGCGCCCGTTAGCCGCGTCGGTATGCCCCTAGGGGGTATGATGCGTACGTGACCGTTCTTGGCCCGATTGGCTCCAGCCTGCGCGAGGCCTTCTTCATGTTCTGGGAGACCCTCTGGGCCCTCGTCCTTGGCTTCGGCCTGTCGGGCGTCGTCCAGGCCTTCGTCACCCGCGGCGAGATGGAGCGAGCACTCGGGCGCCCAGGGGCGCGGACGCTGGGCAAAGCCACCTTCCTCGGGATGGTCTCCTCGTCGTGCTCGTACGCAGCCACAGCGATGGCCAAGTCACTCTTCCAGAAGGGCGCGGACTTCACAGCATCGCTCGTGTTCATGATCGCCTCCACCAACCTCGTCGTCGAGCTCGGCATCGTGCTGGCCCTCCTGCTCGGCTGGCAGTTCACCGCAAGCGAGTTCGTCGGGGGCTTTCTGATGATCGCCATGTTCGCGGTCATTGCACGGTTCTTCTTCCCGCGGGCGCTGGTTGACGCCGCGCGGTCCCGTCTGCAGGCAGGAGCCGACGCCGGCGTCCACGACCATCAGGCGATGTCCGGGATCAGTCGCGCCGACCAAGAGGCAGCGGAGCGCGTGCCATTCCGCATTCGGGTGCGCTCACTGGCCGGGTGGTCCGATGCAGCCAGTTACACCATGGCCGACATCACGATGCTACGCCGCGAGATGGTCATCGGCTTTGGAGTGGCTGGTTTTCTCGCCGTCCTGGTGCCTGACGTTGTTTGGGCGCATGTGTTCATCAGCGGTAACGGGTTCTGGACGAGCCTCGAAAACGCGATCGTTGGGCCCTTCATCGCGATCATCAGCTTTGTCTGTTCGATCGGCAACGTTCCGCTGGCAGCGGCCCTTTGGAAGGGCGGTATCAGCTTCGGTGGGGTGGTGGCCTTCATCTTTGCCGACCTCATCACCCTGCCGCTGCTCATCATCTACCGCAAGTACTTCGGCAGAAAGGTGATGCTGCGCATCCTCGTGTCGTTCTGGATCGTGATGTCCCTTGGGGGATTGGCGGTTGGTTATCTCTTCGAAGCCCTGGGGTTGGCTCCCACATCGCGCCCCACTCAGATTGCACCCACCAGCTTTGCCTTCGACTACACCAGCGTTCTCGACGTCGTCTTCCTCGCGATCTTTGGCATTCTGTACTACCTGCATCGAAACAGGACTCGCTTTGGCGGCGGAGCCGGATACGCAATCGATCCTGTCTGTGGCATGCAGGTCGAGACCTCATCAGCTCCGGCGCGCGCGACGCACAACGGCGTGACCCAGCATTTCTGCTCGGATCGCTGCCGTGAGAAGTTCGAGCGGAGGCCGGGGCGTTTCGTGAGCGCGGCAGCCGACACCCCTGCAGCCCCTGAGATGAATGGCGAGGGCGACGCTGGAGTCGTCGATCCCGTCTGCGGAATGAGCGTTGATCCCGGAACAGCGGCCACTCATCGCATCCATGAGGGGCGTGTTCTTCACTTCTGCAGCACCGGCTGCGCCGAAGCCTTCGACCGAGATCCGGCCATGTACACGGCAACAGCCACCCATTGAGGCGAGGAACGATGCCGACACCAACCACAAGGGCCGCGGCCACCGCGCCGCTCAAGACACGCGGCTCCTACCAGGCCAGTAAGCAGGACCTCCTCCTGCGCTTCAACCGCCTTAACGGCCAGATCACCGGAATCTCTCAGATGGTCGAGGACGAGCGGTATTGCCCGGAGGTGCTGACTCAACTCAGTGCAGCCATCGCTGCACTCGAGAAGATCGGCTTCATTCTGCTACGTGACCACGTCAAGCACTGTGTCGCGGACGGGATCAATGCCGGCGAAGGGGATGCCTACCTCGACGAACTCGTCGCCACCATCAAGCGATTCTCTGGGCGATGATCTGGCACGAAGCCTGACCGGTTCAGCGGCGTCTCAACACTGGCGTCAGCATCCGGGCGATCCTGTGATTACATGGACGGCGGTGTGGTCCACGTGGCGTCCCGCGTGCTCAGCGGCGATCCCTGTGGAAATTGGGGGCAAGTAAGAGCTTGCGCTCTAAGTCGCCGACGGGCCCCGCGCGGCGCCCACAAACCTGACGTCGCCGGTGCTCGCCTTCGGTGCTGCTGGCGCCGCCTGCGTCATCAACGTACTACAACACCCGCATCTGCTGGCGGAATCGGACAGAATCCGCCGAGCCATCATCCGTGAGCGGCTCCCCGCCGACCATCTGGCAGAACGCGATGCAGCGTCCTACGAGACGGTCAGCTCGGCATACATGCCGTCGGCGTAGTGGCCGGGGAGGTTGCAGATCAACTCATAGTTGCCCGGGGCCAGCTGGATGGTGACCCAGCCGATGCTGCCGGGAGTGAGTCCCGTCCCGGGGCCGCTGGCACAGCTGTTGGACGCCTCACCGAGGCTGCCCGTCTCGTCGACCTTGCCGTTGCTGGCCGCGACACGATCACCGACGGACTGACCTGCGGGCAGTGGCAGGACGACCAACTCGTGCACCAGCGTGCCCATGTTGGCGACGCGAAACGACACCGTCCCAGCCGCCGCGTGGTTGGTGCTCGTCGAGAGCAGCATGCTGCCCCCTGTCATCCAACCGCCGCCCATCTGACCGTTCATCATGTTCATCAGGCTGACATCCACCACCGACCCGCCGAGAGCAGGAGCGGCGCACTGGCCGCTCGGCGCCACCGAGGCATCGCGGAAGGCACCACCGGCAGCGGCGNNGCAAAGATCAATGATCGAGTGCTCAGGCGCCGCCTCTTCATACCGCACCCAGCAGCTGGCGGCGTCGGCTGTACTCGTCGGCATCGATGTCGCCGCGAGCGAAACGTTCATCGAGAATGCGCAACGCCGTCGTCGGACCCGGCGGCCCCACGGCCACCTCGTGGCGGTGACCCAGTGAGCGGACGAGCAGCACGATACCGGTGATGACCAGGCCCCAGAAGATGACTAGGGCGAACCCCATCGCCACCCAGCCGCCCCAGCCCATTCCACCGTCGAACGATCCGTATGGTCCCATCACCTGCGTATCTCCACTTCTTCTTGGCTACCGCCTCAGTCAATCAGGCGGGGCATGCTGCGCCCAGTGCCGAAGGTCCCGTTA
>PLWW01000026.1 GCA_003153125.1 Candidatus Dormiibacterota bacterium | reverse complement strand
AACAGAGGTGACGGCAATGACAAGTAGCGGTAAGGCGGTGGTGACACTCCCGACGGACACGCAGATCCTGATCACGCGGGACTTCGACGCGCCGAGGCACCTGGTCTACAAGGCGTGGACCACGCCCGAGCTGATCAAGCGCTGGTGGGCCGGAGACCATGGCGAGGTGACCAGCGCGGAGGTCGACCTGCGCGTCGGTGGCACGTGGCGATACGTGATGACGGCAAACGAAGGATTCGAGGTCGCCTTCCATGGCGAATACCGNNACCGTGACGCACACATCAACTCCGGTATGGAAGGCGGCATGCAGGAGTCGATGGACCACCTCGAGGAGGTCGCTCTCTCGCTTCTCTGAGCGGGGTCATCCCTTTCGGGACCAGGTCTAAGATGACGCGATGCCCGACCTTGTGTCCTCGACCAACCCGGTCACGGAGGTGCCGGCAGCTCCCAGCAGTCGGGCGCTCGAACATTTCCTGGCGCTCCTGGAGTTCGAGACCGACTGCTGGGATGTGCATGCGGCCACCGAGAGTCCCCCCTTCGACTTCGTCCTGCTCGACGTGCGCTCGCCCGACCTCTTCATCCACGGCCACGTTCGGGGCGCCATCAACCTGCCGCACCGGCGCATCAACGACAGGAACCTTGCCGACCACGCGGCGGACGCGCTCTTCGTTGTGTATTGCGCGGGACCCCATTCCAACGGCGCTGATCGTGCCGCGGTGCGGCTGGCGCAGCTGGGCCGGCCGGTGAAGAAGATGATCGGCGGCATCACAGGCTGGCTCGACGAGGGGTTTGAACTGGAGACGGGTCCATCGCTCGTATAGAGGAGCCCTCCATGGCGGACGTCGTCACCCACGAGGAGTGGATCGAGGCGCGCATCGCACTCCTGCTCAAGGAGAAGGAGTTCACCCGCATGCGCGACCAGCTCAGTGCGGAGCGCCGCGCCCTGCCGTGGGAGCCTGTCACCACCGAGTACGTCTTCGAAGGGGACGGTGGGTACCTGACCCTGCAGCAGCTGTTCGGCGACTCCAGCCAGCTGATCGTGTACCACTTCATGTTCGCCCCGGACTGGGACGCCGGCTGCCCGCACTGCTCCTTCTGGGCAGACAATTTCAACGGCATCCCGCTGCACCTGAAGGCCCGCGACGTCAGTTTCGTCGCGGTGTCACGAGCGCCGCACGCGAAGCTGGCGGCGTACAGGAAGCGGATGGGTTGGGAGTTTGAGTGGGTGTCGTCGCTCCACAACACCTTCACCTACGACTATTTCGCATCGTTCAAGCCGGATGAGATCGCGGACGGCACCGCCTTCTTCAACTACAAGCGGACCCATCCTCCCGATTCCGTGGGCACCGACGAGGTCGGGGTGAGCGTCTTCAGCATGGACGGCGCCGGACAGATGTTCCACACGTACTCCACCTTCGCGCGCGGCGTGGACGTGGTCAACGGCGCCTACCACTACCTTGACCTCGTGCCCAAGGGCCGCGGCGAACATGGTCACGACAACCCCCAGTTCTGGGTTCGCCGTCACGACGAGTATTGAGCCTCGCCCGCGGCGGTGAGATCAATGCTCGGCGCTGTCCACGCCCGCAAGCGCAGGGAAGAACAGATGCCCGATGACCGCAGCGCAACGCCGATGCTGTCCGAGCGCTACAACGCCGCGTTCCAACTGGCATCCGAGGTGCACGCGCATCAGCGTCGGAAGGCAACCCAGATCCCATACTTGGCGCACGTCATGGCGGTGTCCGCGCTGGTCATGGAGAACGGCGGAGACGAGGACAGCGCCATCGCCGGGCTGCTGCACGATGCCGTCGAAGACGCAGACGACGGCGAGGCGATGCTCGAGCAGATTCGTACGCGGTTCGGAGACCGCGTGGCGCGCATCGTCGACGAATGCTCAGACACGCGGGCCATCCCGGGGCGCGACAAGCCGGCTTGGAAGGAGCGCAAACAGGCGTACCTGCGCGGCCTCATGTCGGCGGACCCCGACACGTTGCGTGTGTCCGCCTGCGACAAACTCCACAACTCGCGTGCGATCGTGGCCGATCTCAACGTGGTCGGCCTCGCCCTCTTCGAGCGCTTCAGCTCCAAGGACGGTGCCGACCAGATCTGGTACTACCAGACGCTGTCCGACATCTACAGCCGCCTTCTCCCGGGACCGCTCGCGGACTCGGTACGCAGGGTCACGGCGCGAATGACCCGGGATGCCGCCATATGTGGCCTCGCGCTGCGAGAGGGGCAGATGGCGTGGGCGCAGTCCGCCAGCTAGCGGTGGCCACCCCGCCGACCACCGCGGCCGGAATCAGTGGGAGGAGGACTGCAGCGCGGCCTGGCACGTCCGCCGCCGGCACTGATTGGGTGCAACCATCGCCGCCATGGCGTCCGCCACCACACGCACACCATCCAGCCACGGCGCGCTGACCCGCGCAGTCCGCGATGCGGCCGCGTTCGACCCCTCCAGCCTCGCCCCCCTCGCCGGGTTGCGCGCCGCCGTCGGACTGGTTGCCGCCCTCGCCATCGGCCTCGCCGTCGGCAGCAGGCAGCGGGAGTGCTCGCTGCACTGCGATGCGTGAATGAGTCCGCGCACCTGCTGCGTACCCGCACAACGCAGACGAATGCTCGCGTCCCGGCGGCAGCAGAGCTCGCCACCGCTATCGACACAGCCATGGAAACACTCGCGTCAAGGGCGCGCGACGACGACGCGCGCACGCTTCCGCCCTTGCGGCAGCTGCATGATCTCCTAATCGCCGACGCGGGCGACGACGACTTCAGCGCCCTCGTCGAGACCGAGCTCGACGAGATCGTCGATGCCCTCGACACGGTGGGGCACCTGCTCGGCATGGAACGCGCTGAGACCGACACGGCGTGACGCGGGCTCGCACTGCAGAGTTCTGAGCGTTCCCACAGAAACAACTGAGGCCGATCGGAGACACCGCCTGCATCCTGATGTCAGTCGATCCGCACAGTGCGGTTCCGACACAACACCAACGGAGGCACCGCAATGACAACTGGATGGCTCATCGTCAACATCGCCCTCGCCGTGATCGTCACCACCCTCGTCGCCGGACTCGCCGTGCTGGTTCCGTTGCGGCTCGACCGCGGCGGGGCGACCACGCCGGGTCCCGGCGCTGTGCCGCTCGTGCTCCGTCAGGTGCGCTGGACGCCGCAGGACCGCGACCATGCCGCCTGATCGTTCGCACAAACCGGGGCCACGCGACCCGCACGCCGCTCACCCCAGCGGCGCCGCGGGCGCGGCCTCCCACGCGCGGATCCTGCGCCAGAAGCTCTCAGACTCGATTCGCCGTCACGGTGACATCCACACCGCCGCAGAGCGTCTGGTACACGACGCAATACCGCTTGGTCAGTCGCAGCAGAGTGGCGATCGACTCCTCTGACGCGTCGCTGTCGAGGTCGAAGCCGAGCGTGATCGTTCGGAACCCCACTGGGGCCGCCCGGTCGACGCCGAGGGTGCCCCGCATGTCGAGCACACCCTCGGCGTGCACGGTGCCGGTGACCGGGATCTCCAGCGAGGTGGCCACGGCGCGGAGCGTCACGCCCGCGCACGCGACGAGCGCCTGCAGGAGCATGTCGCCCGAGCACGCGAGGAGCCCGTCGCCACCGGTGGAGGGATGCAGGCCGGCATCGACGAGGGCCCGTCCCGTCGCCACCGAGCAGGCGATGCCCTCACCGTCGAGCCGGCCTGAGGCGCTCAGCGTGACCAGCGCCGCCCCCGGGTCCTCCTGGTAGCGGCGCTTGAGCGGACCCTGAACCGCCTGAAGCTGCTCGCGTTGCATCGCCCCGCTCCTCTGCCGGCCGATCTAGGCGACGTCCGCCGTCACTGGGACGTCGGCTGTCGATGGATCGATCACCCGTGAGACCTGGCTGACCCGGGTGGCGGGAAAGCCGCCGCAGCGGGCGTGCTCGAAGATGATGTCGGCGTCCGGGGCCACGTACACGCAGTACAGCTTATCCTGGGTCACGTGGCTCTGCAGCCAGCGGATGTCCGGCCCCAGGTCGGCGATGACCTTGTTGACAAAGGGGCTGTCTACCACCACTTCTGGGGCAAGCGGGAGCTCTTCCAGGCCGTCTTCGAGCAGGTCCAGGGGAAGTGTCCGATCGGGTCGTGACCGTCTTCCTCGAGCCCGACCACTGGTGGGCGCTGACCGAGGGCTGCCAGCTCATGATCGACGCCCACTCGACCCGGCGGCGGTGCAGCGCATCGCGCTCCACGATGCCCGCTCCGTCCTGGGATGGGACACTGTGCGATCGATCGAGAACCGCTACGGCGCGGTCGGGATCCGCGGTGCGCTGCGCAAGGCGATGCAGGGCGGGGTGATCCAGCAGCAGCCGCCGCGGCCGGTCGCCCTGATGCTCGCGGGAGCCAT
The DNA here is from genome assembly GCA_003153125.1 of Candidatus Dormiibacterota bacterium. GTDB lineage: Bacteria > Chloroflexota > Dormibacteria > Aeolococcales > Aeolococcaceae > Aeolococcus. The sequence continues at coordinate 5,036 of PLWW01000026.1, read as the reverse complement.
CGCCGAGGCCTGCTTCCACGTTGCCGATGCCGCTGACCCGGTGGCCGCCCGCGAGGAGGTGCGCGTCCTCATCGTGCGCTTCCTGGAGGGACTGCGCGTCCCCACCGCCGCCTGACCTGTCGATTTCCTCCGCGGGCCGCGTCGTAGTGATGAAAGGCTCACATGACGGGCCGCACCACGGATCGGAGGACCCTCGATGTCGAACTACCTGTTCCTGCTCTGGCAGGACGAGACCAAGAACCCCACCCTCGGCACGCCCGAGAGTGACAGCCACATGGCCGCCTATGGCGCCATGTTCGAAGCGGCTAAGAGTGCCGGTGTCTTCCAGAATGGCGACCCGCTGACCCCGTCCGGCACCGGCCAGACCGTGCGGGTTCGCAACGGCTCGACAGAGTCGTCCAAGGGAGGCTTCCCCTCCAGCAGCGAGCAGCTCATCGGCTATTACGTGCTCGACTGCAAGGATGACGCCGACGCGGCAACGTGGGCGGCCAAGATCCCCGCAGCGGCGTTGGGCGCCATCGAGGTGCGCCAAATCTGGGCGATGTAGCCTGAACGCACTGGCCGGCTTCGCATGGCGCGGAGCCGGTCGCTGCGTCTCCGCCCGCGCTCTACGATGAGCGCCCCCTTCCCAGGAGCCACGCCCACTGAGGTCCACGTCCGTGAAGTACATCCTGCTCATCAACGTGCCGAACGACGCCGTCGCCGAACCCGACATGACCGAGCGCCACATGAAGTTCGCCGAGGCGGCGGCGGGCCGCGGCAAGCTGGTCGGCGGGGACCAGCTCAGCGACGTCGCCACCGCCACCACGCTCCGCCGCCGGGCCTCGGAGACGATCGTCACCGACGGTCCCCACGCCGAGACCAAGGAATTCCTCGGTGGCTACTACATCATCGACTGCGCCGACCTCGACGAGGCGATCGAGATCGCCCGCGGCGTGCCGCTCAACGACGGCGGCTCAGTGGAGATCCGCCCCATTGTCGAGCGCTGACCCGCCGCCGGGCGCGGCTCTCGACCCGACCGCCGAGACGGCGCTCACCGGCGTCTTTCGCAACGAGGCAGGGCGCATCGTCGCCACGCTGACCCGCCTGCTCGGCGACATCGACCTCGCCGAGGACGCGGTGCAGGAGGCACTGGCCACAGCTCTCGAGCGCTGGCCGCGCGACGGCGTCCCGGACCGCCCCGGCGCGTGGCTGATGACCACCGCGCGCAACAAGGCCCTCGACCACCTGCGCCGCGAGCGCACCCGCGCGACTGCGCGCGAGGCCGCCCTGCGCCTGCACATCGACGACGAGAGCGACCCCGTCTCCCCGCTCGACTCGACGGCGATCGGCGATGACCGCCTGGCGCTGCTCTTCACGTGCTGCCATCCCGCGCTGGCCCCCGAGGCTCGCATCGCGCTCACGCTCCGCCTCATCGGAGGCCTGACCACCCCGGAGATCGCGCGCGCCTTCCTCGTGCAGGAATCGACGATGGCGCAGCGCCTGGTGCGCGCCAAGCACAAGATCCGCGCCGCCCGCATCCCCATCCGCGTGCCCCCGCAACCGCTGCTGGCAGAGCGCCTACCGGCGGTGCTTTCGGTGATCTATCTCATCTTCAATGAGGGTTACCTGGCCACCGCCGGGGCCGATGTCGTGCGCGACTCGCTCTGCGATGAGGCGATCCGTCTCGCCCGCCTGGTCACCCGCCTGATGCCGGACGAGCCGGAGGTCGGGGGATTGCTGGCGCTGATGCTGCTCACCCACAGCCGCCGCGACGAGCGCCAGTCCGGCGACGGCCGCCTGCGCACCCTGCGCGACCAGGACCGCTCCCGCTGGGACCAGGCGGCGATCACAGAGGGCCGGCAGCTGCTCGAGGCAGCCCTCCTCCATCACCAGCCCGGTCGCTACCAGGTGGAGGCCGCCATCGCCGCGGTCCACAGCGAGGCGAGCGCCGCCGACCTCACCGACTGGGCGCAGATCGCCGCGCTCTACGCCACCCTGCGCGAGCTGGCGCCCTCGCCGATCGCGGCGCTCAACCACGCCGTCGCCATCAGCGAGGCGGGCTCGCCCGAAGCCGCCCTCAGCCTCGCCGACCAGCTCTCGGAGTCGCTGGACGAGTACCACCTGCTCCACACAGCCCGCGCCGAGTTCCTGACCCGACTGGGCCGCGACGACGACGCCATCGCCGCCTACGACCGCGCCCTGGAGCTGGTGCGCAACGACGCCGAGCGCGCCCACCTCCAGCGCCGCCGTGCCGCCGTGATTCGGCCGGCCTGAGAGGCAGCCACCGACATCCACCGGGAGGGTGGCGTGGGGCAGCTATCCTCCGGCTGACCTTTCAGCGGCCGCCCACGTCCACGTCAGCGAGGAGACCGGTATGGCAACCATGCATGTCAGAGCGGACCTGGAGGCCGGCGTCGCACGGGCTCTCGAAGATCGTCAGCTCCTCGCCCATCCCTTCTACCTCCGCTGGGAGGCGGGCCAGCTGCGGCCGGGAGAGCTGGCGGCCTACGCGGAGCAGTACCGCCACTTCGAGGCGGCGGTGCCGTCGCTGCTCCGCGATGTGCTGGCGGCCACCGACGATGAGGTCGCCGCCGGCCTGGTGCGGCTCAACCTCGCCGACGAGGAATCCAACCCGATGCCGCACATCGAGCTCTTCGAGCGCTTCGCCGACGGCGTTGGTGCGGTGCGCGGCGCGCCGGCCACAGCGGCCACGTCCGAGCTGTTGCTCACCTACGCCGGCCTCGCCGGGGCGGGCTCTGTGCCGGGGCTTGCCGCGATGGTCGCGTACGAGACCCAGGCCCCGGCGATCGCGGCGAGCAAGGCCTCCGGTCTGCGCCGCCACTACGCATGTGCGGAGAGCACGACCAGCTTCTGGGACGTGCACGCCACCATGGACCTCGACCACGGCGACTGGGGNNTTCCTCGATGAACGGGAGGCAGCGCGACCGGTCGACTGAAGCGAGCTTTCGGCAGCCCGGCTCACTTTCCTAAGAGGCGAGTACTTGCCTGTCGAGACTGAAAAGCCGGCCCACCGCGCCGGCCACAGCCGGGGCGTACTGATCGCTGGTATCAGATCCGATACCATGTAGCGATGAACGGCAGCCTGCTCATGCGCGAGGCGCGCCTCAGGTCCGGTCTCAGCCAGCGCGTGCTGGCGGAGCGACTGGGCACGTCCCACGCTGCCATCTCCCGCTGGGAGAGAGGGGTCGTGAAGCCCACGTGGGAGACGGTGAACCAAGCGGCGCGCGCCTGCAAGCTCGAGGTGCAGGTGAGGCTCGTCGAGCGCGACGACGACGAGCTGCCCCGGCTGCGCGAACGTCTTCGCCTCACGCCGTCACAGCGCGTGGCCGATCTCACGGCATTTGTCAGGTTCGTCGAGCGCGCCCGGGCAGCCGGCGTCGGCGCAACCCGCACGCCATGACTTTCGACCCGGAACTTCTGCTGGCGACGCTTGGTCGTCACGGCGTCGAATTCGTCGTCATCGGCGGCCTCGCCGCCACCATCCACGGCTCCACCCTCGCCACGTTCGACGTCGACGTCACGCCGCGGCGGACGCGCGACAACCTGGCGCGCCTTTCCGACGCTCTGACGGAGGTGAACGCCCGGATCCGCGACGACGCGGGAGGTGCGGGTCTGCGCTTCAACCACGACGCTGCCAGCCTGGCTGACGTGGAGATGTGGGCCCTCGCCACTGACGCCGGCGACCTCGATCTCAGCTTCCTCCCTGCAGGTACGGGTGGATTCGACGATCTCGCACGCGATGCGATCCGCGTCGACATCGCCGGGATCACCTTGCTGGTCGCCTCGCTCGCAGATGTCATCCGCTCCAAGGAAGCGGCCGATCGCGAGAAGGACCGGGCGGCACTACCCCTGCTCAGGAAGTTGCTCTCCGGCGTCAGCGAACCCCCTCCATCCCGGCCTCCGCCCCCAACCTAGCGCTCGATCGATCCGCCTGGCCGCCGGCAGGCCGGCCAATGGACATCCGCGGCCCCCACGGTGACACTGACCCGCAGGGCGAGCTCGTCGCCGCCCACCGAAGATCGGAGGCGCCACGTGAAGACCCTCGCCAATATCCTCTGGCTCCTCTTCGCCGGGATCTGGCTCTTCGTCGGCTACGTGTTCGCGGCGGTCGTCATGAGCCTCCTGATCATCACGATCCCCTTCGCGATCCAGTCCCTGAAGCTGGCGATGTTCGTGATCTGGCCCTTTGGTCGCACCATCGTCGACAGGCCGGGCGCATCGGTCGCCGCGTCCGGCTGCGCCAACGTGATCTGGTTCATCTTCGGGGGCTGGTACATCGCGCTCATCCACGTGATCACCGGCCTTCTCCTCTGCATCCCGATCATCACGATCCCGTTCGCTGTGCAGAACTTCAAGCTCGCCTTTCTGGCGCTCGCGCCCTTCGGCAAGGAGATCGTGTCCAACGAGGAGGCGCAGCGACGCCGTGGCACGTACCAAGCGGCAACGCTCGGCGCTGAGTCGACTCCCTGGCCGGCCGCCCCACCTCCACCCGGCACGCAATACCCGGCGGCGCCGGCTGTTCCGCCGGCGCTGCTGCCGCCACGCGGGAACGACATCAGCTTCTGAGCTCACTGAGCGGCCCGGCATCACTCCGGCGACGCGATGTCGCCCCGCGCTGTCCCGGCGTCCCCAGGCCACCGCCGGATAGACTCGCGGCAGATGGGTGACCTGCGCTACGCTGACGCCGGGGTCGACATCGACGCGGGCAACCGCGCGATCGACCTCATCCGCAGGGCGGTGACCAGCACGCATACCCCGGGCGTCCTCGGCGGCATCGGCGCCTTCAGCGGGCTCTTCGAGCTGGACGTCAGCCGCTGGAAGCGCCCCGTGCTGGTGTCGAGCACCGACTCCGTGGGCACCAAGGTCAAGGTGGCCATTGCCACCAACCGCCACCGTGGCATCGGCGTCGACCTGGTCAACCATTGCGTCAACGACATCCTCTGCTGCGGCGCTGAGCCGCTCTTCTTCCTCGACTACTACGCCACCGGCCGGCTGGTGCCCGATCACCTGGCCGAGGTCGTCGACGGCGTCGC
>PLWW01000081.1 GCA_003153125.1 Candidatus Dormiibacterota bacterium | reverse complement strand
CGGCGGCGTGATCGCCGACCGCGTCAACAAGCGCCGGCTCATGGTGGCGCTGCAGACGGCCATGGGCGCGCAGGCGCTCGTCCTCGGCGTGCTGACGATCACGGGCGCAGTGCGCTTCTGGGAGGTCTGCGTTCTTGCGGTCATCCTCGGCCTGAACAACGCGTTCGAGAACCCATCCCGGCAGTCCTTCGTGCTCGAGATGGTGGGACCGGAGCAACTCCGCAACGCCGTGAGCCTCAACTCGACGATGGTGAATGTCGCGCGCGCCACCGGGCCGGCCGCCGCCGGCGTGCTGATCGCCACGGTGGGCGTGGGGATCTGCTTCCTGATCAACGCCGCCAGCTTTCTTGCCGTGGTGGTCTCACTCACAACCATGGACCGCAGCGCGCTGCGGTCCAGCCCGCCCGTGGCGAGGGGTCGCGGCCAGCTGCGCGAGGGCTTCCGCTACGTTGCGCAACACCCCCGCCTGGGGATCCCGCTGGCCATGATGGGGATCGTCGGCACACTCGCTTACGAGTTCCAGGTGGTGCTCCCGGTGCTGGCCGACCGAACCTTCCACGGCGGCGCGGAGACCTTTGGCTTCATGACGGCGGCGATCGGCGCCGGCGCCGTTGCAGGGGGTCTGGTGACCGCCACCCGGGGGCGCACAGGGCTCCGGCCGCTGTCGATCGCAGCCCTGTTCTTCGGCTTCGCCATCCTGCTTGCCTCCGTCGCCCCGATCGCCATGCTGGAGTACGCCGCTCTTGCGGTCGTGGGCTGGACGAGCATCACGTTCCTCGCCACCGGGAACACGACGTTGCAACTCGGCGCCGACCCGTCGATGCGCGGCCGCGTCATGGCGCTGTGGGCCGTGGCCTTCATGGGCTCAACGCCCATCGGTGGCCCGCTGATCGGCTGGATCGTCGCCGAGACCAGCGGCCGCGTCGGTCTCGCCGTGGGCGGCGTGTCCTGCCTCGTGGCCGCCGCCATCGGCGCGCTCACGGTGCGGCGCCTGGCGCGTGCGGCGCCGGCGCGGGCCGACGACCCCGACCTCGGATCGGTCGGTCCCGTGGCCGGCCTCGATGAGGGCGCTGGAATGGTTGACACAATCCCCAGGGTGTGACCGTCTCGAGGGAGTGACCATGACTGCACGTGACGATCAGGTTCGCGTTCGCCGCCTCATCCCTCGCGACGCCGGCCGATGGCGGGTCTTGTGGGAGGCGTACACGGCCTTTTACCGGGAGGACATTCCGGAAGGCGTCACCTCCCTGACCTTCCAGCGGCTCTGCGACGGTGCCCAGGGGATGGTCGGGCTCGTCGCCGTCGGCGGGGACGACGAGCCGGTCGGCCTCGCCCACCTCGTCTTCCACAGCTCGACGTGGAGCGATATCGACTCCGGCTATCTCGAAGACCTGTACGTCGACCCCGCGCACCGCGGCGGCCGGGTGGCGCGAACCCTGTTCGACGCGGTGTCCGCGGAGGCCGTCGCGCGGGGCGTCGCCCGTGTCTACTGGCACACGCAGGCGTTCAACGGCGCCGCTCGCTCGCTGTACGACACGGTCGGCACGCTGACGTCGTTCGTCGTCTACGAGCACCTCGCCGGCTGAGCGCGCGGAGACGCCCGATCGGCTAGGCCAGCGTCGCGTCCACGGTGATCGGCACAGCTGCCAGCGCCTTGGACAGGGGACAGTTCGCTGTGGCATCGGCGACCGCTGCCGCGAAGGCGGCCTCGTCGATGCCCGGCACGCGTCCCGTCACGGTGAGGTGGATGCGGTGATGCCCTCGGGTGGCTGGAATGTCACCCGAGCCCTGGTGTCCAACCGCTCCGGCTTGTGCCCGGCGCCGCTGAGTCCGCCCGAGAGCTGCATCGCAAAGCAGCCGGCGTGGGCCGCTGCGATGAGCTCCTCGGGGCTCGTGCCCGACTCGCGAGTCTCAGCTCGCTGCTTCCAGGTGAGAGCCAGTTCGGGGAACGCGCCGCTGGCGGGGCGGACGGTTCCGCTCCCCCCGGCGAGGTCGCCCTCCCACGTCGCCTCGGCGCTGCTGGTGACCGGCATGATCCGCTCCTTCTAAGCTGTGTGACCGACAACGACGGTCAGGGTAGCGCAGCATCCCGAGCCGGCCGGCCGCGGCCAGGCGCCGCGCCATCAGCCGGTCTCGCGCGAAACCTGGAAGGGCGCGAAGCTCTGGGCGACTGGCATCAGCTCGATGGTGTTGACGTTGACATGCGCGGGTAGGGCTGTGGCCCAGTGCACCGCCTCGGCGATGTCGTCGGGGCTGAGCGCCTCCACGCCGGCGTAAACCGCGCTCGCCCTCCGCTGGTCACCCTCGAAGCGGACGAGGGAGAACTCGGTGCCACCGCTCAGCCCGGGCTCGATGCAGGTGATGCGCACCCCGCTGCCGTGGACGTCGCTGCGCAGGTTGAGGCTGAACTGGTGCACGAATGCCTTGGTGGCGCCGTACGCGTTGCCGCCGGGGTACGGGTAGGAGCCGGCCACCGACCCGATGTTGATGACGTGGCCTCGGCCGAGGGCCACCATGCCGGGGAGGATGGCCCTCGTGCAGTAGACAAGACCCTTGCAGTTGGTGTCGATCATCTGCTCCCAGTCGTCGAGGTCTGCCCTCTGCGCCGGCTCGAGCCCTTTGGCGAGACCGGCGTTGTTGACAAGGATGTCGATATCCGCGAAGCCGGCCGGCAGCGTGCTGACCGCCTGCGCCACCGCCTCACGGTCGCGCACATCGAGTTCGAGGGCCAGCACGGACGGTGCGAACTCCTTGACGAGTCCGGCGAGCAACCCTGTCCGCCGGGCGGACACCACGACACGGCGGCCGTCGGCGGCGAACCGGCGGGCGATCGCGGCTCCGAAACCGGTGCTGGCGCCGGTCACGAACGTCGTCCCTGGTGGGCTTGTCATGCGCACTCCCCTGTCACGGCCGTTGTTGGATGGAGGAGAGGACGCTACCCGGTGAGCACGGTGGGCCGGCTGCTGCGCAGTAGGTCGCGCGCCTCCGCTGCGACGCCCTCCACGTCGAGCGCGAACTTGTGCAGCAGCACCGGCTGCGCGCCGTGCTCGATGAACCGATCCGGCAACCCGAGGCGGCGCACGGGGACCGAGAGGCCGGACTCCGCGAGCACCTCGAGCACCGCGTCGCCGAAGCCGCCGATGGTGGTGCCGTCCTCGATGGTCAGGACCGCGCGGTGGCGCGCCGCCAGCGGGCCGATCGCTGGGTCGATGGGCTTGATGAAGCGCGCGTCAACCACCGTGCAGGACAGCCCCTCCCGCTCCAACTGCTGCGCAGCCTCGACCGCGACGCCGACCATCTTGCCGACGGCGAGGAGGGCCACGTCGCCACCCTGGCGGACGACGGACATCCTGCCGATCTCCAGCCGTCGCAGAGGCGCCGACCCCGCGTCGGGCGCGGTGCCGCGTGGGTACCGGATCGCGAACGGCCCATCGTGCGCGAGAGCGGTGGCGAAGAGGCGGCGCAACTCGTCCGGCGAGCTGGGCGCGCTGACGATCATCCCTGGGATGACGCGCAGGTAGGCGAGGTCCAGCATGCCGTGGTGAGACGCTCCGTCATCGCCGGTAATGCCGGCGCGGTCGAGCACGAACGTCACAGGGAGCTTGTGGAGCGCCACGTCGCAGGCCACCTGGTCGAAGGCGCGCTGTAGGAACGTCGAGTAGATGCACACGATCGGCCGCAGGCCCTGCATGGCCAGGCCGGCCGCGAAGGTGACCGCGTGCTGCTCGGCGATACCGACGTCGAAGAAGCGCTCGGGGAACCGCGCCGCAAAGGGCAGCAACCCCGTCGACGAGGCCATGGCGGCCGTGATTGCCACGATGCGATCGTCGGCCTCGGCCGCTTCGAGCAGGGCGTCGCCGAACACGTCGGTCCACGCCGCCGGCTTGCTGGAGAACGCGCCGTTGCTGGGATTGAAGCTGGACACCCCGTGGAACTTGTCGATCTCGTCCCCGACCGCCGGCGCGTAGCCGTGGCCCTTGTCGGTGACCACGTGGATGACCACGGGCCCGTGGAAGGCGGAGGCGTCACGCATCGCCTTCTCGAGCGCCTTGATGTCGTGGCCGTCGATGGGCCCGCCGTATTTCAGCCCCAGGGTTTCGAAGATGGAGATGGGGCTGACCAGCTGCTTCAGCGAGTCCTTCATGCGTTTGGCGGCGCCGTAGGCCGACTCGCCGACGACCGGCAGCTGACGCAGCGTCTGCCCCGCGGCCCCCTTGGCGCGCTCGTACTTGGGCGAGAGACGGAGCTGGCCGAGGTTCTCCGCGATGCCGCCCACGGTGGGCGCGTAGGAGCGCCCGTTGTCGTTGAGGATGATGATGATCTCGGGTTGGCGCTGACCGATGTTGTTGAGCGCCTCGTAGGCCATGCCCCCGGTGAGCGCCCCGTCACCGATGACGCAGACGACCTTGCCCCCTTCGCCGCGCAGCTCTCGCGCCGTGGCCAGCGCCAGCGCGTAGCTGAGCCCTGTGGACGCGTGCGAGTTCTCCACGATGTCGTGCTCGGACTCGCCGCGCGACGGGTAGCCGCTCATGCCCCCGTGCTGGCGAAGCGAGTCGAACCGCTCCGCGCGACCGGTGAGCATCTTGTGCACGTAGGCCTGGTGGCCGGTGTCGAACACGATGCGGTCCCGTGGGGAATCGAACACGCGGTGCAGGGCCACGGTCAGTTCGACGACGCCCAGGTTGGGACCGAGGTGGCCACCGGTGCGGGCGACGGCGCTGATCAGGCGGTCGCGGATCTCCTCGCAGAGCCGGTCCAGATCAGAGCTGCCGAGCCCTTTCAGGTCCTGCGGTCCGGAGATCTCCTCGAGGAGCATCGAGCCAGTCTACCAACGCACGCCCGCCTCGCCCCGCGATGCCGCGCGAACGCGCCGCTGACGGCGCATGATTCGCGCGATGGACGTGGATCCCCGGGAAGCACTGCTCGTCTGCGCCGGTGATCCCCGGGGCGACATCGCGGAAGGCGCCCTGTGGCTGGCCGCCGAGGACTGCGCGGAGGTCGATGTTCCCGGGGCTCTCCGCGTCATCGAGACGCTGGCGGCCGACCTCCGCCGCCGTCTCGGCGGCGCTCGCGGCTCGGAGGCCGTGACCATCATCCACGAGCTCCTTCGCGACCGCGTCGGCCTGCGCCGCTCCGGCGGCGGTGACCCGCGCGCCCACTACCTGCACCTGGTCCTGGAACGCGGCGCCGGGATTCCGATCAGCTGCGCGGTGCTCTGGATGGCGGTCGGCCGCCGCGCCGGGCTCAGCGTCGAGGGCATCGGCCTCCCCGGCCACTTCGGGGTGCGCGTCGACGGCGTCCTTGCCGAACCGTGGGACGGTGAGATCCTCGACGACGCCGCCGCCCAGAGGCTGGTGGCCGCGGCAACCGGAAACGACCCCGGCTCCCTGCGGCCGGCCTGGCTGCTGCCTGTGTCGGCGCGCCTCATGCTGGCGCGGATGTCCCGCAACCTGCGCGGCTGCTACTCGTCCCTGGAGCGCTGGGACATGGCGGTGCGCGCCGCTGATCGCTGCGTCGCCCTCTTTCCCGACAAAGCGTCCGAACGCCGCGACCGCGGCCTCCTGCTCTGGCGGACCGGGCACAACGGCGCCGCCCTCGCGGACCTGCGTCATTACCTCGACAACGCGGAGGCGGACGCGTCCGACCGCGAGGCAATCGAAGAGGTGGCCTGCCGGCTGCGCGCCGCGCTCAACTGACGCGGTTCAGGCGATGCCCAGCAGGAACGCCACCAGCCACACCACGCCGATCAGCAACAGCACCGCGAACGGCACGATCGCGAAGACGATGAACGAGAACACCAGCCGCTCGTCGCTCACCGACTCCGGGACAAGGCGGCGGCGACGCGCGTCGTGCAGGTACCAGAGGATGCCGCCGGCGATGAAGCCGAGGAGCAGCGAGAAGATGCCCGCGAAAGCGGAGCCGGGGCCGATCGTCGGCGGCGCCAACGTGAAACGCCAGGCCACGCCGAACCCGAGTGCGATCAGTCCGCAGGAGATGAAGCGCAGCAGCAGGCCTGTGACCGCGCGCCGGGCCTCCGCGGGTGGCGTTGCCGCGGCGATGATCTCGGGCACCGGCGCGCTGGATGCCGGCGCGGCACGCCGCCGTCCGGTGCCGCCGCGGCCTCGAGTGGGGGTGCCCATGGGCCGCCGAGTATAGGCAGCCTCCGCGCGCGAACCGCGGAGTTGGGGAGCGAAGCTAGACTCAGGTTGGCGGCAATTCGCATCACAGCAGAGGAGGCGACAATGGGCACGGTGGCAGCGCTGCCGGACTTCGACCTGGAACGTGGTGGAGGCAAGCGGTTGCGCCGCGACGACCTCCTGGGCAGGCGCACCCTCCTGTACTTCTATGCCAAGGACGACACCCCGGGTTGCACCCTCGAGGGACGCGAGTTCACCGCCCTGCTCGGCGATTTTCGCGCGGCGGGCATCGACGTCTATGGCGTGTCGCCCGATTCGGTGCGCAGTCATGACCGCTTTGCTGCCAAGTGCGACCTCGGCATCCCTCTGATCAGCGACCCCGATCGCGTCCTCATCGACGCCCTCGGGCTGTGGGTCGAGAAATCGAGGTACGGGCGGACGTACCGCGGCGTGGAGCGGAGCACCTTCCTTGTCGGCGCCACGGGCGATGTCGAGAAGGAATGGCGCGCAGTCACCGCGGGCGGGCACGCCGCCGCCGTGCTCGAGGCGTCTCGCTCTGCCGGCTAGAAAGCCCGAAGCTCGCCTGTCGTCCGGCCTCCTCGACGAGTTGCTCAAGCGACGCATCGTGTTCGTCGCGGGCAAGGGCGGCACGGGCAAGACCACCATCGCCGCGGCCATCTGTCTGCTCGCCGCGAGGAACGGCAAGGAGGTGCTCGGTGTCGAGGTCGACGCCAAGGGCGACCTCTCGACGGCCCTCGGCTCCCACGGTGCGAACTTCAAGGCCACGGTCGTGCAACCCGGGGTCAGCGTGCTCGCGCTGCACGCCGAGGAAGCCTTCCAGGAGTATTTGCACCTCTACTTCAAGGTGCCGCGGCTGGCACGGATGACGCCGCTCTCGCGCGTCTTCGACTTCATCGCCACCGCGGTCCCCGGTCCGCGGGACATGCTCGTCACCGGCAAGATCGCCTTCGAGGAGCGGCGCCGCGATGACAACAAGCGCCCGGTGTGGGACCTCATCGTGGTCGACTGCACCTCCAGCGGGCACGTGCTCGCCCAATTGCGAGCAGCGCGCGCGATGCTGGAGCTGATCCGCGGCGGCCTCATCCGCGGGCAGATCGAATGGATCGACGGCGTGATCACCGACAGCCGCCGCACCACGGCTGTTCTCACCTCACTCCCCGAGGAGATGCCGGTCGTCGAGACGATCGAGCTGCGCCGCGACATCGCCAGGCAGGGCACCGTCCACGTGTCCATGTGCGTCCTCAACCGGATGCCGCCTGAGCCACTGCCGGCTGCCGCGCGCCGCGTCCTCGCCGAGCTGACCACGGCCGACGCACCGGTGCGGGCCCGCCTGCCCGGGGCGGCACGCATCGGCGCCGACCTCGAGCTGGGGGCGCGCCTCCACAGGTCCGCCCAGGCCCAGGCGCGTCAGCTGCGTGCGAGCATCGGTGTCCCTGTCGTCCAGGTGCCCGTGACCCCGGCGCGCACGGGCCTGGCGACCACACGAGCTGTCGCCGTCGCCCTCCGCGACGCCACCGAGGCGCGCAGGTGAGCGCCGACCGCGCAGCCGCCCTTGGCGTCGCGGGTGTGGACGAGCGCCTGGTGACCGACCTCCAACACCTGGACGTGATCATCTGTTGCGGCAGTGGCGGGGTGGGCAAGACCACCGTCAGCGCCGCGCTCGGGCTCGCCATCGCCCAGCGCACCGACCAGCGCGTGCTCGTTCTCACCGTCGACCCGGCGCACCGCCTCGCCACCGCGCTCGGACTGCGCGAGATCGGCACCGAGCCGGTCAAGGTGTCGCGCGCCCGGCTGCGCCGCGCCGGGATCGAGGTCGAGGGCGAGCTCGTTGCTGCCATGCTTGACATGAAATCGACGTTCGACAGCTTGGTGACGCGAATGGCACCAACCCGGCGTGACGCCAAGCGCATTCTCGACAATCGTTTCTACAAGGGCATCAGCGACTCCTTCATCGGCTCCCACGAGTACATGGCCATGGAAGCGCTCTACGAGCTGCACACGGCCGGGGAGTACGACACGCTGATCATTGACACGCCGCCGTCGCGCAACGCGCTGGACTTTCTCGAGGCGCCCAACCGCCTCACCGATTTCGTCGGGGCCAAGATGTTGAGCTGGCTCTCGGGGCCGACGCTGTTCGGCATGCGCGCCGTCAACCTCGCGGCGACGCCGTTCCTGCGCATGGCCGACCGTCTCCTCGGCGCCGACGTGCTCAGCGAGGTGGCCGAGTTCGTCGCCGACCTCCAGAAGATCTACGGAGGCGTGCAGCAGCGCGCCCGGGACGTCTACCGCCTGCTGCGCAGCCCCCAGGTCGGCTTTGTCGTGGTGACCACGCTGGAACCGGCGCCGTTCGCCGAGGCCGAGTACTTCACGGCACGCCTCCACGAGTACCGCATGCCCTTGCGGGGTGTGGTGGTCAACCGCACCCTCCCACAGTCGCTGCGCGATCGCACCGCGCTCGCCACCGCGCAGGCCCTCGCCGACGACGCCGGACTGCCCGCCTGGCTGAGCACCCGCATGGGCCACCGCGTGGCGCCGGACTCGGTCCATGCCATCGGCGATCGCTGGTTGCACTTCCACGCCATGGCGGAGCGCGACGCACGCCAATTGAGCCGCCTCGAAGGGCTGGGCGAGGCACCGGTGGTGCGCATCCCGCTCTTCAGCGAGGACGTGTCCGAGTTGCAGGGCCTTGCCAGGATCGCAGCCCTGCTCTGACCCGGTTGGGCGTCAGAGCCGACGAGCCGTTGCCACAGCCCGCCCGGTCGTCTCGATCGTTGCGCTGGCTCCGGCCATGGAGACGACGGCCGGCGCCTCTCCGTCGCAGACGGACCGGAGGGCAGTGACCAGCGTGGGGTCGGAGGTGCTGATCACCACCTGGTTGGTGGCCGAGAGGTTCCAGAGGAAGCGCAACGCGGTGGCCCGTCGCACCGGGTCCGCGCTGACCAACGGCTCGTCGAGGAGCAGCGGCACCTGCTCGCCGGCCTCGCTGAGGACCTCGGCGAGCGCGAGGCGGAGGAGCAGGGACACCTGGTCGCGCGTGCCGTGCGAGAGCACCTCAAGCGCCACCAGGTCGGGGCGGTCTCTGCCGAGCAGCGAAACCTCGAAGTGAGCCGTGTCCACGTTGACAGCGCCATACCTCCCCTCGGTGATCAGGGCGAGGCGCTCGGCGACGGAGGTGGCCAGGCGCGGGGCCAGGTCGCGATGGACGCTGCGCGTGGCGCTCTCGATGAGCTCAGCGGCGCGACGCAGCGCGGCAAGCTGGTGCTGGCCGCGGTCGCGCGCCGCCAGGCACGCGGTGCGCTCGTCCTCGAGGTCGGCGAGCACCGCCGCTCCGCTGCGCATCTCGGCAATGCCGGCGCGCAGCGCCGCCGCGGCAGTGGAGGCCGCGACGGCCCCCTGGCGGGCGTGCTCGGCCGCCGTTTCCAGGTTATGGAGACGGGAGTGGTCAAGTGGCTCGGAGCCGGCCACATCGGCCCGGTCGCCGCCACGCGCA
>PLWW01000115.1 GCA_003153125.1 Candidatus Dormiibacterota bacterium | reverse complement strand
GTCCTCGGCGAGGCGATCGAGGTCCGCCTCACGCTGTTCGAGGAGGCCGTCCTCAGTGGCGAGCTCCTGACGGCGGCGGCTGATCCCCGATGCGCCCGTCACGGCGTCGAGCACGGCTCGCACCACCTCCTCGGCGCCGCGCGCGGGCGTCTGCGAGCGCGCCGGGGTCAGCTGGCAGCGCGAGGCGAGGTTCGCCGCCGCCAGGGCCAGCTCGCCGAGGCGTCGCTCCGCGGTCGCCATCTCCGCGCAGAGCGTCTCGACGCGGACGTCCTCGCGCTGCAACTCGGCGTGGAGCGCGCGCAGCTGAGGGAGGCGGTCGGCGAGGCGATCGAGGCCCTCACCATCGACGGCCACTCCCGGGCAGAGGCGGATCAGGCGCCGCCGCGCGTGCTCGGCCTCCCCGGCGACGAGCCTGTCGATGGCCACGACGACCAGGGCGGCGACGACGGCGACCGCAGCCGCGATCAGAGCCCAAGTCCCGCGGTGCGATGCGGCCGACACGGCGGCGACCCCTGCCCCCGCGAACAGGGCCAGGGTTGCTGCGACCTTGCCGACCCGGCTGGAACGGCTCCCCCGGGCGGCGTTGACGAGCTCGATGGCGACCTCGACGCTCGCAGCCCCGGTGCCGGCGATGCCGGTGGCCGCGATCTCCCGGCGCAGGGCTTCGCGGCGGCCGGCAGCGGCGGCGAGTTCGTCCTCGCGCCGCCGGCCGGCGAGTGTCTCCGACAGCGCCCGCTCCAGGCCGGCGGCCTCGGCGACGGCGTCGTCGTCCACCAGGTCGGTGCGCCCGAGCGCCCGGCGCCCGGCGGCGATCTCGGCTCGCCGCCGCCGAACCTCGACCAGCCGGGGCTGCGCCGCCTCGGATCGCGCCCGCGCTTCGTCCGCGGTGCGCCGGGTCTCGTGGGCCTCGGCCGCCAGGGACGCGACCCGATCCTCGGACTCGAGGGGAAAGCCCGAGAGGTGTGCGGTGCCCTCGATCTCGGCCGCCGCGTGCGCCATCTCGACTGTTGCCGCCTCGAGATCAGCCTGCTGGGCGGCGATCGCGGCCAGGCGGCCGAGCAGCCAGCGGCGCTCTGCGTCGATGCGACGCTCCTCGGCCTGATGGGCAGCGACCTCGAGACTGCGTAGGCGCTCCTCCTCAGCAGCCAGCGCCTGCAGCCGGCGTCGCGCATCGTCGACCTGGACGTCCAACTGCCTGAGCCGGTTGACGGCGCGCCCGAGTGGGCTCGCCGAGCGTCGCTCCGAGCCGATACGGCCGGCGGCGTCGTTGATCGTCGCCAGCGCCTGTGCGGCGGTGGTCTCTCCCCGGGAGTCGGCGAGGCGCTCGATCGCCTCCTGGACCTCGGCCGCGCGGGCCGCCGGGCTGTCTGCGGCGCCGAGGCGGAGCCCGTCGTCGCCGACGCAGGCGCTTGCGCAGAACACCGCCTCGTCGATGCCGAGGTGCACCAACCCGGGTGCCACGGTGCGGCCGACACGCACTTCGGCGGTGACGTCGCCACCCCCGATCTCGTGAACCTGGCAGGCCTGTTCCCGCCGCTCGAGGCGCCGGGCCACGCGCAGGCGTCGTCCCGAGGCGAGCTCGTAGGTGAGCGCGACGGAGTACGCCTGCCCGTTCCAGGGAGTCCAACGCGTCCAGTCGCTGCGATCGGTGGCCCGCCCCGGGCCGCCGGCGTCGAGGCCGTAGAGGGCCGCGCGGAGCGCTCGCAGGACGGTCGACTTGCCCGACTCGTTCTCGCCGAGCAGGACGGTCATCCGGGGATGGAAGTCGACCTCGACATCACGCAGACTACCGAAGCCGCCGATCTCGACCCGATCGAGCCTCATCGCAGACCGATCTCCGCGCCGCCCAGCGCCTGCAGCCCGTAGCGCAGGGCGTCGTCGAGCACGCGTCGCTCCGCGGCGTCCGCTCCGGCAGAGGCCTCGGCGACGAGCCTCGCGAACGCGCCGAGCACAGCGCTCTCGCCGCTGACCGCCGCCAGGTCGAGGGCCGGGGTCGTGAAGTCGCGCACCCGCACGCCGACGGCGCCGGTGCCGTCGCGAACGGAGGTCTCGACGGTGAAAACGTCGGTGGACACGGAGTGGTCGATCTCGCCGACAAGGTCGACGCGGAGCATGGTGCGCGACCCGTCGAGGCCCGCGCAGAGCACTGCCGCAGCCGAGCAGGCCGCGTCCACGACGTCGGCGAGGCTGCGCGCCGCCGAGACGTCGGCTCGAGTGGTGCGTGCGTGCCAGCGGTTGTCCGCCAGCGCCTCGTAGCTGACCGTCCCGTCGCCGGCCACCTCGACGAGGACGGCGCCGCGCGCCTCGGGCTCGTCGAATGTGAGCGGTTCGGGGCTGCCCGGGTAGAGCAGCCCATTGGCCTCGTCGATGCGGCGGCGATGGTAGTGGCCGCACAGCGCGGCGCTGAAACCGCGCTCGCGGATGTCGACGGAGTGGAAGGGTCCGTGGATGGACTTGCCCTCGGGCCGCGATCCCATCTCGGCCCCGTGAAACAGCGCGAGGTGGACGCCGCCGTCGGCGCCGACCGGCGCACAGTCGAGGGGGTCGCCCTGCCAGGCGGGCTCGAGGTGGGCGAGACCCCACACCGTGAGACCGTCGGCGAGGTCATGGGGACGGAGCTCGGCGGTGCGAAAGACGTGCACGTTGGCGGGCCACTCGACACGGCTGTGTATGGAGCCGGGCAGCAGCGCGTCGTGGTTGCCGGGGGCGAGAAGCACCTCGATGGGCGACCACGAGCGGAAGGTCTCGGCGAGGAAGGCGGCGGTGTCGGCGCCGGAGCGGTCGTGCTCGTAGAGGTCGCCGCCGATCGTGACCGCGGTGCAACCGCGCTCCTGGGCCGTCTGTCCGGCGCGCCGGAGGGCGTCGCGAAGCCCGAGGCGGCGACGCATTGCCGGCTCGCCCTGGCAGCCCATCCCCGCGAAGGAACGGTCAAGGTGCAGGTCGGCTAGGTGGAGAAGGCTGGTGCTCATGAGTGGGGAGACGTGAACGGGGTGGGCCTGGCCTGCGAACGTCAGTTCGTCCGGGCAACGCTACCATGCCACGGCACAGCTCACAAGCGGCGCTCCTCCGAAGTGGTAACGAACCCCTTGTGGGCCGCCGGTGTTTGAAAAGATACCGGCCACTGTCGCTGCAGGACCGAGATGGCACCAGAGGACCTCGTGGGAAGACGATCGGCCGTGTCGAGGCGGATCGCAGCACTGGCGTTCGCGCTCGTGCTCGCCGCCATGCTGGCGCGCGTCCTGACGTTGCCCCTGCCGGCGCCGCACTGGTTCGCGGAACTCGGCGTCGGCGTCTTCGCCCTTGTCTACACCGTGACCGTCATCCGGTTCCTTGATCGCGGCTGGATGCGCGGCGACGTGGTCGTGATCCTCCGCGGCACCGTGGCGTCGCTCGTCGCCGGCACCGTCGTCGCCCTCGCTGCCGGGTACCTCGACAGCATCGCCATCCTCGCCTCGCTGGCGTTCACCGCGATCCTCGTGAACACGCCTCCCGCGGCCCGCGCCCGCGCGGTGGCCGCCAGGTCGGTCCTTGTGCTCGGCGGCTTCTCGCTGCTGTGGCTGCTCTGGCACCTGGGCGACGTGCCCACCCTGCTCGTGGTCATCGGCCTGATGGTGGCAACGCAGCTCGTCGCCCTCGCGCAGATCAAGGGGGTCGGCGCGGCCGCCGAGTCCGACCGGCTGCGAAGCTCCGCACACGGCGTCGCCGCGGAGCGGGTGGGAACCGCCATCGACGTGCTCGGCGTCACCCGGGCCGTGCTCGAGACCAGTCGGGCCTCCTTTCCACTGACCACGCACGCCGCGGTCCTCCTCTACGACGTGAGCGCTGACCGGCTGCGTCCGCTTCCGCTGTACCTCGGGCCGACCGGCGTGCGCTCCCTTGACGGGGACAGCCTCGACTTCACGATGTCGCCCGGCGAGGGACTCTCGGGACGGGTCTTCGCCTCCAGCCGGCCGATGCTGTGGCCCACTGCCTACGACGTCAGCACGGCGCAGACCAACCTCGGCGAGCAGGTGCGCGAACAGATGCTCGGCCTGCACCGTGGCGTTGCCCTCTGCGCCGTCGGGGCGCCAATGATCGTCGACGACGAGGTCATCGGGGTGTACATGCTCACCTCGCACCGCCGTGAGTTGGCCTGGAGCGAGGAGGACGTACCCGTCGTGTCCGCTCTCGCCGGGGAGGCCGCCCGGGCCATCGAGCGGGCGCGCCGCTACGAGCGCGAGCTCGACCAGGCGCACCTCGACAGCATCACCGGGCTGGCCAACCACCGCCAGCTCACGCGCACGCTCGACCAGGAGGTGGCCCGCGCAAAGAGGCGCACGACGACCTTGGGGGTGGTCTTCTGCGACCTCGATCGGTTCAAGACCGTCAACGACACCTTCGGTCATGCTGCCGGCGACAGGGTGCTCACCATCCTCGCCGAGGTCTTCCACGCCTCGCTGCGCCGCGAGGACTCCGCCGCCAGGTACGGCGGCGATGAGTTCGTCTGCGTGCTCCCCGGCGCCGACCATGCCGAGGCGTCGGCTGTCGGCCTGCGCATCAGCAACTCCTTCGAGCTTCGGGTCCGCGAGGACCCGGAGTTGAGCGGGGCCGGCGTGACCATCTCCTGCGGGGTGGCCATCTTCCCCGACGACGCGGACGACGTCGACCGGCTCCTCCAACATGCCGACGCGGCGATGCGCGAGGTCAAGGAGAGCCGTCACGCCGGCATCAACGAGCAGGGGCGCGGACGCTGACCGGCAGGGTCGTCCCGGCCCCGGCGGGCGGGTCCCGGCTGGGACGACGTCGAAGCGAGAGGCGTTATGGTGGCCCGGTATGACGGAGAGTCCCGTCGCCGAACGCCCTCGATCCGTCGACGAGGTCAGCGTCGTGCATGCCCGCGTGGGCCGCTTCGACTACAAGTGGGTGGCGCTCGCCGTCGTGCTCTGTGGCACGATCATGACGATCCTCGACTCGACGATCGTCAACATCGCCATTCCCACGCTCCAACACGACCTCCACGCGGGTAGCTACACCGACATCGCGTGGGTGGTGACGGGGTACCTGCTGGCGCAGGGGGCGGTGATCCCGCTGACCGGCTGGGCAACCGACCGGTGGGGGACCAAGAAGCTGTACCTGATCACCATCGTGATGTTCACGGTGGCGTCGATGCTCTGCGGCGTGTCGCAGAACCTCGGTGAGCTGATCTTCTTCCGGGTCATCCAGGGCGTCGGCGGCGGCATGCTCATGCCCATCGGCATGACCATCATCCTGCAGGCGGTCGGGCCCCAGAACATGGGCAAGGTGATGGGCATCTTCGGGGTGCCCATGCTGATCGCCCCCGCGGTCGGGCCCGTGCTCGGCGGCTATTTCGTGCAGGACTTCAGCTGGCGCCTGATCTTCTACGTCAACGTTCCGATCGGCATCGTCGGCTTCATCGCGGCCACGCGCTTCCTGCGCGAGACCCACCGCACCGCCAAGCTGCGCCTCGATGTCGTCGGGCTTCTGACGGGGGTCCCCGCCGTCATCGCCCTGATGTATGCCGTCGACCGAAGCACCCAGCTGGGCTGGTCGTCATTGTTGGTCGTGACCCTGCTTGCTGCAAGCGTGCTGCTGATGGGCGTGTTCATCGTGCGCCAGCTGCGCTTCCGCGCTCCGCTTCTGCAACTGTCGCTCTTCCGCGACCGCACCTTCTCCTGGGCGATGGTGCTCAGCTTCGTCGTGGTCACGGCCATGTTCGGCACCATGCTGCTGCTGCCGCTGTACCTGCAGGAGGTGCACGGCTATGACGCCATCGAGACCGGCCTGCTGTTGCTCCCGCAAGCGGCCGTGGCCGCCATCTCCATGCCGCTCGGTGGCTACCTGACCGACCGCATCGGTCCCAAATGGGTTGTGGCCACAGGGATGATCCTGCTCACCATCGGCAGCGTGGTGCTCGCCCAGATCCACTACAACTCGTCGAATTGGCTGGTGATCTCTGCCCTGCTGCTGCGCGGATTCGCCATGGGCTTCGCGATGATGCCGACGATGTCGGCGGCCATGGCGCGCGTGCCACGCCAGTACACGTCGCGCGCGTCGAGCATCACCAACACGCTGCAGCGCCTCTCCTCGTCAGTGGGGATCGCGGTCCTCGTCACCGTCCTCGCCGGACAGTTCGCCGGCGCGGCGGCGCAGACCACGTGCGCGCCGTCGGCAACGGTGGTGGCCGCCGCGGCGGCCAGCCTCCATCAACCGCAGCTCACCGCAGATGAGTACTGCGGCCATCTCCGCCAGACGATCGCCGCCTCGTCGGCGCAGGAGAGTTCCGGGAGCACCCAGCCGAGCACGGGCAACGCCGTTCTCGACGCCTTCAACCACCAGTACGCGGGGGGAGTGTTCTCTGACGCCTTCGACCGCACCTTCGTCCTGGTCGCCATCCTCTCGGCCCTGGGCATCATCCCGGCCCTCTTCCTGAAGCGCCCGGATCGCAACGCCTCAGGCAGCGGTGCTGTCGAGATGGCTGCCTAAGCCGGCGCAGCCACCCCGTCGCCCGCGCGACGGTAGCGCCGCGTGCGCTCCTCGAGGACCACGTCGATGTCCTTGGCGCAGAGTTCGTCGAGATGGCGGATGAGGGCGCCGCGCAGCGCCGCCACGCACAGGGACGCGTGGGCGTGAGCGCCCGGCATCGGTTCGGGGATGAGCTCGTCGACGAGCCCGATGTCGTAGGCGGTGGCGACCCCCGGTCGCAGGGCGGCCGCTGCGCGCGCCCTCTGTCCGGCGTCGCGATAGAGGATGGCGGCGCAGGTCTCCGGGGGGGCGACCGTGTACACGGCGTTCTCCAGCGCCAGCACGCGATCGGCGAGCGCCAATGCAAGCGCTCCTCCTGAGCCCCCCTCGCTCAGCACCGCGCTGACCACCGGGACACGCAGTTCCAGCATGGTGATCAGCGATTGAGCGATCGCCCACGCCTGGCCGCGCTCCTCAGCACCGATCCCGGCATGCGCTGCCGGCGTGTCCACCAGGCACACCACCGGCATGCCGAACTTCTCGGCGGTGCGCATCAGCCGCTGCGCCTTGCGATAGCCCTCGGGGTGAGGCATCCCGAAGTTGTGCACGGCGCGGCTGAGCGCGTCGGTGCCCTTCTCCTGGCCGATGACCATCACCCAGCGTGAGCCGAGCAGGGCCGGGCCGCCGACCACCGCCCGGTCGTCGCCGAAGAGGCGATCTCCGCGGAGTTCGGTCCACTCCGTGAAAGCCTCTGCGATCACCTGGAGGGTGCGCGGACGGCCTGGGTTGCGGGCCAGCTCGACGGCCTCGATGGCGATGCGCTCGCGTTCGGCGGTGTCGGTGCTGACGTTCACGAGCGCGCCGAGAACCCGATGAGCAGGCGAACGATCGTCTCGCGGAGGACGCCGCGATCCACGACGGCGTCGACCATGCCATGGGCGAGAAGGAATTCCGACGTCTGGAAGCCGTCGGGGAGGCGGTCGTGGCTGGCCTGCTCGATCACCCGCCCGCCTGCGAAGCCGATGCGCGCGTGCGGCTCGGCGAGGATGACGTCGGCCTGCGCCGCGAAGGATGCCGTGACGCCGCCGAAGCAGGGGTCGGTGAGAATCGAGATGTAGGGGAGCCCGGCGCGAGCCACAGCCACGACTCCGGCCGAGCAACGGGCCATCTGTGCAAGGGACGCGATGCCCTCCTGCATGCGCGCCCCGCCGGACGTGCAGACCGCGACCAGCGCCCGACCCTCGGCGACGGCGAGGTCGCAGGCACGTGCGAACTGCTCACCCGCGGCGCTGCCCAGCGAGCCTCCGAGGAAGCCGAAGTCCATGCAGGCGAGGACGACGGGCACCGTCCCCATGGCGGCGCGGGCGACAACGAAGGTCTCCTGGAGCTTGGTTCGCTGACGCGCCTCCGCAACCCTCGACGGGTAGGGGACGCCGTCGTCGAAGCCCAGGGGGTCGCGATCGCCGATCTCAAACCTGACGACCTTGAGCGTTGCCGAGTCCGCCAGCTGGACGGCGCGATTGAGAGCAGGCACAACCGCGTGGCGGCCGCAATCGGGGCAGACGCGCAGATGCTTCTCGAAACGGGCCGCGACGAAGCGACGTCCGCAGCCGCGGCACTCCACCGTGCCCGCCGGCGCGACCGGGCGGAGCTTAGGACCGGGGGCGGCGAGCGGATGAGCGGCGTTGCGCCGCCCGATCACCGGGAGGTTTGGCCGGTCCATTCGAGGGCGACGCCACCCCAGGTCACGCCGCTGCCGAAGGCGACGCTGACGACGCGCTGGCCGGGCCGAAGGCGCCCGGTTGCCGCGGCCTCATGGAGGGCGATGGGGATGGATGCGGCGCTCGTGTTGCCGACACGGTCGACGTTGACGATCACACGCTCCATGGGAACACCGAGTCGCTTTGCGGTGGCCTCGATGATGCGCAGGTTGGCCTGGTGGGGGATGAACCAGTCGATGTCGTCAGCGGTCCAGCCGGCGTCGGCGAGGAGCAGCTCCGAGACGTTGATGAACCGGGTGACCGCCGACCGGAAGGTGCCGCGCCCGGCCATGCGGATGGCCCTCCCTCCGTCGGGGTCGTCCTCGCGGACCCCGTAATAGATGAGGTCGGCCTCCGCCCCGTCGGCGGCCCAGCGCACCGCCCTGATGCCCCCATCCCCGCCGCCGCTGCCCACCACGGCGGCCGCGGCGCCGTCCCCGAAGAGCACGCAGGTGGAGCGGTCGGTGTAGTCGACGAGCGGGGTGAGCGCCTCGCTGGCGATCACAAGCACAGTGCGCAGTGCCCGGCTGCGGATCAGTGAATCGGAGAGGGCGAGCGCGTACACGAAACCGGAACACGCGGCGTTGATGTCGAACGCCGGCATGCCGCCGAGGCCGAGGCGCTGCTGGATCAGGCAGGCCGTGGAGGGCAGCCTGGTCGCGGCGCTGCAGGTGGCCACGATGATGGCGTCAGGGACGGGGTTGCCCGCCTTGGCGAGCGCTTCGCGGGCGGCGCGCTCGCCCATCGACGCCGCGGTGTCGCCGGGTCCCACACGATGCCGTTCCCTGATGCCGGTGCGCTCGACGATCCACGTGTCCGAGGTGTCGACCATCGCTTCCATGTCGGCATTGGTGAGCACACCGTCAGGGATGTACGAGCCGAGGGAGAGGATCTGGGCAACCGGCGTGCCCATCCCGCCCGTGGCCGTCTCCATCGTGGCGTGCAGAAATGGGGCAATGGGCATCGTCTGAGTACAAGCCTAGCTCCCACCGGAGCGTTACGGGGTGGACGCGGCCGGCGCAGCCGGATGGGCCGGTTCGGTGGCCTTCGTTGTATCTTTGCCGGCGATGCACATGCTCGCGGCTTCAGGAAGCAACGCGTTCGCGATCAACGGCTTCGCCGGGATGCCCGGTGTGGAGCAACTCAGCTTCTGGCTGACGTTCATCCTGTTCAACATGTACGTCGGGCTCGAGGTGGTGTGCCTGGCGGCGTTCTACTTCGCCTCGCGGCCGCGGTCCGGGCTTCCCAACCCAGCCGCCATCTGGTACTTCATCGCCGCCCTTTGGGTGGTCATGGCGTTCATCACCACCGTCTGGGCCGCGCCTGCGGAGAGGTCGTTCCTTGACGACAGCGGCAGCTTCCTCGCCGTCGGCACACGCACCGTCAAGGTGTTCATCGGCCTTGCGTTCGCCGCGGTTGCGGTCGCGTGTCTGCTCCTCGGTGCGGTCGAGACCGCCAGGCGCAAGCGCGCCGCTGAGCAGACCGTCGTCATCTAGGGCGCCCCTACCTGATCGAGAAGGACAGGATCGCTGAGGGGTTGAGCAGGGCGAAGGGGCGCTGGACGGCGTGGGTGCCCGAGCTGATCGCCGTCACCCAGAGCGCGGACAGGTTGGTGACCGGGATGAAATCGCCCGGGAAGCGCTCGAGGTGGTCCTGGAGGGTGTGGCGCGGTTCCATGTGGAGGTCGCCGACCATCGAGAACGCCTGGGTGTTGATCGAGGCCGGGTGCACAGCCTTCTCACGCCAGAGGGCCCTGTTGCCGTCGCCGGCGTCATCGAGCGGGCAGATCAACACCACGCCGGCCTTGGCGACGGTGAGCAACGGCTCGGTGCGACTGAGGATGGGGTAGCTCACCGACAGCGGTTCGGCCCAGCCGTTGCGCAGGTGCAGGTAGTCGCCGAAGCGGTTGACGGCGTCACTGACGCGGTCAGGACGCACGATCTCCAACTCTCCGGTGACCTGGATGAACGTCGAGTAGATCTCGAGGGTGCGCCAATCGCTCACGGCGCGGAGACGGTAGCAGCGGGCAGCATCCCTTGCCCGAACCCGCGACGCAGCCGGGCGGGACCGTCGCTTATCCTGTGCGCCGTTGCGCCCGAGGTCGGCTGTGTTGGGAAGAAATGGTCGAACGCTTCATCCTCGCCCTCCGCTCCGACTTCGGATGCCTGGTCATCATCGTGGCTTTCGTCGTGATCATGATCTCGACGATCGTCTTCGCCAACATCATCACGCCGCCGTCCAGCAACCCCTTCGTGTGACAGCGGTGTGGAGGGGGCCCGCCGCTAGAATCGCGTCTGTCGCCGTACTCCCCGTCCTGAGGCTCTTGTGGCGCTGAACCCGTACGACACGCCCCGCGGCAAACTGCGATCGCGAGTCGAGGCGACACGTCGGCAGTTCCTCCTCCTCGTGGGGGCGGTGGGGGCTCTCGGGGCGACCCTGTTCGGTGGTCTCGAGTTGCTCAAGTTCATGTTCCCGGCCGCCACCCTGGAAGCGCCGCCGCAATTCAAGACGCATTTCACCGTGGACGACCTCACGGGCAGCGGCACGCTCAAGGTCAACGTGCTCAGTGACACGGCCAACCGGGTCACCGTGGTTCTTGACACCATCGGGATCTACGCCGTCTACCTGGTGTGCACGCACCTCGGGTGCACCCCCAACTACGTCAGCGACGTCACCAGCGGCACGGGCGTCACCGACACCGCCCAGACCGTGGCCAAGCACTACAACGCAGAGGGCGGCGCCATCAGCACGCGCAACGGCTGGGCGTGCCCGTGCCACGGGAGCAGGTACTTCATCGATTCGACCAATTTCTACGGCCCGGCGCCCCGCCCCATGGATTGGGTCGACATCTCGATGTCACCCGACAAGTTCTTCGTCGTGAACCGGGCGGCCATCACCGTGTACCGTCAGGCCGGCGACACCAGCGTCCCCAGGTGGCGGCTGGATCCCAAGACCGGCAAGAGCAACGGCGCGACGATCGGGGTGTGAGCTTCGAGATGGGAGAAAGACGAGCGATGGGGATGGGGCTGTGAGTTCCAAGCCGACCGAGGGCAACCCTCTCCGCGCGTTCGCGTCGCAGATCTGGGGGTCGATCTTCCGTCACGGCCTGCCCACCACCGACAAGGTCGCCGCCCGCACTGCGCTGACCAACTTCTTCCTTCACGTCCACCCTGTCCGGGTCAAGAAGTCGGCGATCCGGGTCAGCTACACCCTCTGCCTGGGCGGCCTCTCCTTCTTCCTCTTCATCCTGCTGACCATCAGCGGGCTGTTCCTGATGTTCTATTACATCCCCTCGGTGGACCAGGCCTACCAGAACATCAAGGACCTCCAGTTCGTCGCCACCTTCGGGCTGGTCATCCGCAACCTCCATCGCTGGGCGGCGCACGGGATGGTCATCACCGTCTGGCTGCACATGGCGCGGGTCTTCTACCAAGGCGCCTACAAGCCACCACGTGAGTTCAACTGGGCGATCGGCACCTTCCTCCTGCTGATCACCCTCCTGCTCTCGTTCTCGGGCTATCTCCTTCCCTGGGACCAGCTGGCCGTCTGGGCGATCACCGTGGGCACGAACATGGCCAAGTACGCGCCCATCGCCGGCCCCTACACGCGCTACCTCCTCCTCGGGGGCCGCAACGTTGGCCAGGGCGCGTTAATACGCTTCTACGTGTTACACGTCGTCGCCCTGCCCCTCATCGGGTTCATCCTGATGGTCATACACTTCTGGCGCGTCCGCAAAGACGGGTTCACAGGAGGCCTCTGAGCGATGGCGACAGTCGTTGGGGACACGTCCGGCGACACCGGCGAGGGAGAGGCGGTGCCCGTCGCGAGGACAGCGTCGGTGGCTGTTCGGACGCCGCGACCACGGGGGACCGGCCCGGAGCTGGCGTCGATGCCGCTGGTGGTGCGCCGCCGCGAGGAGGAGGAGACCGTGGTCACCTTCCCGGCGCTGGTCTGGAAGGAGTTCCTGGCCGGCCTGGCGATGTTCATCTTCCTGCTCGGCGTGTCCATCCAGGTCAACGCGCCCCTGCTGCAGCGCGCCAACACCGCGATCACTCCCAACCCCGCCAAGGCGCCCTGGTACTTCCTCGGCCTCCAGGAACTGCTCGAGCGGTTTCCACCGGTCATGGCCGGGGTGGCGTTCCCCAGCTTCGTGATCATCTTCATGCTCCTCACGCCATACCTTGACCGCAACCCGAGCCGCCGTCCCCAGGACCGCAAGGTGGCCATCGGCCTGTTCACCATCTACCTCTGCCTGGCGGTGTCGTTCGTGGTGATCGGCGTGTTCTTCCGCGGTCTTGCCTTCAACTGGGACTGGACGCGCATCCTCGGCCACCCGGGAATCACTCCGCCGGTATGAACAGGTGGGTGTTCGTCATCCTGTCAGCGATGCTGGTCGCGTTGGTCGGCATCGCTGCCGTCCGCGACAGCCAGGACCGCAACTATCTCGCCATCCAGCAGCAGTACCAGAGCGACTACAACGACACCGGGTTCAACATCCAGGTGCAGCAGATCTTCCCGGCCTTTCCGGACGCCAAGCGCGGTGACACCTTCCGCGTCGAGCGTTGCATCTCCTGCCACGTTCCCGATATCGGCACCATCGGTCCCGAGCTGGCTGCCCAGCGCCTGGCCCAGGACTTCATGAAGTACGAGCCCAACGCCCAGGCGATCATTACCCAGAATCACCTGACCGGCATTCACCCTGCGTATATCGCCAACGGTCCCAGCGTGCAGTCGGCAACGGGCAAGGGGGTCGTGGCGGCGATGAACTACGCTGTCTACGGCGCCGCCGGCACCGGCTTCCTGCCGTACTCGGTGACCGGCCTCGCCACCAATGCCAAACAGGGTTACGCGGTCGACCAGAGCACGGTTCTCGCCGGTCCGCTGCCCGCCGCGGTGGCCCCCGCCACGCTCGACCCCAGTGAGACCAATCCCACGCTCCAGAAGGTGGGCATCGACCAGGTGGGATGCATCGTCTGCCACAACGGCGGCCGGCTGTCGCTGAGCCAGACGGATGCGCACCAGAACATGATCATCAACCCGGAGTACGACTTCACGGGCGGCGCCCAGCTCTACTACACGTACTGCGTGACCTGCCACGGCGTGCAGGGCGAGGGTGGCAAGGGGCCACCCCTCAACAACCAGGACAGGCTCGGCTACTACAACGAGGACTACTACTACAGGTGCATCGAGTACGGGTTCACCGACTTCGAGCACATCGGAAGCATCATGCCGAACTGGGGCTCCACCGCCCCCGACTTCACGTACGACCCGACGCGGGACAAGCAGAAGCCGGGCAGCCGGGTCCTCAGCGAGACACAGATCCACCTCCTGATCCAGTTCATCCGCCACTGGGAGAGCTACACCACCCTGCCGTAGGGAGGTCGATCACCATGAGACGCCGCACCTTCGCCCGCGACCTGCTCGGCACCATGATCATGTTCGCCGTGCTCATCGGGCTCTGCGCGATCATCATCCTGGGCGAGCATTTCCTCGAGAACTTCAAGTCCCACTGACCCGAATGACTGCCACCGTGCACGCCACGCTTGCCGCTCTCGACCCGGGTGATGCCGGGTGGGGAGACGTCATCTTCGTGAGCATCTGGGCCTTCTGCTCCCTGGTCCTGGCGGCGTACTACTGCTACCGATCCTTCTTCACTCGTTGAACGAGGTGGGATTGACCGCCGTGGCCGGGCGCCACCGCGACTGGCGCATCGCCGCCGCCCTCTCGATCGTGCCGGGCGGCGGGCAGCTCTACAACGGCCAGGCCGGCAAGGCCCGCTACTACTTCATGTGGGCGATCGGCTGCCTGGGTGCCGACGTCCTGTTCTTCCTCGGCGGCAGTGCTCTCGGGCGGCAGTGGATCGCTGACGGACGGCTGGTCCCGGCCATGATCTTCGGCATGATCGCGATCTTCGTGTTCCTCGGCCTTCTGATCTACGGGCTGTTCATCTGGGGGAGCGCGGTGGTCGACGCCACCGCCGGCGCACGCGAGATCTCCCTGGGCGCCGATGCCTCGCCGAAGCTCCGATACTTCCACCTGTGAGCGCCTGAGATGGGCCTGCTCGACGTCCTCAAGGGGATGCGCCCGCAGCCGCGCGGCGCGGGCGGCCAGGCGCTGCCCGACCCCGCCAAGCCACCCGGCAACCGCGGCGATTGGAACTCCGCCGCGCTGACCAACGTCGAGATCACCGAACTGGTGAAGGGCGAGATCCGCACCACGACGCGGCCGTGGCAGAAGTGACCGCCGTCCCGGTTTGCCGCCCCAGCGATGCCTGTGCGATCATGCCCCCCAGCTTGGCCCACGGCGCTGTCGACGGGGGCCGGCCGGGGCCGCGCTTCACGACGGACCGACTGCTGTCCGTTGCGACGGCGGCACCTCACGTTGTCGCCGCCAACCGATGGGATGCGGAGAGCCGGTCCAGGTGAACCCACTCGCCACGAGCCTCGTCGACACCTCGCCGGTCCACCCCGGCGGCCCTGTGGCCGACCACATGCTCTTCGTCTTCAACTGGGTGCTGGCGGCGTCGCTGGTGCTGGGCATCTTCACGGTGGTGATGCTGCTCTACAGCATGTTCCGCTTCCGGCGCAAGAGCGATGACGACGAGCCGTCGCAGTTCCACGGCAACACCCGCCTCGAGCTGTTCTGGACCGCTGTGCCCCTGGCCGTCTTCATGTCACTGTTCGGTCTGACGGTGTCGCAGATGGGCTTCATCAACGATGCCCCCGCGAGCACCGCGGCAAACCCGGTGATGAACGTCACGGTGATCGGCCAGCAGTTCAGCTGGACGTTCGACTACCAGGGTCAGAAGACCGCCTCCGGTAACGACGTCCAGAGCTTCACGACGCTGTACGTGCCGGCCAATGTGCCGGTGAACCTGCAGGTCGTCTCGACCGATCCCCCCTGCGTCATCAAGCCGATCATCACCTCCGGCTCCCCGGACGTCGCCACGCGTGCCGCCGCGCTCAGGCAGAAGGTCAACTCCGGAACGAGCATCGCAGACGCCATCTCCGACGAGGGGTGCGGCGTCAACCACAGCTTCTACGTGCCATCGCTGGCCGGTCAGGTCAACGCCATACCCGGACAGACGAATCACCTCTGGCTCGAGGCTCGCCTCGGCCACTACTACGGCCAGTGCACGGAGCTCTGCGGCACCGGGCATGCCACCATGCTTCTTGAGGTTGTGGCCATGCCACAGGCGCAGTTCGACAAGTGGTTGCAGCAGCAGGTCACAGGGTGACCGCCCTCAACCGCGCCCATCCCCGCAGCCGGCGCACGACCTCGCGCGCGACTGACACCCCAGAGCCGCCCGCCACTCACGAGGGACAGAACTGATGACGGCGATCACTGCCCCGGTTCCACGGGCTCGTTTCGCGGCGCGCTGGGACAAGAACCGGGGTGTTCTCGGTTGGATCACGACCGTTGACCACAAGAAGATCGCGATCATGTACCTCTACACCACCTTCTTCTTCTTCCTGGTGGGTGGGGTCATGGCGCTGCTCGTGCGTATCCAGCTCGCGGAGCCACAGAACAAGTTCCTCACGCCGGCCCAGTACAACCAGATCTTCACCATGCACGGGACGACGATGATCTTCCTCTGGATCATCCCGGTCCTCTCGGGTTTCGGGAATTATTTCGTGCCCCTGATGATCGGGGCGCGCGACATGGCGTTTCCGCGTGTCAACGCGCTGTCGTTCTGGCTGATCCCCCTCGGCGGGTTGGTCATGTACTCGGGATTCCTGTTCGGCGGCACCGGTTCCGCCGGGTGGACGGGCTACGTACCCCTCACGGAGAAGGCGTACTCACCGCAGGTCGGCCAGGATCTCTGGATCATCGGTTTGCACCTCCTCGGTGTCGGCTCGATGCTCGGCGGTGTCAACTTCCTCGCCACCATCCACAACATGCGTGCCCCGGGAATGACCTGGACGCGCCTGCCCCTTTTCGTCTGGTCGGTCGAGGTCACCCAGGCACTGGTCGTGCTGGCCTCGCCCTTCCTCGCCGGTGCGCTCTCGATGGTGCTTCTCGACCGTCAGGTCGGCGCCACCTTCTTCGCGGTGAACCACGGTGGCAACGCGCTGCTCTACCAGCTGATGTTCTGGTTCTACTCACACCCGGCCGTGTACATCATGATCCTGCCCGCGTTCGGGATCATCAGCGAGATCATCCCGGTGTTCTCGCGCAAGCCCATCTTCGGCTACAGGGCCATGGCCGCCTCGATGGTGGCAATCGCCGTGCTCGGGTTCATCGTCTTCGTGCACCACATGTTCAACACCGGCCTCCCGCTCGTGGTGCAGGAGTTCTTCGCGTTCACCACCCTGTGCATCGGGGTGCCGACGGGCATCAAGATCTTCAACTGGCTGGCAACCATGTGGGGCGGCAGCATCAGGTACGACACGCCGATGCTCTTCTCGGCCGGGTTCCTGTTGATGTTCCTCATCGGTGGCATCGACGGCGTGTACCTCGGCAGCCTCGCCGTCGACCGCACCCTGCATGGCACCTACTGGGTGGTGGGCCACATCCACTACGTGCTCTTCGGCGGCAGCGTGCTCGGCGTCTTCGCGGGCATCTATTACTGGATGCCGAAGGTCAGTGGCCGCTTCCTGAGTGAGAAGCTCGGCAAGCTCCAGTTCTGGCTGATGATCATCGGCCTCAACCTCACCTTCATGCCCATGCACATCCTCGGTGTGCTGGGCATGCCACGGCGCATCGCCACCTACGAGGACAACCGTGGCTGGGGTGATCTCAACTCGCTGGAGACCTTCGGAGCCTTCATCATCGCCATCAGCGTGACGCTGTTCCTGATCAACTTCGTGATCACGATGCGGTCACCGAAAACGGCTCCCGCCGATCCGTGGGAAGGCAACACGCTCGAGTGGGCGACGTCGTCGCCACCACCGCCGCACAACTTCGACGTGGTCCCTAGGGTCTCCAGCGCCCGCCCGGTTCGCGACATGCGTCGTGCGCGGCGCTCAGCGCCAGCCTCCCCGTGACCTGGACCCCGTCCCGCGCATTGCGGCGGCTTACCGCGGCGACGGCTGTGGCCACCTACCTGCTCATCGTCATGGGCGGGGTGGTGCGCGTCACCGGCAGCGGACTTGGTTGCGGTGACAAGGACCAGTGGCCCCTCTGTCATGGTGGGCTTCTGCCTCCCCTCCAGCAGACCGCGCTCATCGAGTTCACCCACCGCTGGGTGGCGGCGGTCGCGACCGCGCTGGTCATTGCCCTTGCGGTTGTCGCCTGGACGCGCTACCGGCGTGTGCGCCGGCTCGTCGTCGCCGTCACCGTCGTGGTGGCGCTGTTCATCGCCCAGATCGTGCTCGGAGCCATAACCGTCGACTTCAACCTGCCGAGTGGGGTGATCATGATTCACCTCGCCAACGCGTTGCTCCTGCTCGGGGCGCTGGTATGGATCGCGGTGACGACGGCGATGGCGGGGTCCACGCGGCCACGGCCGTCGGCCCCCACGCTCAGGCTCGGCATCCTCGCAGCCGGGGCCACCTATCTCCTTGCGCTCAGCGGTGCGCTCGTCATCGACCAGGGAGCGGGCGACGCCTGCGACGGCTGGCCGCTGTGCGGCAACGGCTTCCAACTCTCGTCGGGTCAGTACGCAGACATCAACCTGCTGCACCGCCTCGTCGCGGGGATTGTGGTGCTCGTGCTCGGCTACTCGATGATGAAGCTGCGACGGACGCGCCCGGATGACCGTGCGCTTCGCGTTGCGACGCTCAGCGTGACGCTCCTCATCGTGGCCCAGGTGATCGCCGGGGCACTGCTCGTCGATCTGAACCTGTCGGCGGCCCTGCGCGCATTGCACCTCGCACTGGCAAGCGCTCTGTGGGCCTGCGTGGTCATCACCGCAGTGATCAGCCGCGGCGTGTCCACTCTCGCCGCCTCGGATGGACATCGCGTGGAGCGTCCTGCCACGGCTGGCGCGACAGCGTCGTGAGCGTGGCGGTCCGCGCCGACACCGCTCTGCACGCGGGCACGAGCGGGCGGTTCGCT
Source organism: Candidatus Dormiibacterota bacterium (assembly GCA_003153125.1). GTDB lineage: Bacteria > Chloroflexota > Dormibacteria > Aeolococcales > Aeolococcaceae > Aeolococcus. The sequence continues at coordinate 14,960 of PLWW01000115.1, read as the reverse complement.
CAGACGGCGCGCGACTACATCGCCATCACCAAGCCCCGGGTCGTCGTGCTCCTCGAGGTCATCACCTTTTTCGCAATGGTGATGGCGGCGCGCGGCTGGCCCGGACTGTCCCTCACCGTCGCAACTCTGACGGGCGGCTGGCTCGCCGCCGGGGGAGCGCACGCCATCAACTGCTGGTTCGACCGCGACATCGACGCCGCGATGGGACGCACCCGTTCTCGCCCCATCCCCGCCGGTCGCATCCGCCCGCGAAGTGCCCTGGCGTTCGGCGTCGTGCTCGGCGCGGTGTCGTTCGCGCTGCTCGCGGTCGCCGTCAACATCCTGGCGGCGGCGCTGGCCATCGGCGGCCTCTTGTTCTACGTCTTCGTCTACACCATGTGGCTGAAGCGCAGCTCCATGCAGAACATCGTGGTCGGCGGCGCCGCGGGCGCTATCCCACCGCTGGTCGGTTGGGTGGCGGTCGACGGCCGCCTCACCCTCACGGCTCTCTTCCTCTTTGCGGTGGTGTTCTACTGGACCCCGCCCCATTTCTGGGCGCTGGCCCTCCTCATCCGCCGGGACTACGCCAGCGTGTCGGTGCCGATGCTTCCCGTGGTCCTCGGCGAGCGCGAGACGCGGCGCCAGATCCTGCTGTACACCGGCGTCCTCGTGCTCGTGACGATCATGCCGCTCCTGGTGCGCTCGTTCGGCGTCGTCTACATGGTGGGAGCAGGTCTTCTCGACGTGCTCTTTCTCGCCACCGCGGTGGCGGCGGTCCGGGACCCGTCGGCGCGAGCCGCCCGCCGTGTCTTCTACTATTCGATGTTGTATCTGGCACTGCTCTTCGCGGTCATGGCGGTCGACCGCGTGGTCGGCTGACCAAGGAGGACGGACGTGGACAAGAAGCTGGCACGCAAGAACATGCGGAGCGGCGTTTCCATGGTCATCGTGCTCGTGGCTCTGATCGGTGTCACCTTCGTGTGGGCCGCCGTCTACCTCAACGCCGTCAAGTAGGAGGCAGCGTGGCCGACGAGACAGCTCCCGTCCACGAGGCGGACAGCGCCCACGGCGACCACGCGGGCATTCACCTCCCCCCTCCGAGCCTGGTGCCGATCAACGTCGGCCTGGCGCTGACTTGCACGCTGGTTGGTTTCGTCGACCAGGTCCGCAATGCCGTCGGCGGCCTCGTCTGGGGCATCGGCCTGGCGTGGCTGATCGGCAGCTGCACGATGTGGTTCCTGGCTGCCCGCCACGAATACGACGAGCTTCCCGAGTCGCTCGAGGGACACTGAGGCTGATCGCCGCCGTCCGGCGAGGCCGCGCGGAGTAGGCTGAAGCATCGTGGAGGTGGCACACCTCAGCCTCGGTGACTGGTCGTGGGAGCCAACCGTCGTTCTCGGCATCGCGGCAGCCGCGGCCGCGTACGCGATCGCCTGGCGGCGCGGGGTGCTCCGTGACGATGACGACGTGCGTGCGTGGGTCGGGGCGCCGCGCACCCGCTGCTGGTTCTTCGGCGCCGGCCTGCTCGTCGGTTTCATCGCCCTGCTCTCGCCGCTCGACACCGGCGGAGACCTGTACCTGTTCTCGCTGCACATGGTCCAGCACCTGCTTCTCATGATGGTGGCGCCGCCGCTATGCATTCTCGGCCTCGTGGGCATGCGGCCACTCAGACGTTCGCCGCCCGGCAGGTTGCGCCGCCTGTGGGCGCTGCTGGTCAACCCGTGGTCGGCGACGGTCATCTTCGGCGCGGTGTTGCTCGTCTGGCACGTCCCCGCCCTCTACGACGCCACCCTCACCACCGAGCCGATCCACGTGTTCGAGCACCTCAGCTTCCTCGCCGTCGGGGTCCTCTTCTGGTGGCCGATCATCGACCCCATGCGCGGCCGCGACCGGCGCAATTGGGTGGGGACGTTCGCCAAGATCGCCATGCTGGTGTCGTCGGGGGTTCCGCCGACGGTGCTCGGTCTTCTCTTCACGGTGGCGCCGCGCGCGTTCTACGACTTCTACGCACGCGCCCCGCGCCTGTGGGGGATGACCCCCGTCATCGACCAGCAGATCGCCGGGGTGGTGATGTTCGGAGCCGGCAACCTCATCTACTTCGCCGCGGTCGTGGCCGTCTTCTGGCGCGTCTTCGGCGACCCGGCGCGGGACGAGGAGGAGGCGCAGCACGCGCCCGTCTGATGCGTTGCGCCGGGGCGGCGTGGCGGCGCCATCCCCTACCATCCGGGGGACATCTCATGGATGGCACCGCGACCGAGCGGTACTGTGTGGTCGCCCGGGTGTCGCAGCTGCCAGGAGGGACAAGGACGGCATGACCCGGATGCGCTCGATCATGATCACCGCCGGCTTCGGTGTCCTCGTCACGCTGTGCGCGTGCGGCAACGGACCTCCCGCGGGGCAGGCGACCGGTGCCGGCCCCGTCGTGGGTATCGCCGGGCAAAACCTGGGGCCGGCCGGCGCATCTGTCAGCGCCGCCTCGTCCCTGCAGTTCGCGCCCGGCAACATCACCGTCACCACCGGCGAGGTCCTCAAGTGGACGGTGGCCCAGGACAGCGTGCCCCACAACGTCACCTTCGATTCCAACGGCACGCTCACGTCCCCGGCCACGCTTGGCCCCGGTCAGACATGGGAGGTGAAGTTCACCGTGCCCGGGACGTACTCCTACCGCTGCAGCATCCACGCCGGCATGAACGGCCAGGTCACGGTCACACCGGGCAGCGCGCCGGCGGCCCCCGGCGCCACAGCCGGGGCAACTCCGTCAGCCGCGGCAACCCCGACACCCTCGCCGTAGCCCGCCTGCGAGGTCAAACGGTGGGCTCGCGGCCGGCGAGGTGCACATCGCCGGCGAGGACGCGAACGGTGCCCCGGTCGCCGCGGATCAGCAGCGCGCCGTCGTCGTCGATGCCCTCGGCCACGCCGGTGACAACCCCGGCCGCCGACGTCGCCGTGACGGTGGCGCCGATCCCGTAGGCGTGCAACATCCACTCGTCACGCAGGGGAGCCATCCCGGTCGTCTCCAGCGCGTCGAGGCGTGAGGCCAGCTCGGGCAGCAGAGCAGCGAGGAGACGGCGCGCTGACGGGGGCGACGCCATCACCTCGTGCAGGCTGATCCCGGCAACGCCAGGGGGAAAGGATGGCACCGTCAGGTTGACCCCGGTGCCGATGACCACGGCGGTGCCTTCGCCGGGCGCGGCCGGTTCCACTTCGCAGATGGTCCCGGCCAGCTTGCGGTGGCCGACGAGGATGTCATTGGGCCATTTCACCCGGGCGTCACAGTCCGCGATGGAGACGATCGCGGCGCGGGTGGCCAGGCCGGCCGCGATGGGCACGCCTGAGATGCGGTCATGGCGCATCCGGGCGAGGATGGAGAAGAGAAGGCCGGACCCAGGGGGAGCCAGCCAGCGCCTGTCCTGCCGCCCCCGGCCGGCACTCTGGGAGGCGGCGAGGCAGCAGAAGCCCGGCGCCGCGCCGGCTCGCGCTGCGGTGCGCACGACGTCCTGGGTGCTGGTCGTCGAGGCCACGGAATGGAGCTGGAACGCCGCGAACGCGAGCCGCCCGACGCCTTCCAGGGCAACAGATTTCTCGTTCACACTTCTGCGGTCATGTCAATGCTTGACGTTCTCGGAGGCGGTGTTAGCATTCCGAGCGGGACACCGCCGTGTCCGGATCGGGTCAACGTCGAATTCATTGTGGTGCAGGCAGAATGATCCAGGAGACGTGCACGCGGATCGAGGAACTCGAGGACTACTGGTCGTCGGAGATACGCGCTCGGCACGCCCGCCGCAACAAGATCCGGGACATCGACGACATGCTGAACCAGTTCGAGATGCTCAATCTCGCCGACGAGCAGGTCATCCCCACCGATCTGCGCCAGCGCGTTGCCGCCTTCATCCGCGCCGAGGGACACCCCCTCTCCGAGCGACACGCTGAGTCTGTGGCGATCCCGGATTGGATGGAGGCCCTGTACGACGTGCAGGACGGACTGATGATCCGTTTCCCCGACGACATCGACTGATGTCCACGCCGGGGCGCTGCTTTGGTCCGGCCTTCTATAGTTCGCAGACATGAGCGATCCGCACGGGCGCGGGTTCTGGGAGGCCGCAGTGCCGCCGGCCTGGGCGCTGCGCGCACTCGCCAAGGGGATCATCGGCCCGGAGCGATTCGAAGCCCTGGTGGCGTACACGGCCGACCCCAACGCGGTTCGCCGCCGCGCCCGGCCACGCACCACGTGCTCCTGTCGCGCCCGGGTGCGCCGCGGCTGCACCTCCTGGCGGTTCGAACACCCCATCTGAGCGCCGCCATGCGCGTGGCCGACGAGAAACGGAGTGGTACGCCCGGAGGGACTTGAACCCCCGCACCCGGCTCCGGAGGCCGGCGCTCTATCCAACTGAGCTACGGGCGCATGCAGGATCGAGGCACGAGTATAGGCTGAGCGCTCACCACCATTCGAACGGGCGCCCCTCCCAGGGGTCGAGGACGGGGTAGACGGGGGACGCCCCGAGCACGTCGAGTCGCTGTTCGAACGCGGCCACCTCGGCGGCGTCGAGCAGGACAGAGAGGTGCTCGCGGAGGACGGCGCGCCGGGCCGCGTCCCCGGCGAGGCCGCGCACCCGCTCGGCCACGGCATCCGGCAGGGATTCGCCGCCGAGCTCGATGAGCACGGTGCGCTGCCGCGGGTAGGGGAGGAAGCTGAGTGCATTGTCGATGCCATGGAGGCGGCCATCGTCGGCGAGCAGCAGGTGGGCTCGCTTGCGGTCGGCGTTGTTGATGAGCACGTCGAGTGCCGCCAGGCTACGCAGCTGCTCCTCGAGGGACCGACGGTCGACCGGCGCGTCCTCCGCTGCCCCGTGCACGAAGAGCTGCACCGAGCCGGGGCCGTGGGGACCGTCCCTCAGCGTCGTCGGGGGCACGGTGCCGTCGTCGAGGGCTGCGCTGACCGTGTATGCCGCCGCCTCGCGCATGTGCAGTGTGTCGGTCGGGAAATCCCACAGCGGCCTCTCCCCGCGCGCCGGCTTGTAGATGGCGCGCAGCGGCTCATCGGGGTGGCCGGGATCACGTCCTTCGAGTTCAAGCAGGAACACCGCGTTCGATGAGTACACCACGCGGCCCATGCCTGTGATGGGTTCGCTGCGGAGGCGCTGCAGCAACTCGCCATCGCGCGGCGCACCCGAGGCAGCCGCGTCGCGAGCCATGGCGTCGGCGAAGCGACGAGCCGCCCGCCGGCGGGCCGCAGCCTCGGCGCGTATCTGCGTCTCCGCTGCGCTCGCAGGGGCATCCCGGCCGTCGCGGTGGCGCTGCCTCCTCTGTCGTTGACTGCTCACGTCACCCCATCGCAGGGCGACTCAGCGTGAGCGCCTGGCCACCACCGTTGCTGCGCCGGCGGCGACCGTGAGCGGAACGCCGAAGAGCAGGAGGCAGGTGAGGAACATGGAAACCGACACCACGCCCAGCCCGACGCAGACGATGAGCACGGCGACGAGCACGAAGACCACGTTGAACGACCACGCCCTCCAGCGGATCGACCGGCGGCTGGGCGTGGGCTCGGGGACCGGGACGGGATCGGGGGTCATGACCGGCGTTGGCCCAAGCACATCGTCACCGTCCGACGGCAGATCCGGCCGCTCCAGCGCGCCCCACCAAGCCGGCGCGCCGGTCGTGGGGCGGGGATCGGACTGCTGTCCAGAGGCGGGACGAGGGGGGTCGTCAGACATTGCGGTCCTGGGCGCGTGGATGGGAGCTGCGGGCCGCCACGAGCGGGTCGTGAGGTGGCGATGGCGGCGGTGTCGATCATAGCGCCGCCCCGCCTGCGGACTTCTAGAGTCGGGCGGTGCCCACAGCACCGATCGCGGCAATCGATGTCATCCAGCGCAACCATCGTGCCTGCACCCGATGTGTGTCCGCCGGGTATCTGCAACGCGCCCACCCCGTGTTCAGCGGGCACGCCGAGCAGCGCATCATGCTCGTCGGCCAGGCGCCCGGGCCGGTCGAGGACGACGTGACGCGTCCCTTCGCGGGGCGCTCCGGGGCGATCCTGATGCGCTGGTTCGTCCGCGCAGGCTTCGCCAACGAGGCCGCCGTCCGGGAGCGCGTCTTCATGACATCGATGACCACCTGCTTCCCGGGACGGCGTCCGGGCAATACCGGCGATCGCCGCCCGTGCGCCGGCGAGGTCGCGCTCTGCCGCGATTGGCTGGACACCTACCTGGAGATGGTGCGGCCCGGTCTCATCGTGTGCATCGGCACGCTGGCGCAGAGCCGATTTCTCCCCGGACGTCGTCTCGAGGCGATCGTCGGCCGGGCCTGGTCGACACAGGGCGACGTCGTCGAGGCAGCGCTCCCCACAGCACCGGTGCTTGTCCCACTCCCACATCCGTCGGGTCAGAGCCGCTGGCTCAACGATGCCGCCAATCTGCGCCTCCTCGACGGCGCGCTGGAGCGGCTGCGCGACCTCTCCGTGTGGGCCGCGGCGACCGCACGCTGACCCCGCGACCGCACGCCTACCGAGGGAAGCGCCCGTTGGAGCAGGCCGGTTGATATGATCCGCCAGCCGTTTTCGGCTTTCCCACAAAGGTAATTCAGGCTTTGCCCGAGACTGATGCCGGTTCGGCGGCGGCCCAGGCGCCTGTCCGCAAAGACGCTGAGGACATCCTCGAGCGCATCTTCACGCCGCGCCCAAAGGCCAGCCCTGCCGAGCAGGCTGAGCGGGCCCTGCGGCGTCCCAAGCAACTCATCTACTGCGCGATCAGCAACCGCAATTTCTACTGGCGCCAGCACATCACCAAGTTCGTCCTCGACGAGGGCGGCGTGCCGATCTCGCCCTTCATGCTGTTCGACTACTACCTCCTCCACACAGTCCCCAAGGACACCGTGCGCGAGGCCTTCAACAACCTCATCGTCCGCTGCGACCAGATGTGGGTGTTCGGCAACCTCTCGCTGGGCGTAAAGGTGCAGATCGGCATCGCCAAGCGGCTCCGCAAGCCGCTCCGCTTCTACGACATCACCGACATGCCCTACCGCGTCGTCAGCGTCCCCGAGGCGATGCTCCGCGAGGAGTGAGGTCAGGCGAGCCCGAGTTCTGCGAGGCGCTGCTTGACGCTGCGGCGCTTGGGGTCGATCGGCTGGCCGACGGCATGACGGCCGCTGACGGCGTCCAGCGTCTTGAGCCCGTGGCCGGTGATGTACGCGGCGATCGTCTCGTGGCCCTCCCATCGTCCCTGCCTGGCGAGCTTGCGGAGCACCGCGACGGTCACCCCGCCGGCCGTCTCCGTGAAGATTCCCTCGGTGGCGGCAAGCAGTTCGATGCCCTCGACGATCTCCTCCTCGGTGACGCTCTCCACCACCCCTCCGGTCTGGCGGGCGATGCGCACCACGTCGCCACCGTCGGAGGGGTTGCCGATGGCGATCGAGCGCGCGATCGTGTTGGGTCGAACCGGCTCGACGATGTCAGTGCCCCGCGCAAACGCCGAAGCCACCGGCGAGCAACCGAGCGCCTGGGCGCCGGTGAAGCGCGGCACCGTGGCGTCGGTGACCAGCTCGAGATCGATGAGCTCGGCCGCCGCCTTGCGGTGCTTGACGAACTGACAACCGGAGGCGACGGGGATGACGATCTCNNAGCTCGGTGCAGAGCCGGTTGACGTCGTCGTAGTTGCCGGCCACCGGCACGATCGTCGCGCCGAAGACGGCGGTGGTGGCGATCTTCTGCGACTCGAGGTCGGCGGGAATGAACACCACGGCGCGCACACCGGCACGCGCGGCATAGGCGGCGACGGCGTTGGCGAGGTTGCCGGTCGAAGCACACGCGATGGTGGTGAAACCGTTGCGCAGTGCCCAGTTGATCGCCACCGACACGACCCTGTCCTTGAATGAGTTGGTGGGGTTCTGCGTGTCGTCCTTGAGGTGAAGGTTGTGCAGGCCCAGTTCGCCGCCGAGGTTGCGGGCGTGGATCAGCGGCGTGAACCCCTCGCCGAGGCTGACCACGTCGCCCCCGCCGACGGGGAGAAGGTCGCTGTAGCGCCACAGTGTCGGCGGCCCGGCCTCGATACGCTTGCGCGAGATGACGGCGCGCACGGCCTCGTAGTCGTAGACGACCTCGAGGGGGCCGAAGCACAGCTCACAGAGATGCGACGCCACCTGGGGATGTTCCTGTCCGCAGGCGCGGCAGCGCAGCCCGATGACGAAGGTGTCGTCGCGGGCACCGCCCGACCTGGAATGGGCCACCTCGTCGACCGACGGGACACCGGACATGAAAAAAACCTCCCGGAATCTTTTCCGGGAGGTCTCCGCACGGAGGGCGCGACGCGCCGCTACGTTCGGAAACCTCCGCGGCGCATCATCATAGAAACGGCTGTGGACACCGCATCATCATGCATGCCGGCGATGCTAGCAGACATCGCAGCCCGGGGGGCCGAGGCGTCGTGGTGACCACGCCGCGGCCATAGCGCCACGCGCCTCGCCGGCTACTGGGTCGCACAGCTTGGCGGTGCGCTTGCGGGCACGGGGCTTGTGGCGCTGCTCTGGGGCGACGCCGCCCGCAGTGTCGGCGACGGTGTGACCCATCCCGGCGGCGGCCTCAGCGCCCCGGCGGCTCTCGGCGTCGAGTTCCTCATGACGGCGCTGCTGCTCACCGTCATCCTCGTCTTCGTGTCGAGCTGCAGCCTGATGCACTGGACGCCGCTGGCCACGTCGGTCGTGGTCACCCTGGTGGTCTGGCAGGGCGCGACGCACACCGGAACGAGCCTCAACCCTGCCCGCAGCGCCGCGCCGGCGCTGGTCGCCCTCGACTTCCGCGACCTCTGGCTGTATGTCACGGCGCCGCTGCTGGCTGCAGCGGTCGTGGGGCTGACGGTTCGGGCCCTGCCGGCCTGGCGTCCGCTCACAGCGCGGATGTTCAACGACGCCCGCTATCCGACAACGATGGGCTCCGACGTCGCGGTCGGCGCGGACGTTGCGGTGGGCGCGAGACCGCAGCGCGCTCGCCTCACACGCGGCGGATGAGGTCGCGCTCCATCGCTTCGCGGGCGCGGCGCACGCGGCCCAGCAGCGCGTGTCCGCGCAGCGCCTGCTCCATCTGGCGGAGCATCGAATAGAGGTTCTTCATGGCCTTGACGACGTCGCCGATGTCGTTGGCCGCGGGTGTCTCGATGTCGAGAAGAGGCGTCCCCGAGGCCCACTGGTGGGCTGCGTTCACGTAGTCGAGCGACAGTGGCCGGAGGGTTTGCAGGCCGTGGGTTCGCTCCACCTCAGCGAGCCGTTGCAGGGACCCACGCAGGCGCCGGTAGGCAACCTCGACGCGTGGCGTGGGGAAGTGCCGTCGCGACGGCTGGAGCAGGTCGCGCCCCCGGTCCTCGGCGACGAGCGTGACCAGGGCTGCCGCCAGTTCCGCGGGGTCGAGCGCTTCGAGGTGCCCGGCGGCAATGGCGTCGGCGACGAGCAGTGCGTTCTCGCCGAACAATGACGACGCCAGCAGGCCCAGCTCGGTCGGCGTGTCATCTGCGAGGAACCCGGCGTCGACGAGCACGCTGCGCAAGGCGCCGAACTCGCGCCTGTAGCGGTGCCGCGCCCACTCCAGCTCCGCCTCGCCACCTTCGAGCGTCTCCTCGATCTCGTGCCTCAACGCGCGCTGGGCGCGGTGCTCACCGAAGAGCGGGCAGCTGTGGCAGGGCGAGTTGTGCAGCTTCTCCTGCTGCTGGCGCAGCTGACGGCGCGTGGCCTCGAAGCGCTGTCCCGGGTCGGTGCCGCGTCCGCCGCTCCGGCCTTTCCGCGAGTCGCGCCAATGCTCGCGCTTGGCGCGTCGGACGGTCGCCCGCAGGTCCTCGACGGACTCGGTGAGGCTGAGGTGGGTGGTGAGCGTGCGTTCGGTGCAGGGAACGCGGGGATGCCGGAAGACCTGGTGGCCGAGGTCGGCGAGCTGCTCCTCGAGGTTGTGGCGTTTCTCGGTCCAGTGGTCGGCTCGCTGCACGTTCTGGTACTGCCCGAACGACTTGTCGAGCAGTTCCTCAGCGCGCTCAACGGAGCGCGTGCGCAGCAGGCTGAGCACCATCGTGTAGGTGGGTGCGAACTTGCTGTCCACGCTCATCTCCCCGCCGATGGCGGCGTCGTAGATGTCGCGGACGTCGACGTCCCATTCCTTGAGGATGACGCCGTGCCCCACGGGGTCGATGCCGCGCCGTCCCGCGCGGCCCATCAACTGGGTGAGCTCCCCAGCGGTGAGCGGGTGGAAGCCGGTGCCGTCGAACTTGGTGAACGACGACACCACGCACGCGCGCGCCGGCATGTTGAGCCCCAGCGACAGTGTCTCGGTGGCGAAGACCACCTTGACGAGCCCCTCGATGAACAACCGCTCCACCGCTTCCTTGGCAGAGGGCAACATCCCCGCGTGGTGCATGGCGATGCCGTTGCGCAGCGTCGCGGGATCGATCGCCTGGCGGAAGACGCGGCGCTCGTCGGCGTCCGCGATGCCCTGGAGCAACTCGCCATGGCGCGCGTCGATGGCCTCCTTCTCGGCGCGGTCGGTGAGATCGAGCATGTGCACGGCGCAGCGGGCCAGCGCTTCCGCGCAACCTCGCCGCGAGAAGATGAAGTAGATCGCGGGCAGCATGGAGCGCTGGCGAAGCTCCTCGATGACGCGGAACAGGTCGTTGTCGGGGGCGCGGCGCATATAGCGGAAGCGCGCCTCGTGCATCGAGTCGTTGGCCGCCATGTCGAGTGTCTGCCTGGCCACCTGCCCCGCGGAGTCGAACAGCGGCTGGAGGTGGTTGCTGATCGACAGCCACATCTGCAGCGGCACGGGGCGCTCGGTGCGAACAACGATGCCGATGTCGCCGCGCAAGCCACGCATCCACGCGGCCACCTCGTCAACGTTGCTGATCGTCGCCGATAGCCCGATCAGCCGGACGTGCGCGGGCGTCTCGATGATGATCTCCTCCCAGACCGTGCCGCGAGGGTGGTCGTCGATGTAGTGGATCTCGTCGAGGACGACGTCGCTGACGAGGTCCAGGCGCGAACGGTCGTCGTAGAGCACATTACGGAGGATCTCGGTGGTCATCACCACCAGCGGCGCGCCGTCATTGATCGTGTTCTCGCCGGTGACCAGGCCGACGTTGGCGTCCCCGTATCGGTCGGCGAGGTCGTGGAACTTCTGGTTGGAGAGTGCTTTCAGCGGCGACGTGTAGATGACCCGCGCGTGCGGCCGGCGCAGGTCGCCGGGGGCGAGCAGGCAGCGCCACATCGGGTACTCCGCAACAAGGGTCTTGCCGCTGCTCGTCGGCGCCGCCACCAGAACCCCGGCGGAGCGCTCAAGCTTCGCGATCGCCTCGCGCTGGAAGGCGTCGAGCGGGAAGGGCAGCGAAGCCTGGAAGGCCGCGATGGCCGCCGCGATCTCGGCGTCAGGCACAGGCGCGTTCAGACGTGGATGAGCTCGAATCGCGAGCCGCTGACCAGGCCGTCGGCGTTGTTCTCGACGAACGCAAGCACCTTCTGACACACCTCATCGGCGTGGCGCGCGTCGTTGCTGACGCAGGCGACCCCGACCACCGCCGTCTGCCAGGTGTCCTGCTCGCCGACCTCGGCCACGGCCACGGCAAAGGTCTGCCGGACGCGGCTGGTGATCGACCGCACCACCATGCGCTTGTCCTTCAGCGAGTGACTGTCCGGGACGTGGAGCGTGATCTGCAGGGTGCCGATGACCAGAGCTGGTCTCCTGGTTGTCTCGATGTGGCTGTGGCGGCACGATGGCTGCCGTGTTGTGCCATTGTGCGCGACGATGACGAGCGAGGCCGCCGTCGCGCCCGGGGCCCCCACGCCTGCCGGGAAGCCGCTGACGCTTGTCGACCACCTCGTGTCGCACATCCGCGGCCGCGCCGGGTTGCCCGCCCTGTACACGAGGACGGGGGAGCGCTGGATTCCCATCACCTGGGGGCTTTTCGGCGAGGGAGCCCGGAGGATCGCCTCGTTTCTCATCGAGCAGGGCCTGGAGCGCGGTGACCACGTCGCCATCTGGGCCAACAACCGGGCTGAATGGCACACCGCCGACGCCGCGCTGCTCATGACGGGGTGCTGCACGGTGCCCGTCTACCAGACGCTCAGCGCCGAAGAGGCGCAGTACGTGCTCAACCATTCGGAGACGCGGGTTGCATTCGTCGAGAACGAGCACTACCTGGCGCGTGTCCTGGAACAGCGTGCCCACCTTCCCCACCTGCACACCGTGGTCGTGATCGAGGGTGTCGAGCAGGCCTCGGCGGACGGCCTCGTGGTCCCGTGGCGGGAGGCGCTTGCCATCGGCGACCGGCACCTCGCGGCCAACGCATCCGAGGTCGACGACCGCTGCCGGCGGACGGGCCTGGACGACGTCCTGACCCTCATCTACACGAGTGGCACCACCGGGCCGCCCAAGGCGGTGATGCTCACCCATCGCAATGCCGCCGCGTTCTCCGAGGGCTTCGCGGGGCTCGTCGACATCGGCCCCGACGATCGCGTCCTCAGCTACCTCCCCCTGGCCCACGTTGCCGAGCGGCTGGTCAGCGAGTTCCGCGCCTTCCGCTACGGAAATGCGACCTGGTTCCTCGACGGGCTCACCAACCTCGGGCCCCGCCTTCGCGAGGTGCGACCCACCCACTTCTTCGGCGTGCCCCGCGTCTGGGAGAAGATGGCCGTGCTCGTGAGGAGAAGGATCGAAGCGAGCCCGGCGCCGCGACGCGCCCTGGCGCGGTGGGCGATCCGAACGGGCCGACGTGTCTCCGACCTCGACGAACAGGGCGCGACCATCCCCGCCACGCTGCGCCGGCGTCACCGCCTCGCCGACCGGCTCGTGCTCAGCAAGCTGCGCACAGCCCTTGGTTTCGACGACGCCCACATCCTGGCGAGTGGAGCGGCGCCCATCGACCCCGAGGTGCTGCGCTTCTTTGCCTCCATCGGCCTGCACATCTGCGAGGTGTATGGGCAGAGCGAGAACACCGGCGTGACCAGCATCAACCGCCCCGGACGCGTTCGCATCGGCACCGTCGGCGAGGTGTTCCCCGGCAACGAGGTGCGCATCGCCGGCGACGGCGAGATCCTGGTGCGTGGCGGGGTCGTCTTCCCCGGGTACTTCCACGACGGCGAGGGCACCGAGGCGTCGCTCGTCGACGGCTGGCTGAACACCGGCGATGTCGGGGAATTGGACGGCGACGGCTACCTCCGCATCACCGACCGCAAGAAGGACCTCATCATCACCGCCGGAGGCAAGAACATCTCCCCAGGAAACCTCGAGCTGGCTGCCGCCGCGCACCCGCTGGTGGCCCACGCAGTGGCCATCGGGGACCGGCGCCCCTACATGACCGCGCTGCTCACCCTTGACCCCGACGAGGCGCCCGTGTTCGCGGCGTCCAGGGGCTGGCCGTCAGACCTGGGCGCACTCGCCGCCCACCCGGAGGTCCGTGCCGAGCTGCAGCACCACGTCGACGCCGTCAACAGCAGGCTGAGCCACGTCGAGCAGGTCAAGCGATTCGCCATCCTGGCCGACGAATTCAGGTCCGGCGAGGAGCTGACGCCCACCCTCAAGGTGAAGCGCAGGGTCGTCGCCGCGAAATACGCCGATCAGATCGAGGACCTGTACAGGGCCCGCGACTGACCGGCGTCTCCAGCGCTCAGGCGGCGACGACGGACCCCTCGCCATGCTGAGCAACGCCGTCGGCGGGCTCCTCGCTGCGACGGCGCAGTCCGGGCACCAGCAGCGCTGCCAGGGCGCCGGCGGCGAGGACGCTCGCACCCACCGCCACCGCGGGGCGCAGCCCGGCGACGAACAGGCCCGGCGACCCGTAGCCGCCCGCGGCGGTGAACACGGACGCGAGCACGGCGACGCCCAGGACGCCGCCCAGCTCTCGGATGGCATTGGTGGCCCCGGACGCCTGCCCGGCCTCGGACGCCCGCACTGCCGACAGGACCGCGTTGGCGGCCGGCGCGAAGACCAGGGCCATGCCGGTGCCGGCGAGCACGAAGGGACCGATGAAGGACGAGTACGGCGTGCCTGGTGCCAGCACCGCGACCAGCCAGCCGAGGCCCACCGCCTGCAGCGCCAGCCCGGAGAACATGAGCGGCCGGCTGCCGACGCGGTCCGACATCACCCCCGCGATCGGGGCCACGATCATGGGCATGCCAGTCCACGGGAGTGTGCGCAGGCCCGCTTGGAAGGGAGAGTAGTGCTGCACGACCTGGAAGTACTGGGCGAGAAGGAAGACGGAGCCGAACATCCCGAAATACATGGCCAGCGACACCGCGTTGGTTGCTGAGAAGGCACGGCTGCGGAAGAAGCGCAGCGGCAGCATGGGAGCGGGGGCTCGCCTCTCCCATGCGGCAAATGCAGCCAGCAGCACCGCCCCACCGAGGAGGCAGCCGAGGACTGTCGCGCTCGTCCAGCCGAGCGCGTTGGCACGGACCAGGCCGTAGACGATCCCGAAAAGACCCCCGCTGGCGAGGACCAGACCGGGAAGATCGACGCGGCCGGCCGGGCCGTGGCTCTCGGTCAGGCGTGCCCACGCGAGGGGCGCGATGACCAGGCCGATGGGCACGTTCAGCCAGAAGATCCAGTGCCAGGAGATGCCGTTGACCACGGCGCCGCCGACCACGGGCCCCAGCGCCACGCCGAGACCGCTCACCCCTGACCAGATCCCAAGAGCGATCCCGCGCCGCCCGGCCGGGAAGGCTTCAGACAGCAGCGTCAACGTGAGTGGCGTCACCAGCGCGCCGCCGCTACCCTGGAGGGCGCGGGCCGCGACCAGGGCGCCGATGCTGGGGGCCAGCGCTGCCGCCGCCGAGCCGATGGTGAAGATGATCAGCCCGAGGCTGAACATTCGCCGCCGCCCGAATCGGTCGCCGACGGCGGCACCGGTCAGCAGGAGAACGGCAAAGCTGAGCGTGTAGGCGTTGACCGTCCACTCGAGGCTGTCGATGCCCCCGCCGAGCTCGCGGTGGATGCTGGGCAGCGCGGTGGTGACCACGAGGTTGTC
>PLWW01000073.1 GCA_003153125.1 Candidatus Dormiibacterota bacterium | reverse complement strand
CGAGGATCCGGTGGCGGGAACTCTGCAGAACGCAACCTGCACCGCCAAGGTGGGCGTCGAGACGATCAACTTCGCGTTTCTCACTATCAACGGCAAGTCGACGGGACCAGCGAATCCCGTTGCCTCGACCTCTGCCACCTTCACCCCCGACCCGACTCGCGATCTGTTCATGAGCTCAGGAGACAACCTCGCGGTCACGCTCCATGACACGCCGAACGGGCTCGAGACGATCATCAAGGACAAGACGAGCGGCCAGACGGGATCGATGACGGCCAGCAAGGTGAACGGCTTTGCGCATATCTAGTTCGATCCGACTGGCACGAGCTGTAATGCGATTCCCTACGACTTCCATCCGATGTACAGCACCTCCTCCGAGAAGACGATTCTTCCATGGGGAGCTGACCAGGACAATATCGCCTTCACCGACGAGATCGGACACTTTCAGTACTGCAATGGGGCAACCCCGGTTCCGGCAAGCCCGTTCGGTTTGGACAACACCGGCAACCCCACCACCTGTCCGGCGACTGACACGGAAGAGATCGGCGTGAATGCCGAACCGTCGGACGCTGACGACAACTTCTGCTTCCCGGGAACCGAGGCTCCAAGAATCCACGTGAGCGGCTGCATGGACACGAATACCGGCTTCGATGGTTCGACCTATCAGCCGGTGTGGCCGGATGGCAACACGATGCTGCATCCCACGCCGTACCGCTTCAGCAGTCCGATGACGGGCGTTTCGTACGCGATACCCTACAGCCGGGCGGTGTTCGAGGTCGACCTGCCCGATGTCGAATCGACTGCGGCCGTCAACCCCTGCAACCGGTCCACCGGTAGTGGATGCACGCATTTCCCACTCACCGACGACGGGCAACCGGTCGCCTTTTACCCATTCTTCAGCACAACCGGCGCCGGTGCCAACTGCCGCTGGCAGTTCGGCAACCACATTCCTGGATCGGCCAACGACTTCGGTCAGAACGCGCAATACGGACCCCTGCTCAACGCCAACTACATCCTCTTCGGCGGCGGCGGCGTCACGGTCACGCGGTTCAACTCCTTCCGCCACATCCTCTCGACGAATCCCTGCTGAGCTGCAAGGGACCGCAACCCTATAACTAGGGGGTCGCCTATGGGGCGACCCTCAAGTTGCGCATCGCCAGGGCGGGGAGTCCACCTGACCTACCAGATGAACGGAACGACCCTGCGCGTGCGCCTCGCGTACTCGACGTACAGCGGATATGCGACGGCGAGCAGGCGCTCCTCATACCGCGCCCGCAACAGTTGCACAGCCACGAACGCCGCCAGTACGAGCACGGTCGACACGGTTGGGTTCACGAGCACGAATGCGAAGGCCGCGAGGATCTCAGCGGCGTACAGCGGATGGCGGACCAAGCGGTACGGACCGCCGATGACCAGCCGGCGCACCTCGGGAATGATGCTCAGGCTGCTACGCAGGTGCATCAGCGCCTAGATGATCACCGTAAAGGCCACTATCGAGAGGCCGGTGGACAGGCCGCTGCTCCAGAGCGGTGGCCTGTAGAGCGCGGTGCCCGGCGGCAGTGCGCCGACGAGAAGCACCATGAGGGTTCCGGTCATCGCCAGCGCGCGAGGCACCAGCCGTCCATCGCGACGGTGCGGCGCTGGGCGGCTGACATAGACGCCCACCGGGATAAGGCAGAAGCAAAGGTAGAGGGCCGCTGGAAGCGGTCCACTCACCAGCGCAACAGCAGTCACCGGCCTGGGGAGCGCGCGCACATCGACGGCAAGGCGAAGAAGCTGCTGGTAGCCAAGCCACGCAAAGAACGCCGCGGGCACGAGGCGCCCGAACACGACTAGGCGGAAAAGGCTAACGGGGTTGTTGCGCCACGCTTCGAGAATGCCCGGCAGGCACCTCCACCACGCCATCCGGTGGTGGGGCGTCGACCGGTGCCCGCGGCGTCCCCCTGACGCCGATCGCGCCGCGCGCTGTCATCGGTACCCTCCAGCTGCGCGCATCACATTCATCGTAGGCGCGGCCAGGGCCCGGGCAAACCCCGCAAGTAGTCGTACGACGAAGGTAACGGTGTCGAGCGCGCCTGCGTGGCGCACGATTTATCCCGTGATCAAGCACTCACGGCAGATGACCAGGAAGGCGGCCTCCACGACCGCGCACGACGCCTTACTTTCCTCGAGCGCCACATGACACCGCCTGGAGGAATCCGCCTTCTCATCGTCGATGACGACGCCGTGGCTCGCGAGACGCTGTCTGAGAGATCCAGTCGCGAGCAGGATATACACGTCGTCGGCGTCGCTGCCGCCGCAGATGAGGCAGTACGCATCGCCGCCGACCAGAGCCCGGACGTCGTTGTGATGGAGGTGTCGATTCGCGGCGTGAGCGGGGCGGAGGTGGCCCGGCAAATCCGGGCGGTCTCACCGCATTCGAAAGTGGTGATGCTCACCGGCCTCAGCGACCACCAAAGCGTCCTCGACTCAATCGACAGTGGTGCGGTCGGGTACATGTACAAGGGCGAGGATGACGACGCGGTGGCCCGAGCGATCCGGGCGGCGTTTCGCGGCGAGTCACCAATGTCAGCTCGGGCGGCGACGGCACTGCTCGCCTCACGACATCGCGCTGCCGAAGTCGGCGGTGCTGGTGGCGAAGGATCACCTGGCTAGCAACCGTTCAGCCGCAGGCGCTGGCACGGGAACGGGTCACTGCCTGAAGCAACGTCTTAAGACGATTGAACACTACCGAGGAGCACGCGGTGCGTGACACAGTCGTATCTCAACCCGTAGGAGGACCCTTTGACATGCCATTCACAAGAGCACGGAGCATCCTCGGAGGAGCGGCGCTGCTGACGCTAGCGGCGTGCGGCGGTGCGGCTGCGACGAGCGCGAGCAGCGGATCAAGCGGCGGCGGTACAAGCAACCCCGGAGCGGCAAGCGCCACCGTTGCGTCCGCAACCGTGAGCGGCCACGGAACCGTGCTTGTGGCGGGTTCCAGCAAGATGACCCTGTACCAATTCACCAAGGACGTGGCCAACAGCGGCTCGAGCGCTTGCTCGGGCGCGTGTATAACGCGCTGGCCTGCACTTACCGTCCCTTCGGGCAGCTCGCCTTCAGCATCGGTGAGCGGCGGACAGTGGGGCACCATCGTGCGCAGCGATGGGGGTGGGACGCAGGTCACCGACAACGGTCTTCCGCTGTACTTCTTCTCCGGAGACAGCAAGCCGGGTGACGCCAACGGCAGCTACCCGGGGTGGTCGGTTGTGACGGCGATAGCCGGTTCAGGGTCGGGCGGTGGTGGTGCTGCGGCAAGTCCAACATCGTCAGGAAGCGGCGGGTACGGCTACTAGAGATGCGCCCGTCATCGTTCCGCGGCAGCCACGGCGCTCTCGTCGTGGCTGCCGTCGCGATGGTCTCGGCTGCCTCGTGCGGGACTCGGTCGGACACGACTGCGACCGCGACACAACTCAGGTCCTACATCGCTGCTGTCGAGCCCATCCGCCTGGGTGTCAATCATCTCCTCGACGGCGCTGACCCGGTCCTTGAGGAGTACCGATCCCATCGCCTGCACGGTCAGCAGACAGCCGTAGCCATGGGTGACCTTGAGCGAGCCTTCGCGGCCTACGCACTCGATGTCAACGCGCTGCAACCTGCCAATCCGACGCTTTCGCGCATCAACGCGGCGTATGCACACACCTACATCCTCGAGGACTCCTATCTCAGCGCGTTGGTGGCAGCGCTGCCCGACGGCCAGTTCGGCTCCCTTCCGACGACGCAGGCCGACCAGCGCGCCACCATCATCGAGTGGAGGATCCAGCTCGAGCTGATGGGGCGGAACACGCGAGTCGCTCTCCCCGCCGACCTTCAGCAAGCGGGCCGCGGCGAGATAGCCCCCACGGTGATGGGCGGCACCTGACGCCGCATGGGGCGGTGGCGTGGTGACGACGTCGTTCGGCGGCGAAGGGCTCCTGCTTAAATCCCGGGCATTGACATGACTTCTAACACAGCGATCGAACTGTCACCGAGCGTTTTCAGGTGGGGATGGTGTTCGAGGAGCGTCGTGACAGCGTCACGCGAATCTGCCTGGATGATCGAGAAACCGGTGATGTGCTCGTCGGCATTGCCACTCGCGGCGCCGCCCACCGAAGATGCCTCTCCAAGTGGGGACCCAAGGTCAACGATCGCCTCGCCGGCGTTGGCCGACCACCGCTGCCAGTCCTCCATGCCCGCCTGCATCTGTTCAGGGGTCGCGGAACCCATCATCTTGCTGGCCGAGGTCGAGGACTTGTAGAGCACCAGAAACCGCTTCAAGGCACGCGCCTCCTCGCATCAGGTTGTCGTCCCCGAGTCTACGTCGGGCCATGACCGTGGCCCCGACCCAGCCTTCACGGGTCCTTCTCGACAATGTGCGGCACGCCGAACATGAGAGACGGGTCGACCATCATCTCGACCCACTCATCGCGGACGCCTCCGAGGCAGCCCAGCCGATGCTGAAGGAACTCCGCGAGACCATTCGTGCAGCGGGGGCGAACGCTATTGGTGCCGCGGTTGACGGCACGCGCGCCTTACCGACTGACGCGATCGGCCACAGCCACGTCACCGTACTCGCCATTTGTGCGACCACGCCGCATCAGAGGCGGGATCGAAGCGTCTCCACGCCGTCGCCGCTGAGATCGGACAGGGCCGGCTCGCGACCGGTGATGGCAAGGATCAGCGAGGCGGCGGGACCGCTCACCTCAAGTCCGTCCCCGACAGTCCAGTCGACGTCGGTGGCGCGCAGGCAGAGCCCGGCGCTCCGCTGTTTGCCGTGAAGGAGCTGCGTCGAGCCGCGGCAGAAGTCGGCGACCGCAACGAGCGCCACTGGCGAGACGGCAACCGATGTCCCCGTCACGCGCCCGACGTCCTCGCCGTGAATGACCGCTTCGACCAGCCAGGTCACTTTCGGCCCTGGCGGGGCGGTGGTTCGCGACGCGGTCTCGCGGTACTCGGCCAGGAGGCGGGCGGGGGTTTGCGTCGCGTGCAGCGCGACCCCTTTCGCCGCAAAAGTGTTGAAGCGAAAGCCGCTGGCGGCGAATTTGCGGGCAAAGCGGGGTGGCGTCATGAGGTGCGTCTCGACCATGTGGGCCACAACGTCGCGGACCCGCCAGCCCGTGCAGAGCGATGCTGTCTCCCACTGCGCATCTGTCAGCGTCCCCAGAGCATCGCCGACCTTCTCGCGGTGCTCGTGGATCAGCTTCCAGAGCTCCGTCGTGCTCGTCACTGTCGTGGACGCCATCGTGCTGCTCCCCCGGATGCTAGGCCTGTGGCTTCGGCGACCCTGACAGTGTATCCGCGGTCGAGGCCGAGGATGCGGTCCCGATGGGCTGACGGAGGGCGGGAGACGAGACTCGAACTCGCGACATCCAGATTGGAAGGAATTGCCCAAAGTCGTGGGTGGTTCCGCCTCGCTGGACGAGGACGCGGCGGCTTGAATCCTGTCTTCGTCGGCCCCAAGATGGGTCGATGGTCGCGCTAATCGTCGTGCTGGCCGTGGTGATTGGCGTCCTTGGGATAGCGTTCTGGAACGTGACGCGCGCTGAGCCCAACGCTGGGCCCGCTCTTGGGACCAACAATGACCACCGCGGCCAGCGACGAAATCGGAACCGGAAACCGGCACTTCGCACGATGTCGCACCATCCACCCGAAGTTGCTTCAGACGATCCACGATGCCGGCGCAGCTCGCAACTGCAGGCCGCGAAGACTCCAGGCGACACCGCGGCGGCGGGCGTTCCGGCATCCGCGCCCGACGTGGTTCATTACAGTGCTGAGAGTGACCATGCCACCAATCTGGAGCTACGGAAGATTCGTGCTCGGCTGCGGCACGTTCGGCGGGATTGGCGGGAGCACGAAACTCGTGGGTCGCGGGCTGGACGAGCCGTTGGCGTTCGCGACGATGGACGAAGCGGTCGGTTTGGGCATCACACTGTTCGACACCGCGGAGCGTTACGCCGACGGTGCGAGCGAGATCATGATCGGCCGCTGGCTGGTCGAGCGCGACTCGGCCGTCACCGACCGAGTTCGTCTCGCTACCAAGGTTGCCCCGCCGGACGTCGACGGACCAAGCGGCCGCTTCGACGCCGCCTTTCTCGAAGAGAAGTTCTTGGGCAGCCTTCAACGACTTGGCGTCGACACTGTCGAGTTCCTCCTCACCCATGCGCCCGATGACGGCACACCGATCGAGGAGACTCTCGAGGGGCTCGAGGCGATTCGTGCCAGTGGCCACTGCCGTTACGTAGGCGCGTGCAACGTTGATGCGGGCCAGCTCACGGCCGCCCTCGACGCCGCCGAACGACTCGGCATCAGGGGCTACCAAGTCGTGCAGAACGGCTACAGCCTGCTGCGACCCCAAGACGACCGAGCCGTGCGGTCGATCTGCGCCGAGCGCGATCTGGCGTTCACGCCGTTCTCGCCCCTGGCCGGCGGTGCACTGACCGCGAAGTACCAACGTGACGTCACCCCACCCCCAGACTCCCGGATGGCGCTGCGCCCCGATGGGGTCGATGAGCTGCTAACCCCCGCCGTGTACGACGCGATTGATCGGCTCCGCTCTGACGCGGAGCGCCGACACGGAGTCGAATGCGGTGCCCTTGCTCTCGCATGGCTGTTGCACCATCGCGAGGTGACCGCCGTTGTCACCGGTCCTGCGCGTGGATCGCCACACCTGGAACTGGCCGCGCGAGCCGTCGACGTCGTTCTGTGGGATGCGGACTTCGCCGAGATCGAATCCTGGTTCGCGTCGGCCGCCGCCAGCCAATAGCAAGACGCGCCCGACGCACGGTCAGCCGGACAACGACGCCGCCCATCCCATGACGCTCGCTGGCGACAACGGCCGGGAACCACGGCAAGTGCCACTTGAAGGCGCTCGGTACTGCGGGGCCGATTGCGTGGGAGGCTCGGGACGGCGACCCGATCGGGATCCCTACGGGCGGGCGAACCCGAGCCGTAGTCGCCGTGCAACGAAATCGGCTTGCTCAGCGACCGCTGGAGCGGGCGAAGAAGAAGAACGTAGGTACGCAGTTCCAAACAGCAGCGCGATTCCCGCAACACCATGGGCGTCCCGAGCGTCATGGTACTCGCGATCCCCGTTCCAGGGACGGGAGGCTGTGCGGGAGGGATCGCCGGGTCGAGCCGCGCGAGGCGTGCGTCGGCAGCTGATGCTCGGCGACCAGCGAGCCGGCGGTGCTCCAGCGACCGATGTAACCGTGGTTGTCGTGCCCCTCCGCGATCCAGAGGGATCCGGCTCCACGTAACGGGCGCTCGTTACCGCGGTTACTGCGCGCCGACTGGGGTCAAACCTCAGCGCTGGCCCAGCGCTGAGGCGCCGAACGGAAAGCTTGCGCGCTCGGTGTACACATTGCCGCCCGGGGCGCTGACGGATTCGTACAGCACCAGGCGGGCCGCCTTGAACGGCGCCACCCGCACGGGCCGTGCGGCGGCTGCGCGCCACGCATCAAGACCCTCCTGCGGCCAGGGCTCGCGAGGACGTCCCAGCGTGCAGTGCGCGCGGAACGTGCGCTCGTCCACCTCGAAACCGGCGCCTCTCAGCGCCGCACGGCATCCCTGTACGAGAGCGGTGAACATCGGCATCTCCTTGGAAGCGCCGAGCCAGAGGACGCGCGTGCGACCGCGTGGCGGAAAGGTTCCAAGCCCGTCCAGCCCGGCCGGGAACGGTGGCGTGTCATCCGCAACCGGCATGACGGCCTGGAGACCGCTGCCCACCTGTTCGTCGGCGATGTTGCCGAAGAAGTGAACAGTGATGTGCAGCGCCTCGGGATGCACCCAGCGCACACCCGGCACCTGCTCGCGGAGCGACGCGAGCAGTCGCTGAGCACCGGCGAGCGCAGGCGCTTCGAGCGGGACGGCGATGAAGCACCTCACCCGCTTGGACTCGGCACAGTTCCCCCGGCCACCGAACAGGCCGACGGCATCCGCTTCCGACCGGTTACGTCGGGGAGCCTTGCGGGGCTTCGTCGGCTGGTACTGGGCACTGGTGGGCGATGGCGTCAGAGTCAGGGGCATGCCCGATGCCGACCCGCTCGCCGCAGCGCGGACCACCAAAGCGGTCGCCACCCTGCTGCGCGAAGCCCGCTCCCTGCTCCGGCGCACCGACAAGCTCGCCCATGCCGCCGACGCCGTGGCTGACCCCGAAACCGTCCGCCTGGCCGCCGAGGCACGGCAGGCCATCGAGCAGCTGGTCCACCACGTCGGCTACCTGGAGGAGCAGCACAAGCGCCAGGCCCGAGACGCGGGCCGGCGGGGTCGCTGACGAGGTCGGTAGGAGGCGGCGAACGTCGGAGAGCCGCGCGGTCGCGCACGAGGCCAAAGGGGTGCCCAAAAAGGGCTGCGCTAATTTGGGGGCAATGGAGTCGTAGACGACGCTTCTCCTCTCCTCCCCCTCTGTCGAGACGCCAGCCACATCTGGAGGCCGGCCATCGACGAAAACAGAGCGAACGCAGCGAGCCACGCCACAAGTAGGGGGCACCCTGAGCCATACCAGCGTGCCTGAAACGACAACGGCGGGCAGGACCACCCCAACCCAAAACTCCGATGCAGACATCACAATCCCATAGCGTACTATCGTCGGCGACGGGCGAAGGCTCGGCGCGCGCCTCGGGGATTTGGGCTCGTGAGCAACCCCTCCAATGAGCGCTTCTGGGCCGTATCGGCCAGGCTGTGGATCCCGTCGCGCCCATCAGCTCAACCGGCTGACGTCTCGCTGGCCTCCCCATTCGGGTTGGCGAGGTGCGCAAGGGAGGCGAGCGCCTTGGCCGCCTGAGCCCCTGAGAAGCCGGAGTTTCGGATGGCATCCTGCATTCCGAGCAACCCAGTCTCGATCTGTTCGTCGGACAGATCGTCGATTGGGAGCCCCACCGCCGCGAAGCTGGCGCGGATGCCCTCCAACCCCTCGGTGCCCATCCGCGCTCGTGCCGATCCACGGGGGAGGAGAAACCTACGCATCGCGCCGTCGATTCTCCCACGATGTCCGCCCGGCGACCACTCGGCTGAGGCTGCGCCGCCCAGTCAAATCTCCAGCCACCCGGCGTGTCAATTTGTCGCATGGCCAACCCAAGGGGAGCAAATTCGCCCGGCTCGAACTCTATCCGCGCGACTCGCGAAAGCCCGCGATCCGACTAGAGCGACAAGCAACCTTCGGCCGCCATCGCACTCCTCTGGTGTGAAAGTTGTACTGGNNATGCGAGCGTGTTCGTGCTTGAAAGCGGATGGATCCGGACAAGCGCGTTGCGCAGCCTCTTCCCACGCCAGCCTGCTCTCCCTCGTCCTCGTGACACCCTCGCGGACGACCACAAGCGCGCACCAGCGGCCCCGGCGGACGTTGCCTCCCCACGGTCCGAACCTGCCCGACCCCCCTCGGCCGATCCTGAACGTCGCCGGTCCCAACTGGTAGATCGCTCGGTCGTGGGTCAAGTCCCCTGGAGTGGTGTGAATTCGCTGGAGTTCTCACAACGTCGATGAGCTAGGCGGCGATGCCTCCGGTGAGAGGGTTGGTGAGCAGCGGTGGGCCCTCGGGATGGAGGAGGCGGGCCATGGACTGTTGGCTGAAGTGACCCCGTCCGTCCTGCCACTCGTCGTGCTGGTCCTGCTTCTTCGGTGAGGAGGGTGACACCGAATCCGGCACGCTGCAATATGTCCTCGGTGCCGGGCATTACCACCTCGTGGCCCACGCTGCCGACGGTTCCAGCCTCCAGCGGGAACTGACCGTCCCGTAGGTCAAGTCGCCGGCCTCGCCGTGGCTAGGATCGCGATCATGAGTTCGTCGGGACTGCTACTCCTTGACGGAGTCACGGGCGCCGGCAAGAGCTCCATCCTGCGTGAACTAGTCGGCTCCTTTTCGCCGTCTAAGCTTAGCCTCCGCACTGACCACCCCGGAGGCGATCGCCTGGTCGACGCCTTGTGCACCGCCGATCGTGGACGCCGGCGTCCAGACGTGAACAATATGTAGCGCCGCGCCTGAGCTCCGCGCGACGTACGCGGCGGCCCCTCGCGCATCCCTACTCGTTGAAGTGCCATCGCTGGCGAAGAGGATCGTGGTCGGTGCAACGTCCTTGTGCGTCACCTTTCAGGTCCGCCTATATGGTTGGTGGACAGCGCGCGGATGGTGGGCCGCCACGCTCCGAGGGTAGTCAGTTCAGGGCCCTCGCGGACGCCGCGGGTCTCAGCCACGGCGTGCCCAGCGCAAGCGAAGCGTGTCCTCGCGCTCGCTCTGTTCCAGCCGTTCGCGGCTCGCCCTCAGCGCTCGCTCCAGCTGCGGGAGCCTGCGATGCTCGAGGAGCCGGAGACGACGACGGGTCTGCAACAGCTCGGCGTCGATGTTGGCCAGTGCGCGCTGGACGGTTGCATGTGCGGCCGCCTTCTCCACTGCATCGGCCAGAGCGTCCACCGCGCGATCCGTTGCACTGCTTCCCCCACTGGCGCTGGCAAGCGCGAGATCAGCAAACTGGCAGCGGGCGCTCTCCGGGATGGATACCGCCATGACGTTGTGCCAGTCGACGGTGATCGTCGCCGGCGCGCCGAGATGGGCCGCGACCATCGCGATCTGATGGTGATGGCCGATGCGCAATGCTCGTGCGCACCAGAGTTCAGCCCGGGCGCATGCATCGATCCAGGCTGCGCGGGCCGCAGCAGCTTGAGGCTCGCGACGCTCGCGCTCCACGGCGAGGAGCCGCTGCTTGCGCGAGAGGATGTCGATCCCCCTCCGTGCAGTCTCGAGGCGACGCCGGATCCACACCTGACCGGCGCGCCCCGGCGGGACGCGGATCATGCTGCCGCCTCCGGTTTGTCGCGAGCGTTCGCCGCCACGTGCTGGGCGACGTCCTCGGGATCCAGACGCGAAAGGTCGCCGCTGGGGAGCAAAGTCAGTGCCGCCCATGCTCGTTCAAGGCTGTCGTCGATGCCACGATGATCGGTGCGACCCTGATTGATGAACCCTGCGTCCAGGGCATCCGCGAAGCGGAGATAGGCGCGGTCGTTCTCCGCCAGGCCCGTCTCCCCGACGAGATCGGTCAGCTCCCGGACCTGCCTGGCGTGGCTGAGGGCGGCATACACCTGACCGGCGACAGCCATGTGATCCTGACGGGTTTGCTCTGGCCCGACGCCGTGGCGCATCAGGCGCGAGAGTGAGGAGAGCGCATCGAACGGCGGATAGATGTTGCAACTCTGCATCTCCTGCGAGAGGACGACCTGACCTTCGGTGATGTACCCGGTGAGATCCGGCACGGGGTGGGTGATATCGCCGGCCGGCATAGTGAGCACGGGAATCTGCGTCAGCGACCCGGAGCTGACCCGAAGCCGGCCACAACGCTCGTAGAGCGAGGCGAGGTCGCTGAAAAGGTAGCCGGGGTAGCCCTGCCGGCCCGGGACTTCACCGCGGGCCGCTGATACCTCGCGAACCGCCTCCGCATAACTCGTCATGTCGCACATGAGGACGAGCACATGACCTCCGCGTTCGAAGGCGAGATGCTCTGCGACCGTGAGCGCCAGGCGAGGCGTGAGCACGCGCTCCACGACCGGATCCGACGCAGTATTGATGAGGAGGGCCAGATCGCCCGCCTGCGAGCGCTCCTCCAGGGCGTCGCGGGTCGCGTCGGCGTCCGCGTGCGTGACTCCCATCGCCGCGAACACGATCTGAAATGTCCCATCCCCCACCCTCGCCTGAGCAGCGATCTGGGCGGCCAGCTCGAGATGGGGAAGCCCGCCCACCGAGAAGATGGGCAGCTTTTGTCCCCGCACCAGCGTGGTGAGTCCATCGATCGCTGAGATGCCAGTGATGATCGGATCGCGTGGCAGCTCGCGAGCCGCAGGGTTGATGGGCACCCCGTTGACGGCGGCGAGGCGCTCACCGCGCACCGGGGGGCCACCGTCGATCGGCTCCCCTCGTCCGTTGCACACCCTGCCGAGCCACTGCGGACCGACCGGAACGCGCATCGGCGTCCCACTGAATGCGACCCGAACCCCCGACAGGCTGATTCCCGAGGTGCCCTCGAACACCTGCACAACGGCGAGATCGTCGTTGACGTCGAGCACGACACCATGACGCCGTTCCCCGGAGGCGAGCGTGATCGTGGCGTCTTCGTCCCAGCCCACCCCAGTCACATGATCGAAAACGAGGAGTGGTCCGTTGGCGCTGCGTCCGCCCGCATATTCGATCGGGATTGCGTCGATCACGTGATCGACCCCAGGAGGGCGAGCACCGCGTCCCGCACTGCGGTGACGGCGGCGACGTCCTCGGGCCCACCGCTCTCGCGTGCGGACGAGACCCGGGCGAGACCGAGTTGTTCCAGGCGGTCCGCTGCAACGCCGGCATCGACGAGCTTGAGCAGCCGCTGGTGAATGGCGAGGACCATCTCGAGGAGCGCCGCCTGCTTCTCTTCGCCGCAGTAGGCGTCTTCGGAGCTGGTGGCGTCCTGCTGGAGCACCGCTTCGCGGAGGAGCTTCGCCGAGCGGAGCGTGATTCGCTGACGATCGGGCAGGGCGGCTGCTCCGACCAGTTCCACCAGCGACTCGAGACGTTCGGACTCCGCAAGCAACGCCAACGCAAACGACCTTCGCTCGGCCCACCCGGTGTCGCCATTCTGGGCTCGGATGACGCCGACACGTTCAGCATCGCGCGAGAAGCTCTCGTTCCAGCTCACTGCGGGGTAGTGGCGGGCATAGGCGAGATCCCGGTCGAGCGACCAGACGCAGCGGACGAACCGTCGGGTTTGGGCCGTCACCGGCTCCGTGAGATCTCCGCCCGGTGGTGAGACCGCGCCGATGACCGTCACCGATCCATGGCTGCCACCCAGGGTGGTGAAGCTCCCGGCACGTTCGTAGAACGCGGCGAGCGCCGAACCGAGCGTCGCCGGGTATCCCTCCTCCGCAGGGAGCTGATTCGTCCGTGATGCGAACTCGCGCAACGCCTCGGCCCATCGTGAGGTCGAGTCGGCGATGACGACGACGTCGTACCCCATGTCGCGGAAGTACTCCGCGACCGAGACCCCCGTGTAGATGCTCGCCTCGCGTGCCATCACCGGCATGTTCGACGTGTTGGCGATGCACACCGTGCGCTCGCGCAGGGCTCCGCCGGTTCGCGGGTCGCGCAGCCGAGCAAGGTCTTCGAGAACGTCGATCATCTCGTTGCCGCGCTCACCGCAGCCGACGTAGATGATCACTTCCGCATCGCACCACTTCGCGATCTGCTGTTGGAGGAGGGTTTTGCCGGTGCCAAACCCCCCGGGCACCGAGGCACTGCTGCCGCGGATGATCGGGTACAGGAGGTCGAGCACGCGCTGACCCGTGCGCAACAGCCGCACCTCTCCGTCTCGGGAGCGAGCGGGCCGGGGACGTCTGACCGGCCAGCGATGCGAGAGCGCCACATCGACGCCGCCGATGCGCGCGATCGCCTGACTGCTCGTCGCGTCGCCGGCAGGAGCCAACCATTCGAGGATGCCGGCCACGTCGGGAGGCACGAGGATTCGGTGTTCGAAATGCTCGCCTTCGGTGACGCGGCCGAGCAGCGCACCCGACGTGAGCTGCGCCCCGATTGTGGCGCTAGGGCTGAAGCGCCAGGTCATCCCCGCTGCAGAGTCTCCATTTCGTCCGGGTGTGAGCCACACGGTGTCCGGCTCGAGTGGACGCAGGACGCCGTCGAAGACGCCTCCGAGCAACCCTGGCCCGAGCGTGATCGAGAGCGCCTCGCCGCGACTCTCGACCGGATCTCCCGGAGCGACTCCTCCGTCGTACTCGTATACCTGCGCGGTGGCGACATCCTCATTGATACCGACAATCTCTCCGGCGAGACCGGATGCACCGATGGCCACGACATCGAACATCGCCACACCCTCGAGGCCGACGACATCGACAACGGGTCCGTTGACACGGCGAACTCGACCGGTCCAGAGCCCCGAGGACAAGCTGCTCATGTCGCTGTCTTCGCTGGGATTGCGGCCATGGCCGGCGATCCCTGACGCTCAACCAGAGCGGTCTGCAGCATCTGCTCCACCAGCGCTGGCAACGTGTAGTCGAGGCTTCGGCGCGCGAGCCGAGCGCGGATGCCTCCGACCTCAGGAGGATCGCGATCGATTGTTGCCGAGCCCCCGAGGCGGCGCCGCGCGTTGGCCTCGAGGGTGTCGAGGAGTCTGCTGTAGTTAGGGTCGTCACGAAATGACATCGCGGCCTCCAGGGCGCGTGCTCGTGCCTCGGCCTCCACCGCATCCTGAGCCTCGAGGACCGCCGAGCGCGCCGCGCGCTCAGCAACAACTAGCTGATTCAACCCCCGAGACTCGGCCGCGCGCCTGCCCTCCGCGCGCGCGGTGTCGATGATCCTCGCCGCCGCCTGCTCTGCCGCCGCGAGGGTCGCCGTCGCATCTGCCTGCGCCTGAGCGACCATCGCACCGGCACTGGACGACGCCATGCTGACCAGACTCCGTCCTATGGGCTCGAGCTGAGTCATGACATCACCACCCAGAGCGGGTGGCCAGGCTCATGGAGCTCCTTTCCGAGCGCCGCCGCAGCTGACCTGGTGAGCAGCACCAGGCCGACATCGTCGCGAAACCCAGCCCATGCGCGGCGCAGGGAGACTGGGTCACTCACGGCGACGACCTCGACCCCCACCATGGCAAGCGGCGCTACCCTCTGCTGCTCACCCATGGCCAGGATCCGGCTCATGTCTTGCCGATGAGCAGAAGTGCCACCACCAGGCCATAGATGGCAATTCCTTCTGAAAGGCCGACGAACACCATGGCTCGGCCGAACAGCTCCGGCTTCTCACTGATGGCGGCGAGCGCCGCGGAGCCGGTGTAGGCAACGGCGATGCCGGCGCCGATCGACGAGCCCGCCACCGCAATCGCCGCACCGATGAATGCACCGGACGTGTCAGCCGACGATGCTGCCGTCAATTGAATCGCAGCGATGCCACTCGACGCTGCCGAGATATGGCCGATGATGACAGCAACAAGCGCGAGCACGACCAAGCAGGTGGCGCCGAGGCACCACGCAGCGACGTGCGGACTGCTGCGCAGCAGGACGCCGGCGCTCACACCGCATCCGGCGGCGATGATCAGACCGACGAGAGCGACGACGATGGTAGCCGTCATGGTTTCAAGCCTCCACGATGTCGAGATACCAGGGATGGAAGCGGCGCCCTTCCCCGACGAACACGCGAGAAAACAACTCGTAATACTCCAACCGAAGGGCCTGAATGCCCACGACGAGTCCTTCCAGCCCGAAGGCAACCGCATTGCCGACGAAGAACACGGCAACGCCGATGATGGTCAGCCAGCCGCGGCCGGCGAGCGACGATGTCGCTGACCACACGAGGCCCTCGATGGCGGCATGCACCAGCCCAAACGCAGCGAGACGCGCGAACGAGACGAGATTGGTGCCAACCCGGATCACGGTGTCGAACACTCCGACGACCACCTCCGCGATAGCGGCACCCCCAGAACGGGACTCTTGTTGGAGGCCGAGCGCAAGCAGCGCGAGACCGAGTGCCACGCCCACGCCCCCCGGCACCAGGAGCACGGCCTGCTGTTCGACCAACCCCGCCGCGAGAACGCCGAACGCTGCGAAGACCGAGAATCCGGCAACTCCCGACGCGGCAACGAGTGCGCGATGCCAACCACCCTCGCGGTAGCGGTTCACGATCCCCATCGCGTAGCTCCCTGAGATGAGCACCGCGCCAAATATCACCGCCGCAAGCAACAACAGCTCCGGATTGTCCAGCGGCCGGATCCAGAGGGGTTGGACAACCCCGGTCGGCCCGAAGAACTCCCCGAAGAGGGGACCGAAGATGCAGGCTGAGACACCGCATGCCGTGATCAGGACCCAGGCGCGTCTCAGGGCCGGCCAGCGTCGTTGCACCCCTGCAAGGATGCCCAGGAGGACGACGATCGCCCCGTGGCCGGCGTCAGCGAACATCATCCCGAACATGAGCACATAGGTTGCGGCGGCGAAGAGGGTCGGGTCGATGTCGGCATACGGAACCACCCCGAAGCTGTCCACGAGCACGTGAAAGCGGGCTCTCCCGAGGCTCTCTGCCAGCTGGGTCGGCGGTTCGACCCACCGTGGCCGCGGCAGTTCGACGACCGTGCCACCGAACTGCTCCATCCGGTGCGAGAGGTCGGGCCGCTCTGCCGTCGGCACCCATCCCAGCCAGGCGGCAACCCCGTCGTGATGGACGCCGGCGGCAGCCAGACGACGGAGCTGCTGCTCGCCGGCCAGCAGGTCCCGGCGGCCGTCGTGCTCGAGCTCCGCCGGATCGTGTCTGGCTCTCGTCACGGCGGCGGGTGCGTCGCCGACACCGGGACCCAATCGGCGAAGCGCCTCACTGACGTCGTCTTCAGGCGTGGTTCCAGCCTCGTCGAGGTCGACACATCCGGCGGCGGCCACCTCGATGAGTCCAGCGCGAACGTTGTCGTCGGGAATGAGGATCGCAGCCCGCGACATCCGAACGGCACCCGCACGGTTAGCCGGCGGCATCGAGTTCCCCTCCCCCGACGCCCGCGGCGATCTCGAGGGCGGTGGCAATCCGGCGGGCTGATACGGCGAGTGTGGTGACCGCACCCAGGGCGGGCCCGCGACCACCGACCGGCTCGTGGAGCAACTGCAGCCCCTCCTGTCGCACCTGTGCCCACCAGCGTTCCTCGGCGCGCCACATGTCGCCGGGGGACCACGTGGCAGCGGTCACCCACCGCCACGACGAGGGCAATGACGGTGGCTTCGAAGCTATCAGGTCGGCTCCCGCGCGCCCAGCCAAACGCTCGCGGAGTGCAAAGAGCCACGCGGCCGCATCCGCCCAGATCCTAAGCTCCGGAGAGGCGTCTCGCGCCCGCCGGTGCCACCTGTGGCGGAGCCACATACGGATGGCATACGCATCCTCGCCTCCGGGATCGCCCCATGCCGATGCTCCTATGAGGCGCCGGATATCCTCCGCGCTGCCCGCGGCGCCCAGGCTCTTCGAGATGAGCCCAAGACGCCCGAGCTCAAATGGGATCGCAGCAGGCGAACCTGCGAAGTATGCCAGCCGATCCTCGATATTCCTGATTTCGAACCAGGCCACACAGCTCCGGACCACCTCGACACCCTCGGACGGGAGCCAGCCCGCCAGAACCCGCAGCTGCCAGATGAGCGTCTCAAAGACTGCCCGTTCGGCAGCGTCGACACTCGTCGCGGAGTCAGTGTCGCGGATCCATCTGGTCTGACCGAGAACCGCGACAGCCGGCTCGAGTCCCGGCGTCTTCGCCACACTAGACGCGACGTCGATCGCCTCGGTTGCCGCGAGGCCGCGCGCGCGAACATCCCCCGCGATCCATCCAGCGCTCATCGATCGAGCTCCCCCGCTTTCGCCAGCGACCGGAGCTGCTGCAGCACGGCATTCGCGACGGCTGCCGCTCTGAGGTCGCCGCTCTCTCTGATCGCCGCGGCCTGTGTTCGGCCGCGGGCGAGGAGTTGCTCTCGCTCAGACGCCGATCGTTCGAGTCGTTGTTGCGATGCCCGCGCCTTCACCGCGAGCGACCGCTCCATAGCATGCGCGATCCTGGTTTCGGCGTCGTCGGCGGCTTGCGAGCGGATCCGATCAGCCTCGACACGCGCAGCCTCGAGGATCGCGTCCACCTCGTGCTGGAGCGCGTCCAACGTGGCAAACACCGGGGCCAGTTCGGATGCACGTGCTGCCCCGGGATCGACCGGAGGCGCGACTCCGGCCATGGCGGCACCTGGTGGCGACAAGCGGCGGAACCGTTGGAGCATGCTGGCCATGGCTAGTGAAAGGATCGACGATTGCCGTTGGGGCGCAACAGGGCCGATCGTCCTGATCTTTCAGAGACCGCCACCCGCGATTGCTGCCTAAGCTAAGGTCCGGCCGCGGCCGCCTCATGGAACAAAGGTGTACGCCGTGGTGGGCGACGGTGTTATCGCCGGATCGGGCCAGGTCGGTCGGGCCTTGCGTCCTGAAGTTGGGCACGCCGGGATTCTTCCTAGGGCTGCCCGCGCGTCACGTGTGGCGCCGCGGCGTGCGGACGCTGGCCGACACGGGAATGGGCTGGAGGAGCTGCTGAAGGTCGAAGACCCCACTCGCGCAGTAGCCGGAGCAAAAGGGGGCGGGCGTCATCTAGGAGTTGGAGGGGATCTCCGACAACGTCCGCACGCCCCCCGGGCGCGATGGTACTGGTTGCCGCGACGCCCTCATTGACGGCGCTGCTTGCCAAGCTAAGGTAAACGTGGCGTACGTCAGCCTGTCGGCGACTGCACTCACTCAGGTCGTCGGCCCAGTCCCTGCCGGCGAGCGCCGAACCGCCCGTTGCACGACCCCGTCCAGTTCCCTCTCGATCCTGCCGTAGCACTCGCACGCGGTGGCTTCGAGGGCGGCCCGGTCCACGATGGTGACCCGTCCCCGGTGGTACGTGATCAGCCTCGCCGCCTGGAGGATTCCTGCGGACCGACTCACGGTGGCCCGCCGCGAGCCGAGCATGTGGGCAAGGTGCTCGTGGGTGATCGCGAACTCGTCGGTGCGGACGCGGTCCTGGCTCATCAGCAGCCAGCGGCTGAGCCGCTCCTCGTTGGAATGGAGCCGGTTGCACGCCGCCGCCTGCGAAATCTGGCCGAAGAGGGCCTGCAGGTAGTCGGTCACGAGGTCGCTGAAAGGGCCGTTGCGCTCGACCTCGCTGAGGAAGGTCGGCGCATCCATGCGATCGCACCATCCCGCCACCGAGCAGACGGCTCGGAAGGTCAGTGCGCCGCCGCGCAGCAGCGGCACCCCGACGATACCCTCGTTCCCCACCGTGGCCACCTCCACGACGGCGCCGTCGTGGAGCGGCGTGACCAGCGACACCACGCAGTTGCGCGGGAAGTCGACCTGGGCGATCGGCGCTCCCGCCTCGAAGAGCACAGTCTTGATCTCGACGAAGACCGCGCGGAGCCGAGGCAGCAGGCGCTGGTATTCATCGGCTGGGAGGGCATCGAGAAGCTGGTTCGCCCCTCCGATGACGCCCCTACCGCGGTCCATCCTGGCTTCCCCGAGCTGTGCTGCGCTCCGCTTGCGGTTCAGCAAGGCCAGCGCTGCGCAGGCGCCCTTTGTGGGCGCGGTGCAGGTTGAGCACGGTGACCACCGCCCGACAGCGCATGCCACGGAGTCGGCTCGGCCGCGTTGCTTGCCGCGTCTGCGGTCTCGCTTCTCCAAAGATCGCTGCGCTCATGTAGACGTCATCCTTGCCCCGTGTTGCCGGCGGCGGAAGCTGTCCCGGCCCTCGGTCGAGCGCTTCGTCCTCGACGAGCCTGCCACCGTCTACTGGTTGCGGCTAGGGCCAGATGTCCCCAACGTTCAGCCATTGGGGCCCATGGGCGAACCGGCGCCGGCTGGTGCGGCTGTTCGAGGTCACGCTCGCCGACCCTGACTCGAGGACCGTTGGTGTCTTCGCCCAGGCGGCTCCGGCAGCCGGCGCCGGGAGGCGATGATCAATCGTGCCGACGAGTGGATGAACCCCGCAGAGGCGCTCGGTGGGAAGTTCGGCCCCCTCGTGTGTTTGGTCGCTCATGGAACAAGGTTGCACGCCATGGTGACCGAGGGTGATGCCCTTCGGAGCGCTCGCCGGCGCCGTGCAGGGCGTGCGCCTGGAGGCCCTTTGGTGCGCGACACTGCCGCGATGGAGAACCCAACCTTGCATCCCGACTGCGCGGCACTGGCCTTTCTCTTGGGACGGTGGGAGGGTACAGGGCGGGGTCTGTGGACTGCGGAGACGCCGTTCAGATATCGCGAGGAGGTAGTCATCGACCACGCGGGCAAGCCATTCCTCCGCTACGCCCAGCGAACATGGGCGGAAGACGACGGTCGGCCCGTGCACAGCGAGGTCGGTTATCTTCGCCCGGTCGCCGGGTCGCGTGTCGAACTGCTGCTCGTCCAGCCGACCGGAGTTGCCGAGATCCATCAGGGGCGGATCGAGGGATGGGCTCTTGAGCTCGAGGCGGTGCTCGTGGGAGTGACGCCGACAGCCAAACGGATCACCGACGTGAACCGACACATCTGGGTGGAGGACGACGTGCTCAAGTATCGGCTGCTCCTTGGCATGAATGGCGAGCCGCTCACCGATCACCTGGCTGGAACGTTGAGACGCGCGGACCTCGCGGCGGAATGAGCCTCTGACGCGCCGGGGTTGCTACGAGACTTTGACCGCGGTCAAAGAGACGGCCCGTGGCGTGCAAGATCCAGACCCTGCGCGCCGGGTGGTCGGTACTCCTGCGGGCACAACCGAACCCCGCCGCGGTCACCGACCTGAGCCCCTAGAGTGAGCAGCGATGGACGGCTTGTGCCCGGTGTGACCACCGCCATCCTCCTCTCCGCAGGACCTTGCCACGCAACATCGCCAAGCCGTGCCCCGGCACTCACAGGAGTTATCTCAATGAGCCTCCACACGCCCACTCTCGGCTGGATCGGAACCGGGCGCATGGGCCATGCCATGGTGCGGCGTCTCCTCGACGCCGAGCAGCGCGTCCGGGTGTGGAACCGCACCCGCGCCAAGGCCGAGGACCTGGTCGGCAGGGGCGCCGAGGTGGTCGATAACGTCGCCGAACTAGCCGACCGGGACATTGTGTTCAGCATCGTCGCAGCCGACGCCGACCTGCTCGAGGTGATGCTCGGCGAGGCTGGCCTGCTCCGCCAGGAGGCGGCGCCGAAGATCGTCGTGGACTCGAGCACCGTGTCATCGGAGACCTCGGCGCGGATCCGACTTGCGGCTGGCGAGCGAGGCACCGCATTCCTCGCTGCCCCGGTGAGCGGCAGTGTCAAGGCGGTCCAGTCCGGCGAGCTGTCCGTGGCCGTGTCAGGTTCGCGCGAGGCTTTCGCCACGGCACTGCCGTTGCTCAACATCATTGGCCGCTCGGTGACCTACGTTGGCATG
This sequence comes from Candidatus Dormiibacterota bacterium, assembly GCA_003153125.1. Taxonomy (GTDB): domain Bacteria; phylum Chloroflexota; class Dormibacteria; order Aeolococcales; family Aeolococcaceae; genus Aeolococcus. The sequence goes on along the minus strand of PLWW01000073.1, from coordinate 36,002 downwards.
GATGACGTGGCGCGGCTCGTGAAGCTTGCCCATAACATCCTGCTTGGCGTGGTGACGCAGTCCCTCGCCGAGGTGGTGGTGCTCGCCGAGAAGGGTGGCGTCCCGCGCCGCACGCTCATGACGTTTCTCAACGGCTCCGTGATGGGCTCGATGTTCAGCGGGTACAAGACACCAGCGTTTGTCACCCTCGACATGACCCCGACCTTCACCACTGAGTTGCTGCGCAAGGACTTCGACCTCGGACTTGCGGCGGCACGCAGACTGGAGGTGCCAGTGCCGATTGCCGCGGCGACCCACCATCAGGTGCAGGCCGCCATCGGTCGTGGCCATGGCGACGAGGATTTGGCGTCGCTGCTCATCGAACAGGGGCGAAACTCCGGGATCGAGTTGGAGCCGGAACGGCTCGACGGGGGCGACGGGCTCAGCTCCCCGGTCGCCGTCATGCCAGATCGCCCCAGCTGGGACGACGCCGCCGCATCGCCGCGCACGGAGTGCTGAGGCCTCATGCGCCGAATCTCCGGAGTCGTGGTGCCTCCGAACATTGACGGTTGACGTCAGGCGGGCACGACGGCCCGGCGCGTGCGCCGTTGACGAACCAGCGTGCGCGCCGCCATAAGCAGCAGAAAGGCACCGAAGGCAGCGCGCAGCGCGGTTGACGGCAGCGCCAGCGCAACCGCCGACGCAGGCACGGCAACGACAGCACCGACGAGCCCGGCGGTGATGCCCGGGCGCACCGCCACCTGACCGCGTCGGCCGTATGCGGCTGCCCCCACCAAGGCGGTCGGAATGATCGACGTGAGCGCGATTCCCTGGGCCAGTGCCTGGTCGGCACCCAGCGTGATCACCATCACCGCCACGAGCACCCCGCTGCCCCCGATGCCCAGTAGCCCGGAGAGCACTCCACCGAAGAAGCCCAGCAGCACCAGGGTGATCACCGCCCCCAGCGTCAGGGGTAGCGCCTTGGAGCCGGCTCCGAGGCCGAATGGCACGATCAGCCGGGCGCCGAGGAGACCCGACACGACGGCAAACGTGAGGCGCAACCCGCGGTCGGTGAACTTCGCGCTCAGCCAGGCGCCGATCAGCGCTCCCGCCAAGCTTCCGGCAACCAGCAGGGCAGCGGCGGGGGCGTCGAACTTCCCGCCCGGCGCCAGCGCATAAGTGGTCGAGCCGACCACGGCGATGGGAACGATGGCGAGAAGCGAGGTGCCCGTGGCAGTATGCCGGTCAATCCCCGTGGCCCACGCCAGGCCCGGAACCAGCACGATGCCGCCGCCGATGCCCAGCAATCCGGCGAGCACGCCGGCAACGGCACCCACGATCGCCAGCCGCCACCGCTCGGTGGGGTGCTGGGCGCTCATCGGCTGCCGGGTGCGGCCACGGTGCCGCGGGAATCATTCGGCACAGTCGGGAACAGCCGCCGCATCGAGCAGACGCTGGTGCAGTGCCGGCGCCGCCCATTCACAGCGCTTGCCGAACTTCCGACTCAGCCGCTGGCTCTGCGGGGTGGGCATGGTGTCCCCCGGGGTTGTCAACCCGCACCGATTGCGCTCCCAGCGCCCTCGCCACGGTGACGCGCGCCGGCGCCTCGGTGGGCCACTGCGCCTCGAGGTCGTGGGGTCCGGAAGTGGTCGTGGGTCCGAGAAGGATGAAGCCGGCGCAGGGCGCCACGACCAGGTGCCCGATGGTCTCCCGCGATCCCCGGCTGCGGCGATGGCTCGCTCGGCCGCAGCGGCCGCGAGTTCTGGTGCTGCTGCGACAATACCGGGCGGTCTGCTCGCCGAGCGACAGCGCCTCGACCGTCTCCGCGGGCTCCCGCAAGAGGTGGCGATATCCGTCGTCGTGAGGATTGATGAGCTGGGATGGCCGTCTTGCCAGCTGATGCCAGATGCGGGGCAGCGCCTCCACCACCTGCTGGCGGCTGACCCGGCGCGGTGGCGTCGCCGTCCGCATCCCGGCAAGCCGGACGGCGACATCCGGGCCAGGCGACCTGGCCGTGAGGCCAGAGCTTCGGCGAGCCTGCAGGAGGGTGGCCACAGCGGCTGTCATAGCACGTCGGGGCGCAGGTCCCCTGTCGCCCTGTGAGCCACCGTCGGCGTGCCATGGTCGCTCAGACGGTGCCCGTCATTCCTCACTTGCGCATGTGCAAACGCATCGAGAAACCCCGTGCTCGTTGTGGTAGTGAAGCTCCTGCTATTTCTGCACTGAGCGCCGCAACGGCGCTCAGTGCAGAAAGCCGCCACCGTCGCAGATGATCGACTGCCCAGTGATCATCGCCGCCTCGCTGCTGGCGAGGAAGGCCACGAGATGGGCGAGGTCCTCAGGCATCACCTGTCGCTTGATCGCCTGATGCATCATCACCCTCTCGAAATCGGCGTCATCATGGTGCGGCCGGGTGCCACCGGTGGGGACCATGCCGGGCATGACCGCGTTGACGGTGATGCCGTCGGCGCCGAGCTCGCGGGCGAACACCCGGGTGAGCCCAATCACGGCTCCCTTGCTGGCGACGTACGCGCCGTTGCCGGGGTTGCCCATGAAGAAGGTGCGCGATGCGACGTTGATCACACGGGCGTGGCCACTCCGCCGCAGATGCGGGTACGCCGCCTTGGTGACGATGAAGTAGCCGACCGCGTTGACCGTCAGGTACCTCTCGAAGTCGGCTCGCTCCTGCTCCACCAGAGCTGTGCTGCCCTGCAGCAGCCCGGCGTTATTGACGAGGATGTCGATGACCTCCGCCCGCGAGGCCTCCGCCAGCGCGGATGCCACCTGTGCCTCGTCGGTGACGTCGCAGTGCAGCGCGCTGGCCCGGCCGCCCGCCCGCGCGATCTCGTCGATGATCGAGTCCGCAGGCGCGATGTCGAGGATGCACAGCTCGGCGCCGTCCGCGGCGAGCCGGGCCGCGATCGCCGCACCCAGGCCCCTCGCCCCGCCGGTGACCACGGCCACCCGGTCGCTCAGTCGCCCCACTGCTCTGTCCTCCTCGATTCCACGCTGCTCTGCACAAGCGCGAGGTAGCGGTACGCGAAGTGGACGAACTTGCCGTATGGCATGGTGAGGAAGAGGATGACGAGCGACCCGAGGTGGACCGCCAAGGCGGCGCCGAGCAGCGGCGAGTCGCGCAGCGCCAGCAGCAGGAGGCCGGTGGTCGCGACGAGGTTGAGGGCGGCGAGAAAGCCGTAGTCTTTGACGACCATGCTCGGCGAGCTGGGCCGCGCATCGCTGGTCTGCTTGAGGCGAACCAGTGCGGTCGTGCCGACCACCATCATCACCCCCCCGGTGACACCCAGCATCACCGGGACGCTGAGCAGCGGGTACGGCGGGAGCACGCCGAGGAAGTCCTGCAACACCGCAGCGCTGACCGTCGCGGCGAAGTCGAGGAGGAAACCGTAGAACACCAGCGAGTGCATGGTGCGGCGGGCCATCGACGGCACGTCCTCGGGGTAGTAGCAGCCCTCACCGCCTCCGCGGAGGTAGCGAAGCTGCAGTGTGTCGGCTCCCGCGGCGCGCAAGGCGCGCAGGCTGAGCATGTCGCGGAGCCGGCCCTGCGTATCTCGCCAGAACTTCAGGCCGCTGGCCACGATGACGGCGAGCACGTACACCCCGAGCCCGGAGAAGACGCTGACAAGCACGAGGAACGGGACCAGCTGGTAGAAGGACTCCGGGCCCGTGACCACGCCGAAGATGCGGTGGTTGGGGGCGAACAACGCGATGCCGGCGGCGATGAGCAGCGCCGCGACGAGGCTGGTGACCACCGTGCGCAGGGCGCCGCTGCCAAGGAGCCTGGTCATGAACTGCGGCCAGCCGTAGCGGCTGTAGGTCTGCTCGCGCACTGCGGAGAGGACCTCCGGGATGTTGATCGCGAACTCGTGCGGCGGCTTGTACATGCACGCGTAGTAGCAGGCCCTGCAGTCGTGACACAGGTTGGCGAGGTACACCATGTCGCCGCGGCCGAGCTCGCGGCGGATCTCCAGCGCCGGGAAGACGGCGCAGTACCCCTCGCAGTAGCGGCATGCGTTGCAGATGGTCAGCTGGCGGTTGGCCTCTTCCAGCAGTTCAGTGAGCACTGTGCTGCGCGGCCTCCCGTCCGGCGATCCTGCCGAAGACGCTCCCGATGGTGAGCCCGAACCCGGCGAGGTAGCCGCTCGACAGGATGTTGCCGGACATCACCTCGCCGGCCGCGTAGACGTTGGTGAACGGCCGGCCGTCGGTGTCGAGTACCTGGGCGAGCTCGTTGACCGCCAGCCCCATGAAGGTGAAGGTGATCCCGGTACGGAGCGGGAGGATGTGGAAGGGCGGCCCCTGGATCGGCAGCGCCCAGTTGGACTTCGGCGGGTCAAGGCCGCGGGTGCCGCAGCCGTCCAGTCGCCCGGGGTCGAAGCGCCCCGTGGGGTCAATGTGAGCGTTGAATTCCGCGACAGTCCGCACAACGCGATCTGGGTCGAGCCCTGCCAACCGCGCCACCTCCGCCACCGAGGCGCCAGTGTACGCGGGGTACATGCTGGGCATGAAGAGCGGCGCCGCCTGGGCATCGTACACGGAGTAGGCGATCTGGCCGTCCTGCTCGGCGATAAGGCCTCCCCAGCTCGCGTAGCGCTTCGGCCAGATGTCCCTGCCCTCGTCGGAGAAGCGGAGGCCATCGCGGTTGACGACGATGCTGTACGGCACCGAGTCGAGCCGGGTGGCGATGCCGCCGTCGAATCGCGGCGCGCGCGCGTCAACCGCGATGGCGTGGAAGCCGCGGGGGTCGCCGGCCACGCCGGCGCCGAGATCGAGAAGGCGGGCGAGCATCGAACCATCGTTGTATGGCGTGCCCCGCACCAGGTAGTTGTCGGCGGCATCGCCCCAGTAGCGTTTCAGCCACCCGTTGTTGGCCTCAAACCCTCCGGACGCCACCACCACCGCGCGGGTGGGGATGTCGACGGGGCCATCGGCACTCTCCAGCACCACCCGGGTGACCCGCCGGTCCCCGCTCAGCCGGAAGTCCGAGGCGGCGGCCTCGTATGCGATGCGGATGCCAGCGAGCTCGGCGGTGCGCGCGTAGTGGTTGACCAGCGCGGTGCCGCCGCCGAGGAAGAAGCGGTTCGTGCGGTTGAGGTTGAGCGTACCGGCGAGCGGTTGCTGCCAGCGCACCCCGTGGTCCGCCATCCAGCCTGGAATGGTCTGCGACTCGCCGACCGCGAAAAGGGCCAGGGCAGGATTGACCGGGCCGCGACCGACTCCCTGCAGATCGCTGAACAGCTCGTCGACCGAATAGGTGCCCGGAGTGAATACGTCGCCGGTGTCGTGAGCGCACCGGATGTTGCGCGTGTGCCGGGTGTTGCCCCCACGCATGTGCTGCGGCGCACGCTCGAGAACCAGCACCCGTTCCACCGTCTGGCACGCGGTGAGCGCGGCGACCAGGGCAGCGTTGCCGCTGCCGATGACGACGACGTCCCATTCGACGCCGGCCAGGCTGCGCAATGCGGCGGGCGACGCAGTCGACGGCACCGGCCATGGCGGCGGCACATCGGCGATGCCGGTGTTCCCTGCGGGATGCGAGGTGGTCACCGTGGTGATTGTCCCAAGTGGGCTGCCGGCGCCGTCATGGCGGCGGCTGGAAACGCCGCCGTCGACTGGGATTTCGCCGATGAATCTTCTTCATGCCTCGATCGCCACGGGGCATCGACCGACGCAGCTCGAGCGCACGGCCACGCGATGCATACTGGGCCTCGTGCCGCCGGCACGTCGGACATTGCGCTGGAGACACTGACATGCGAGTGACCAAGATGGGACACGCGTGCATTCGCATCGAGAAGAACGGGCAGACGCTGGTCATCGATCCCGGTGCGTTCACCGACCCTGACGCTGGGCTGGGCGCGGACGCCGTGCTCGTCACCCACGAGCATTTCGACCATCTCGACGAGGGCCGCCTTCGCCGGGCCGCGCAAAGCAACCCCGGCGTGGAGATCTGGACCAACGGATCCGTAGCGGCCAAGCTGGGCAGCCTCGGCGTCCCGGTTCATGTCGTCGGCCACGGCGACGCCTTCTCGGCGGCGGGCTTCGAGGTGAACGTTCATGGCGAGCACCACGCCGTCATCCACCCTGACATCCCCGTCGTCGGCAACATCGGTTTCTTTCTCGACGGCGAGCTTTTCCACCCGGGTGATGCGCTGACGGAGCCGGGCACGGAGGTGACCACCCTCATGCTGCCAACGCACGCGCCCTGGATGAAGTTGTGGGAGACGATCGACTACCTGCGCGCGGTCGCGCCACGGCGGGCGTACTCGCTGCACGACGGGCTGCTCAACGACAATGGGCTCGAGGTCGTCGACAAGCTGCTCGCCGGCAAGGCGGGACCGGGCACCGAGTACCGCCGTCTGCGCACCGGCGAGGCGGTCGACACCTCCACCGCCTAGCCCGCGCCGGCGCGACGAGCGCACCGTCAGCGGTTCACCATGGCCATCTGCGCCTCGCCGTAGCGCTCCCCCGCCACCGCCCCCGCGGGAACGGCCTCGTCGATGCGGGCGAGGTCGGCGGCGCTGAGGCTGATCGCGTCGGCGGCGACGTTCTCCTCCAGCCTCGAGCGCCGCTTCGTGCCTGGAATCGGCACGATGTCCGGTCCCTGATGGAGCAGCCATGCGAGCGCGAGCTGCCCAGGTGTCGCCCCGGTTTCCGCCGCGATGGACCGCACCCGCCCGACGAGGATGAGGTTGTGCTGCAGGTTTTCGTCGTCGAAGCGCGGGTACCGCCCTCCTCCCTTGCGCGCGTCGCCCTCGCCCAGTTCGTCGGCGCTGGTGATCGACCCGGTGAGCAGCCCACGGCCGAGGGGGCTGTAGGCGACGAAGCCGACGCCCAGCTCGCGGCACGCTGGAAGGATCGACTCCTCGACGTCGCGGCTGAACAGGGAGTACTCGGTCTGCAGCGCGGTGATCGGGTGCACGACGTTCGCGCGGCGCAGCGTTGTCACCGACGCCTCGCTGAGGCCGAGATGGCCGACCTTGCCGGCCGCCATCAGCTCCGCCATGGCGCCGACGGTCTCCTCGATGGGCACGTCGGGGTCGACGCGGTGCAGGTAGTACAGCTCGATGCGGTCGACCCCGAGCCGGCCCAGTGACGCGTCACACGCCGCCCGAACGTACTCGGGGCGGCCGTTGACTGTGAGGCCGCCGTCGGCACCGCGGATGTTGCCGAACTTGGTGGCGAGCTGCACCTCCTCGCGGCGACCCTGGATCGCCCGGCCGACCAGCTCCTCGTTGGTGAAGGGGCCGTACACGTCGGAGGTGTCGAGAAACGTGCAGCCGAGATCGAGAGCGCGGTGGATGGTGGCGAGCGACTCCTCGTCGTCGCGGCCCGCGTAGAACTGCGACATGCCCATGCAGCCGAGGCCTAGCGCAGACACCTCGAGGCGGCCCATTCCCAGCGTGCGTCTGTTCATCGTGTCAGTGCCTCCGAGCAATGTGTGTCGTGCGGATGCCGGGCCGTCGGCGGTGCGGTCAGGTCCCCGAACGGGCCAGGCCGCGCGCGATGTGCGCGCCCACCGGGTTGACAACGTCACCGTTGATGGCGACATCGATGAGGATGGGGCCGTCCTCGCACTTCAGGAAGTCGGGCAGCTGCTCCAGGTCGCCGAGGGTGGTGATGCGGCGGCCGCGCGCGCCGAACGCCTCGGCGAGGGCGGCGAGGTCCGGCGACGGGTGCCTCGCCTCGGTGTCCGGCCAGCCGCGCGCCACCAGCGATCGCCGCTCTGCCGTATATGCCTGGTCGTTCATAACGATCACCTGCAGTGGCAGCCGGTAGCGCACCGCGGTGTGGAACTCGTTGAGCGACATCATGAATCCGCCGTCGCCGCAGATGACCGTCACCGGCTCGCCGGGAATGGCGAAGCACGCGCCGATGCCGGTGCCGAGCGCCTGGCCGACGGCGCCGAAGTTGTTGGTCGGCGCGAGGCGCCTGGCATCGAACGAGTCAATGAGTTGCAGGGTGAAATGGACGAAGCTTCCCGTGTCGGTGACGACGGCGCGAGAGCGGGGCAGCGCGTCGTTGAGCGCGAGCAGGATGCGCCGCGGGTCGATCTGCCCGTCACGATCGTCGAATGGCGGGTACTCCCGTCCCGGGTACGCCGCGATGCGCTCACGGAGCGACTCGTCCCAGCCGCCGCTCGCGCCACGGGCGCGCAGGGCGTCGGTGATCAGCTCGGTGGTGAGGGCCGCGTCGCCGATCACCGGCACGGTGACCGGGTAGCGGATGGCGATCTGCTCGGGGTGACTGTCCACCTGGATGACGTTCTTGGCCGCCAGCACGCGGCCGCCTGAGGTTGTCCACGGCGAGAGCGACACCCCCGCCGCGTAGACGCAGTCGGCCTCGGCCAGGAGCGCGCTTCCGAGGCCCTTGCCGAAGGGGCCGGCGGTGCCCCCCGAGAGCGGGTGACCGCTGTTGAGGCCACCGCCCAGCAGTGAGGTGAGGAACGGGGCGTTGAGCGTGTCGCTGAGGGCGCCCAGCGCGGCGCCCGCGTTGGCGTCCACAGCTCCCCTCCCCGCCAGGATGACGGGTTGCGCGCTGGCCCCCAGCAGTGTGGCGGCGCGCTCGACGGCCGCGGGGCTCGGGTTCAGCGGCGGCGACTGGACGACCGAGGTGTCGATCCCCCGCAGCGGCGCGGACAGCTCGGCCGAGAGCACGTCGGTGGGGATGTTGAGGACCACCGGGCCGCGGCCGAGGCGGAGGTGGCCGAACGCCGCCGCCAGCGCGCTGCCCAGCCGCTCCGGGCTGGCCACGTGTTCGAACGCCCCCGCCGTCGCCCTGGAGAACGCCACCTGGTCCATGTACTGGGAGTTGTCGGGGTCGTCCCCGGGCGTGTCGGCGCACACCAGGAGGACGCGCGAATGCACCTTGGCGGCGGTCAGCAGCGCCGTCGCGGTGTTCGACAGCCCAGGCCCCTGCGTCACCATGGCGACGCCGAGCCCGCCGCTGACCCGCGCATAGCCGTCGGCCATGGCCACCGCCCCCTGTTCGTGGCGGGCGTGGACCGCGGGCACGTGGCGCTTCGATGTGAGGTGGCCGAGCAGGTCGATGTTGCCGTGCCCCATGACGGCGAACACTTGGCGCATCCCCGCCGATACCAGCGTGTCAGCGACGGCCTCGTAGACCTTCATGCAGGTGCTGCCTCGCCGGTGTAGTCGATGCCCAGGCGGTCCGCGACCTCGCGAAGGCCGTACAGGTCCGCGCCGAGTTCTCCACTCGCCAGGCGCCGCCGCATCGCATCCTCTCTCGTCACCCGCTCGCCGACGCGCGCGGCCACCTCGGCGGCCGTCTCCCGGGGCACGCAGACGACACCATCGTCGTCGGCGACGATTGCATCCCCCGGATGAACGGGCTGACCGGCGCAGACCACGGGGACATTGACGCTCCCCGCCACCGACTTCGACGTGCCTTGCGCGGAGACGGCGCGCGACCAAACGGGGAAACCCATCTCCCGGAGCTGCGTGACGTCGCGAACCCCACAGTCCATGACCACGGCGATGACGCCGTGAGCACGCAGCGAGGTGGCGAGCAGCTCACCCAGCAGACCATCCTCGTTCTCCGACGTCATGGCCACAACCAGCACATCGCCGGCGCGACAGAACTCCACGGCGAGGTGCAGCATGAGGTTGTCGCCCGGATGGCAGAGCACCGTGATCGCCGTGCCAGCGATGGCCGCGCCCGAGTAGATCGGGCGCACGCGCGGAAGAAGCAGTCCGGTCCGGCCCTGAGCTTCGCTCACCGTGGCCACACCGCCGGCGCCGAGCGCCGCCACAACGTCCGGCTGGACGCGCTGGTGGGTGCGCACCACCGTCGGCCTTTCGCTCACCTCAGTGTGTCCGTCACCTGTGGGTACAGGCGCGCGTATGCCTCGGCAAGGACGGTGGTGGGAAAGCCCATGTTGGGGCCCGCGTTTCGGGCCAGTTGGACGCCGCGCCTGCGGGCGAGGTCCGTGTAGTAGTCCCACATGTGGCGCTGAGCGACCATGCACTCCATCGCCTTGCGCTTGCGATCGAAGACGCTGGTGATGTCGAGCAGTACCTCGGGCTTGAAGTCGCACTGCTCAGGCTGGTGGGGCTCGAAGAAGAAGACCGGGGGAGCTCCGAGCGGCGCGCCGGGCGCCGGGTAGCCGGCCGCCTGCGCGTTGATGCGCGCCTCGATGGCGAGGTGCGCCGCGACCGGGTGGTCATAGTTGTACGGGTCGGCGCGCATGTGTGTCAGCACGACGGTCGGCTGTGTGGTGCGGTAGATGCGGACCAGCGTGTCGAGGAGCTCCGCGGTGGGCCGCAGCGGGTAGTCGCCCGAGTCGAGGAACTCGATGCCCGCGCCGAGCGCCTCCGCGGCGGCCTCGGCCTCGGACCGCCGCAGCGCCTTGATCTCGTCGAGTGTCTTGCCGGCCCGCCACGCGCTGGCGGATTCGCCGCGCTCGCCGTACGAGAGGCACACAATGTGCACCTTCTCGCCGCGTTCCGCAGCGAGCGCGATGGCGCCGCCGGCGCGCCACACGAAGTCGGCGGCGTGCGCGCTGACCACCAGCGTCGAAGCCTTCGTGTCGGCCACTCTGGGTCCCTCCTGGTTCGTGGACAGGCGCGTGTTTCGTGACAGATCGGGCGCGGGGCGAGCGTACCCAAAACCCACACGCGCCCAGTCCTTCGGACAGCGCTCCTCACCGTGACGCGCAGAAGCCACCAGGTCAACCGATGAGCGCTGATCCTTCGATCAGCCGCGGTGAACACGGCCGTCTCGCAGTGGCGGATACGATGACGGTGTCACCGTCTCCGCAGGAGTGGAAGAGATGCGCGCAGTCCGTGCTGCCCGGTATGGCGGTCCCGAGGTGCTCGAGGTCGTCGATGTCCCCGACCCCGCGCAGGGCCAGGGCCAGCTGCTCGTCGCGGTGAGCGCCGCCGGCGTCAACTTCGCGGATGTCTACAAGCGCGAGGGTATCGGGCTCTACGCCGGCAAGACGCCCTTCTTCCTCGGCGGCGAGGGCGCCGGCAGGGTCGTCGGCGTCGGTCCCGACGTGGAAGGCTTCAGCGAGGGCGACCGTGTCGCCTGGAAATATGCCCCGGGCAGCTATGCCGAGCTCGTGCTGGTCGATGCCAGGGAGGCGGTCCAGATCCCCGTCGGCGTCCCGGACGAAGTCGCAGCGGCGGTCTTGCTGCAGGGCCTCACCGCGCACTTCCTGGCGACATCGACGTACCCGGTGCAGGCGGGCGAGACGGTGGTGGTGCATGCCGCGGCCGGCGGGGTCGGGCTGCTGCTGACGCAGATCGTCAAGCTGCGCGGCGGCCGGGTGATCGCGACGGTGTCGACTGCGGAGAAGGAGGCGGCAGCGGGTGACGCCGGCGCCGACGAGGTGATCTCGTACGGCGAGGGAGAGTTCGCTCCGCGCGTCCGCCTGCTCACCGAGGGTGAGGGCGCGGCGGCGGTGTACGACGGCGTGGGGCGGACCACCTTCGACGGCAGCCTCGCATCGCTACGCCCGAGGGGCTGCATGGTGTTGTACGGCGCCGCCAGCGGACCGGTGCCGCCGGTCGACCTGCAGCGGCTCAACAGCGGCGGATCGCTGTACGTCACCCGCCCGACGCTCGCCCACTACACGCGAACGCGCGAGGAGTTCCTCTGGCGCTGCTCCGACCTCTTCGCCTGGATGGCCGAGGGCCGGCTGACGGTGCACATCGGCGGTCGCTACCCCCTCACCGACGCGGCCAGGGCACACCGAGACCTCGAGGGCCGCAAGACGATCGGCAAGCTCCTGCTCCTGCCGAGCTGACGCCCGTCCCGCTGACTCAGGCTCGCGGGGCCGGTGTGATCTCCATCACCACCGCCTTCGGCTCAGTGAAGAACTCACGACTGAAGTTGCCGCCCTCCCGGCCCACACCCGAGTCGCCGACGCCGCCGAACGGGGCGCGAAGGTCGCGGATGAAGAAGCAGTTGGTCCACACGGTGCCCGCGCGCAGCGCGGCGGCGACACGGTGCGCCCGTGAGAGGTTCTCGGTGAAGAGCATGGCGTTGAGGCCGTAGGGGGTGTTGTTCGCGGCCGCCACCGCCTCGTCCTCGGAGTCGAAGGCGTCCACCACCACCACGGGACCGAAGATCTCTTCGCAGCGCACCCGCGCCGTCGCCGAAGCACCCGTGAGAATCGTCGGGCGGATCACCCAGCCGTCGCCCACGCCCCCGGTGACGATGGTCGCGCCCTCCCCCACCGCGCCCTCGACGTACTCCCGCACCTTGTTGAAGTGCGCCTCGGATGACAGTGGCCCGAGCTTGGTGCTTGGGTCCTTGGGATCGCCAGCGACCATGGCGTCGGCGGCCGCGGTGAATGCATCGAGGAAAGCGTGGAAGATGCCCCGCTGAACGAAGAGCCTGCTTCCCGCAAGACACACCTGGCCGGCGTTGGAGAAAACCGCCTGGATCGACCAGCGCACTGCACGCTCGAGGTCGGCATCATCGAAGACGAGGTTGGCGCCCTTGCCGCCGAGCTCGAGGCTGACGGGGGTGAGATTCGCCGCGGCGGCCCGGGAGACGGCCCGGCCGGTGCCCGACTCGCCGGTGAAGGTGATCCTGTCGACGCGCGCATCCTCGGTGAGCGCCTGCCCGGCCGACTCGGGACCGTACCCCTGCACCACGTTGAGCACTCCCGGCGGCAGGCCCGCCTCGTTGGCGAGCCGGCCGAGGATGTGCGCCGACGCCGGAGTGTCCTCCGCAGGCTTGAGAACGACGCAGTTCCCCCACGCCAGTGCCGGGGCCACCTTCCATGTCTCCAGCATCAGCGGGAAGTTCCACGGCGCGATGGCCACGACGACGCCCGCAGGCTCGAAGCGCGTGTACGCGTGGTGGCCGGTGTCCATCGGCAAGAGGTCGCCGACCGACATGCGCGCGTGGTCGGCAAAGAAGCGGAGGTTGTGCGCCGACCGGGGCACGTCCATCGCCGTGGCGTCGGAGATCGGCTTGCCCATGTCGGTCGTGTCGGCCAGCGCCAACTCGCCGCCGCGTGCTTCGATGAGGTCGGCGAGCCGGTGCAGGATCTTGCCGCGCTCGGCGTACCCCATGCGCGGCCACGGTCCGGTGTCGAACGCACGCCGCGCAGCAGTCACCGCGCGCTCCGCATCCCTCGCGTCGCCGAGAGCGACCTCGGCCCAGGGTGCGCGCGTCCACGGGTCGACGCTCTCAAAGCGCGCGCCGTCGAGAGACTCCACCTCCTCGCCATCGATGACGTGGGGGATGAACGTCATCCGCGAGTGGGTCGGCTCTCGGCGAGTGTCACGTCGCCGGCCGCGTAATGGGTCGGCGGCACCTCGCGAACCACGACGCGGATGGTGTCGCGGGTCGCGCCGAGGCTTGTCTCCGTGGCGTCCGTCAACCGCGTGATCAGCGTGCGCAACTGCTCGGGGCTGCGTCCCTCGGTGAGGGTGATCTCGACAAACGGCATGGCTCTGTCTCCGTCCCGAGTCGGGAGTGGGGCACTGCAAACCGTCGAAGCTTACTCGGGTCGGGCGCGCCGACCTTCGCGCGTCCGCGTTGGGCGACTGCAGTGGTATTACCGCGATGCATGCACGCATCACGAACGGTGGTGGTCCCGCCGCCATGTGCGCGGCGTTTCGGCGCGGTGGCCTCGCACCGGATCCTATAGTAGAAATCGACCCGCCCACCGGCTGCGGTGCTTCGACGGCGGTCACTGGAGAGGGCATGAGTGACTTCCTGTCGGCAGCGTGGCTCGAGGCCTTTCGTGCCGCGGCGGACGCCGACCCCGAGTTGCGGGTCATCGGGACCCGATCACGGTTCCGGCTGCTGCTACGGTCGGGTGACGCGCAGTGCCTCATCGTCTTTGACGCCCGCATCAGCGACGCGTCCCTCTCCATATCCATCGACGATGCCTGGGACTTCGGCCTCTCCGCGTCGCCGACAACGTGGCAGCGTTTTCTGGAGTCGACACCACCGCGCCACCACCACGATCTCTTCGCGATGTGGATGCGCGTCAGCGACTTCCGCGTCGACGGTGACCGGCGTCTGTTCATGGCGTCGGCGCGGGTGGTGCGCCGCCTCTCCGAGCTGGCTCGCGAGGTGGTCTCCGGCCCGTCCGCTCGCGACCGCCACCAGCCCGGCCCCGCGCTCGGAGTCGAACCCGTCACCGGGCGGTACCTGTGGCTGGAGTTCGAGGGCCGGCGCTATCGCGTGTACTACGAGGAAGCGGGCACGGGACGGCCGCTCCTGCTCCTGCACACTGCCGGCGCCGACTCGCGGCAGTTCATGCACATGCTGAACGACGCCGACCTCGCCGCGCGCTGGCGGCTCATTGCGTTCGACCTGCCCCGCCATGGCCGCTCCATGCCACCGGAAGGCTGGTGGCAGGAGGAATACCACCTGACCACGGACTTCTACGCCGGCTTCACCGCGGCGTTCGCGACAGCACTGGGATTGCAGGGGACGATCGCGCTCGGGTGCTCGATGGGCGGCGAGATTGTTCTCGAACTGGCGCTCCGCCGCCCCGACCTCTTCGCGGCGGTCGTCGGCTGCGAGAGCGCCGACCGGGTGGCGGGGCGTCGCATCAGCTGGACCCATCACCCAGAGGTCAACGAGTCCGAGGCGGTGCCGGCATGGGTCGACGGGCTGGTGGCACCACGCTCACCAGAGCTACACCGGCGCGAGACGTGGTGGATTTACAGCCAGGCCGGGGCCGCTGTCTTCAACGGCGACATCGACTTCTACAGCACCGATTGGAATGCCCAGGACCGAGTCGGCGGAATCGATACCAGCGCGTGCCCGGTGCATCTCATGACCGGCGATTACGACTATTCGTGCACACTCGAGCTGAGCCAGGCGACCGTCGAGAGAATTCCCGGCGCGCGGCTGCATCCGATGCCAGGACTCGGGCATTTCCCCATCACCGAGAACCCGCCCCTCTTCAAACAGTACCTTCTGCCGGTCCTCGACGAGATCGAGGAGGCGTCGAAGCGTTCGACGTGAGTCCGACCAGGGTCAGTGACCCTGGATGAGCGGCCAGGGATCCTGCATCTTTTCCACCGGCACCTCGATGATCGACGGCCTGTCCTCGTCGAGCGCGACGCGCAGGCAGCGGCCGAGATCGTCGGGGCCGACGGCGCGCAAACCTAGCACGCCGAAGCTGTCGGCGAGCTTCATGAAGTCGGGGTTGTACAGGTCCGAAGCGATGCGCCGACCGCCGTACTCGTCGTCCTGGGTGCGCAGCACGTTGCCGTACGCGTTGTCGTTGAAGAGCACGGTGATGGCGTTGATCTTGTGCTGCATAGCGGTGGCAAGCTCGCCGACGTTGAACATGAACCCGCCATCGCCGGCGAGGATGACCACGCGTTGATCCGGAGCGCCCACCTGCGCCCCGAGGCCGGTCGGCAGCTCGAAGCCGAGCGTGCCCTGGTAGCCGGGTGAGATGAAGGTGCGTGGCGTGTACACCGGGTAGCCGAAGCGGCTCCAATAGCCCACCTGGTTCATGCCATCGATGAGGATGGTGTCGTCGCTCAGGGTGTCGCGCAGTACCCTGCCGTACGCAGCCTGTGGCTGGATGGCGTCGGCCTCGGCGCGCAACCGCGACCTCAGCGTATCGAGGTGGCGCCACGAAGAGCCCCCGGTCAAGCCCCCGGGAAGCAAATCCACGATCAGGTCGGTCACCGCGCGCGCGTCACCTTCGATGGACACCTGCGGTGCGATGCCGCGCGTCAGCTCGCCGGCCTCCGCGTCCACCTTGATGAGCGTCTGGTGATCGCTCAGCGGCCACCGTGTGCCGCTGCGGGGAGCGAAGCGGGTGCCCACCGCCAGGATGACGTCGGCCTGCGACAGCAGGTGTGGAATGGCGGTGGCCTCGAACGCCAGCGCGTGGCGCGCAGTGAGCGAGCCTTTGCCGTTGGTGGTCATGATTACCGGCGCGCCGAGCCGCTCCGCCAGCGCGGTGATCTGCTCGCTCGCCCCCGAACGGATCACCCCCCCGCCGGCCATGATCAGCGGCCTCTCGGCGCGTAGCAATGCCTCGGCGGCGTGAGTGAGGGCGTCCGTGTCGGGGGCGGGACCGTGCGGCTGGGCGATGCGCACCTCCGGCACCGTCTCGCTCACCGCGGCGAGGACATCCGGAGGAATCTCCACCTCGGCCGGAAGTGGCCGCCCCGTCAGCATCTCGCTGACCGCGGTGAACACCAGGTCGGGGATCTCCTCCGGACGCATCGCCCGGCCCGACCACTTAACGACGGCGCGCACCATCTCCAGTTGGTTCTTGATCTCGTGGAGAAGCCCAAGCCCCGCGTCGATGGTCGCCGACGGCGTCTGTCCGGTAACGCAGAGCACTGGTGAGGAACACGCGTAGGCCGTGGCGAGGCCGGCCATGGCGTTGAGCAGTCCCGGGCCGGGCACCACCATGCAGATCGACGGCCTGCCGGTGACGCGAGCGAAGCCGTCCGCCATGTACGCCGCACCCTGCTCGTGCCGCGTGTGCAACACGCGCACCTCGTCCGGCCGCTTGGCCAGCGCGTCGAAGGCAGGGTCGAGCTGCAAACCGGGCAGCGTGAAGATCGTCTCGAGGCCGTTCGCGATGAGCGACGCGACGAGCAGATCCCCGCCGGTGACCGGACCCTTGTGCATGACCATTCCTCAACTTGTTGGCTTCACCATCGATTGCAGCGCCGGCTGAAGGCAGCCTGTGTAGCCTGCGCGATGCTCAGCGCGGGATGAATGGGGAGGCCGGGCGGGAGCGCGGCGGCGCCAGCCCCCTCCCTCCTCTACGGCGCGGCGGCTCGGAGCTGGATGCACACCGCCTTGCTCTCCAGGTAGTTTGTGACCGCCTCCAGCCCCATCTCGCGTCCCCAGCCAGACTGCTTGTAACCGCCGAATGGCAGCGCGGGATCGAAAACCTGGTAGCAGTTGATCCACACGCTGCCAGCGTTCAGGGACGCCGCCATGCGGTGGGCTTTGCTGAGGTCGTTGGTCCAGATGCCCGCGGCGAGCCCGTACACGGTGTCATTGGCAACCGGAGCAATCTCGTTGGGATCGTCGAAGGGCGCGGCGGTGACCACCGGGCCGAAGATCTCCTCACGCACCACCTTCATGTCCGGGGTGGTGTCGACGAGGACGGTGGGCTCGACGAAGAAGCCGCGGTCGCCGAAGCGTGAACCGCCGACGGCAGCGCGAGCGCCTTCCTTGTAGCCGGATTCCAGGTAGCCGGTGACCCGCTGAAACTGCTCATCGGACACGAGCGGGCCCATCTGCGTGGTCTCGTCGAGCCCGGGACCGAGTTTGATCTTTGACGCCGCCGCGGCCACCCCCTCGACCACCCGATCGAACAGCTTCCTCTCCACGTACAGACGCGAGCCCGCCGAGCACGATTGACCGTGGTTGAAGAAGATGGCGTTGGTGGCTCCCACGATGGCCAGTTCAGGATCGGCGTCTGCGAAGACGATGTTCGGCGACTTGCCTCCGAGTTCCAAGGTCAGCCGCTTGAGGTTGCCCGACGCCGCTTTGACGATGAGCTTGCCCACCTCGGTGGATCCGGTGAACGCGATCTTGTCGACGCCGTCGTGCTCGGCGAGGGCCGCACCCGCATCGCCGTAGCCGGTGACGATGTTGACCGCGCCCCGGGGCAGACCCGCTTCGAGCATCAACTCGCCCAGCCGCAGCGCCGTCAGCGGCGTCTGCTCGGCCGGCTTCAGTACGATGGCGCAGCCGGCGGCGAGCGCCGGTGCCAGCTTCCACGACGCCATGAGCAGCGGGAAGTTCCACGGGATGATCTGCCCGACCACCCCGACCGGTTCATGCAGCGTGTAGGCATGCCATGAAGCGCCGGGCACGCTCAGCGGGATCGTCCTCCCCTCGATCTTGGTGGCCCATCCGGCCATGTAGCGGAACATCTCCGCAGCCCCCGGAACATCGGCGACCCGGGCCACGCCGACCGGCTTGCCGTTGTCGAGGCTCTCCAGCTGCGCCAGCTCGTCGGTGTGCTCGTCGATCAGTTCGCCGATGCGCCAGATTATCTTGCTGCGTTGCGACGGGGTCATCGACCCCCAGTCACCCTCGAGCGCGCGGCGCGCGGCGCGCACCGCCCTGTCGATGTCGGCGGCTTCGCCGTGGGCGACATCTGCCAAGCGTTCGCCGGTGGCAGGGTCGGTGGTCTCAAATGTCTTACCGGACGCCGCGTCCTGCCATTCGCCGTCGATGAGCAGTTTCCTCGGCGTCCGCCCCAGATCGCCGGCGCGAGCGCTGGGGTGTGTCTTGGGATCAGCGACGGCCATGACCGACTCCTTTAGGTGCACCATCTGCCCGCGGGCTCTGGCTGTTGCGTGTGCGTCGCTGGCAGGTATTTTGACCGTTTCGGACTGGGGCGCGACGCCATTGACCACGGCGATCGCCATGCCTGTTACCGATTCCATGATTCACGTCCGTGATCAACGGGTGCATCGCTCGGACACCAGCGC
Source organism: Candidatus Dormiibacterota bacterium (assembly GCA_003153125.1). Lineage (GTDB taxonomy): Bacteria > Chloroflexota > Dormibacteria > Aeolococcales > Aeolococcaceae > Aeolococcus. The sequence continues at coordinate 17,580 of PLWW01000073.1, read as the reverse complement.
CATCGTTATGAGGCGGTGCACTGAGTCAGTCAGTCAGTCAGATGCAGCCGCGACGCGCGCAAGAACAGTCTTGAGCTGTGTGTATCCGGCCAGCGCCTGCAGCCCCTTCTCGCGACCGATGCCACTTTCCTTGTACCCACCAAAGGGCGTCTCGACGCTATCGAGGGGGTACTCGTTGATGTGTACCTGGCCGGACTGCAGCAGTCGGGCCAGCCGGTGGGCTCGGGCGAAGTCACGCGTGAACACCGCTGAGCTCAGGCCGTAGGCGCTGTCGTTGGCCATGGCGAGGGCCTCCTCCTCGTCCGAGAAGCGCAGGACGCTCTGCACAGGGCCGAAGATCTCCTGGCGTGCCACCGTCATGTCATTGGTGACGTCGACCAGGACTGTGGGCTCGCAGAAGTACCCGTCCACGATCCCCTCCCCCTCTGCCCGCCCTCCGCCAACGACGATCCGCGCCCCCTCGGCGGTGGCGGTGCCGATCAGCTGCAGGACCCTGTTCAGCTGCCGCTCCGACACCAGCGGTCCGAGATCCGGGTCGGTCAGCCCGGGACCGAGCTTGAGGCCCGATACACGTGTGATGACCGCGTCGAGGAGCTGGTCGTGCACCGACTCGTGCACGAGAATCCTGGTGGTCGCGGAGCAGGACTGACCGGCGTTGCGGATCAGCGCCGCCGCAGCGGCGCGTGCCGCCGCGGGAACATCAGCGTCGTCGAAGACGAGGGTCGGCGACTTCCCGCCGAGCTCGAGTGTGCAGTGGGCCAGGTGCTCGGCGCTCGACGCGAGCACCCGCTTACCCGTCTGCACCGACCCGGTAAACGTGATCTGTCGCACCAAGGGGTGCGCGGTGAGGGCCGCGCCGGCAATGTCGCCGAGACCCGTGATCACGTTGTACACACCGTCCGGGATGCCCACCTCACGAATGAGCCGGCCCAGCACCAGCGGCGAGATCGGCGCCAGCTCCGAGGGTTTCACCACCACTGTGTTCCCGGCCGCGAGCGCCGGCGCCACGCCGCGTGCGAGTTGGGTGATCGGCGAGTTCCAGGGGATGATCTGGGCGACGACACCATACGGCTCACGCACGGTGTAGCTGAGGTCGGCCCGCTCCGCCCAGAAGGTCTCGCCCGACAGCTTGTCGGCGGCCTCGCCGAAGTAGGCAAAGTACCGAGCCGCGACTGCGACATCGCCGCGCGCTTGGCTTAGTGGCTTGCCGGTGTCGAGGCTCTCGAGGCGAGCGATGGGCTCTTGCTCGTCGAGCAGCCGGCCGGCGAGCAGCTGCAGAAGCGCGCCTCGTCGTGCCGGCGGCATCGGCGCCCATACATTGTGGTACGCGGCGTGGGCGGCCACCGCGGCGAAATCCACCTCGTCGGGACCGCCCGCCGCAACCGCGGCGAAGACGCGACCTGTCGCGGGGTCCTCGACGTCGACGCGCGACGTTTTCTCCGGCACCCAGCTGCGTCCATCCACCCAATGCGATGGCGAGTCTGATACTCCAGCATCGGCAAGGATCTCTGCTGGTTGGTAGCTCGCGGACATCACTTTGAGCCTACCCGATGGCGATCATGAGGCGAGGCTGCAAGGGACGGGGCATCCCCCGTCGGCCGGTGCCGGGGGGATGCCCTCATCCGTGAACTCAGTGAACCTGCCGCCGGATCGGTCAGCCGGCCAGGGCGGTGACCTTGGCGAGGTCGGCCGCCGACATCTGCAGCACCGGATTCAGGGTCGTGCCATCACTCTGCAGCTGTAGGGCGTTGAAGGGACCGAAGACACCATGGTGGCTGTTCAAGTCCATGGGGCCCGTGGCGCCTTCGTAGTTGATCTTGTGGGCCGCCTTGATGGCCGCGACACCCTGCGCGTAGGTGTCAACCGTGGTGCCCGGAGGATTGCACACCTTCGGGAGGGCGGCGATGATGTCAGCGCTAGCTGTGCTGTGCGCTTGGGTTATGGCCAGGGCAATGGCTACCACCGCGTCGTACGTGTACCCGGAGTTGTCGGTCGGCTGAGTGCGCGCAGGGAACATCGCCTGGTACAGCGTCAGGAAGTGATCCGATGCTGGGCTCTTGAAAGTACCGACGTCAATGGAGGTCAGGAACTGCTCGGCGGTGGTGGCGCCGATCGCCTTGATCCACTGGTCGCCGTGAGTCACGTCGGTACCTACGAATGGCGCGGGGAGGATGCCGTTGTTGAGCTCCTTGAGGTTCTGGAAGAACGTGGCTGCGACGTCGGGAACCATCTGCGTGAAGACCACGTCCGGGTGCGCGTTGATCAGGTTCTGCGCCTCAGAGCGGTACGAGCTCTGGCCGGGCACGGGCTGGATGTCCCCCACGACGGACCCGCCGCTCTTGGTCCACGCAATCTGCACGAAGCTGCGCAGCGCCTGCAGGTCTTGCTCGTTCTGGAAGAGGAGGACCGCCTTCTTGTATCCCTTACTCAGGGCGTACTTGATCATGCCGGCACCCAGCGACGAGTCCGAGGGGACGCTGCGCCACAGCAACGGGTCATTCGCCTTGTCGAGTGAGATGTCGCCGCCGGAAGCGAAGAACGGGATCTTGGCGCGGTCAAACAGCGACTTCGCTGCCTGCAGCTGAGCCTGCTCGGGACCAACGTCTGCGACCGGGCGGTCGATGGTGATCAGCTTCTGCACCGCGGGAACGGTGTCGGCCGGGTCGGACGCCGAGTCGGCGGTGACCAGGTTGACCTGGTGACCGAGGATGCCCCCGTTGTCGTTGATCTCCTTGGCGGCTACTTGGGCGCCCTGCCCGACGCCCAGCCCGAATTCAGCGTCGATGCCCGTTTGATCGAACGTAGCTGCGATCGTGATAGGACCGCTGGGGATGCTCGCAGCGCTAGAGCTGGACGAGCTGGCGCTGCTTCCGCAGGCACTCAGTAGGGTCAGAGCGCCGACGCTCACGCACCCGATGACATTGATGTTTCTTGGCCAGCGCTTCATGGCTTGCTTCCCACCTCCGATTCACGATCTGCTTCTTCCTGTGTGCCTGTTGCATTCGCAACCGCCGCCACTGTGCCTCGTTTGCCTATGTACATCTGGACCATCTCCTCATTGCCGAGCAGTTCCGCGCCGGTGCCCTCGAGCCGCCGGCGACCAAGCACGAGCACGTATGCCCAGTCGGCACCCTGCAATGCACGCCGCGTGTTCTGTTCCACGGCGATCACCGCGACACCCGTTTCCTTGACGCGCACTATGTGGTCCCAGACCACCGCCTCGTACCGTGGCGACAGCCCTGCCGTCGGCTCGTCGACGATGAGGACTGTGGGATCGCTCATCAGCCCGCGGGCCAGGGCGAGCATGTTCCGCTGACCGCCACTGAGATTTTGCGCTGTCTTCTTCAACGCCTCCTTGAGGTCGGGGAAGAGATCGCACATCTCGCTGATCTTCTCCTTGACTCCGCTCTTGCGCCGGAAGCCGCCCATCTCCAGGTTCTCGCGGACCGTCAGCGAGGGAAAGACGTTGGCCACCTGCGGCACGTAGGCCATCCCCAGGCGCACCAGGCGGTTCGATGGCATCCCCTGGACCTCCGCCCCGTTGAGCCGCACGCGGCCGGCGAGAACCGGGATCTCGCCCACGATGGCGCGAAGCAGTGTTGACTTGCCGGCGCCGTTGGGGCCGACGATGACCGTGACCTCGCAGCGTCGGGCGATGATGTCGACACCGTAGACGATAGGGACGGCGCCATATCCTGCGGTCAACCCCTCGGTGGTCAGGAGAGCTTCATTCGCCACCGGCCAAACCTCCGAGGTACGCGCCGATGACCTCCGGGTGGCGGCGCAGCTCGTCCATCGACCCGGTTGCGATGACCGCACCCACCGCCATGACCACCACCGTCGGGCACACCTCCTCGACGAACTCGAGGTTATGCTCGATCATCAAGACGGTGATGCCCGCTGCATTTAGGCGGCGAACACCCGCGACGATGCGCTCCGCCATGACCGGGTTGACCCCTGCCATCGGCTCGTCGAGCACCACCATGCGCGGGGCGGCCATCATGATCCGAACGAACTCGAGCAGCCGCTTCTGTCCGCCGCTGAGCGTCTCTGCGGTGTCGTTCTTGAGACCAATCATATCGAATTCTTCGAGCAGGCTCCGAGCACGGACGCGATCGGCGGACTCGGCCGCGCGGAGCTTGCGTGGGGTGAGGAACGCTTTCCAGATGACCTCACGTCCCTGATCGGGGGCCGCCACGAGCGCGTTCTCCATGACCGTCAGAGTGGGCCACACACGCGCGATCTGGAAAGTGCGGACGAGCCCGGCGCGTGCCACTCGATAGGGGGGTAGTCCGGTGATGTCGCGGCCCTGAAAGAGAACCCGCCCCTTGTCGGGGTGCTTGAAACCGCTAACCAGGTCGGCGACGGTGCTCTTGCCAGCGCCGTTCGGCCCGATCAGTCCCACCACCGCCGCGTCGGCCACCGAGAGCGTGCATCCGGCGACGGCCGCCGCAGCCCCGAAGTACTTCCAGACGTCGACAAGTTCGAGCGCGGTCACGCGAGCCAAGTCGGTTGAACCGGTTGTTGCATCGGGATGCTTGACCTCAGAGGTGACGATCGACATCAATGCCCCCGCCGATCACAAGGTCGACGCTGCGGGAAGCGGCGCCGGATCGCGGTCGTGGCGCTCCGGGATGATGCCGCGCGGGCGCACGTAGAGCACGATGATGAGAAGGAAACCAATGATCACCCAGCGCAGCGCCGCAGCCGCGTCCGGGTACCCAGGTATCTGCGGGAGGAAACGGGTCAACTCCTGAAAGAGTCCGGCGGTGATGATAGTTCCGAGCACAACCCCGAAGTTGTTCGCCGTCCCGCCGAGGAAGATGCAGGCGAAGATCAGCAACGCCTCCCCGATGGTCCAGCTCTCCGTCGTCCACACACCGACGAAGTGCGCGGCCAGCGCGCCTCCCAGTCCTCCGATCGCGGAGCCGATGACCAGGGCCTTCAGCTTGTACACGTAGGCATTCCGCCCAAATGCCATCGCCGCGCGGTCATCCTCGCGCATGGCACGCAGCGCGCGTCCGTAGGGGCTCCACTGTAGCCGCCGGGTGAACCAGAACACGGCCACCAGGATCACCATGCACATGCCGAGGAAAAAGTACGAGTAGGTATCCGCGTCGGTGTTGAGAATGTCAGCGAAAGGCTGAGGCAGCCCATACAAGCCTATGGAGCCGTTGAAGAGCGTCCTCTGATCGTTGACGACCTGGGCCAGGATGGCTGTGACCACCAGCGTGACGATGGCGAAATAATCGGCGCGCAGCCGGCGTAAGGCGACGGAACCGATCAGGAGCGCGAGGAGCCCGGCGACCAACATTGCGGTGAGCGCGCCGACCGGGAAGGGCATGCTGAGCCCGAGAATGTACGACGTGTAAGGGGGCATAGCCCCAGGCAGGGTGATCACCGCCGAGACGTAGGCGCCGACGCCGACGAACATGAAGAAGCCGAGGTTGAGCAAGCCTCCGAAGCCCCACGTCACATTGAGGCCGAGGGCCATGATCGCGAAGATCGCCGTGCTGGTCGCGACGCTGATAATGTAGGCCATTAGTCAACTGCCGGTCCGCGGAGTGTGGTGAAGAGTCCACTGGGGCGGAAGAGCAGCGCCAGCACTAGCGTCGATAGCGCGAAGACCTGCTTATAGCCGCTGCTCACGTAGAAAGCCGACCACTCGGTGACCAGTCCGACAATGAGTGCACCTACCAGCGCGCCGAACGGCTTGCCGATGCCACCGATGATGGCGGCCGAAAAGGTCACCAGCAAGAAGCCGAAGCCAAGGCCCGGCCCGAAGCTTCCTCCAGAAGTGGCCAGGCTGATGCCGGCCAATGCCCCGAGAACCCCGGCAGCGACCCAGGTGATCGCAACCACCTGCTCAGTGTTGATACCGCACGCCCTCGCCAGGACCCGATTGTCAGCAACCGCACGTTGCGCCTTGCCGAGCTTGGTGAAGCGGAGGACGAGGTACAGCCCGGTGATCGCGACGACCGCAGTGAGCATCACGAGCAGGTCGGTGGTCGTCCAGATGAACGGCCCAAGGTGGTGGGCGACCGGCTGGGGCAGTGCGACGATCTGATTGGTATTGCCGAAGAAGCCCCCCAATGCATTCTCCACTATCAGAGAAACGCCGGTCGTTGATATCAGCAAAACCACTACTCGCGCGCCCTTCTTCACGAACGGCTCAACCACAAGGAGGTTGACGAGGTATGCGGCGATGCCGCCCACGACGACCCCGATGAGCGCACCGATCAAGAGCGAGCCGGTGAGCTGCTGGCCGACGTACAAGCCGTAGGCGGCCAGCGTGAGGAATTCGCCGTGGGCAAAGTTGGGAACGTTGGAGACGCCGAACTGCAGCGAAAGCCCCACCGCGGACAGCGCGATGATCGAGGCGGTGACCAGACCGAATCCGGCCGTCTCAAAAAACTGACTCATGTAGGTCTCCGACCGAGTCCTGGACCGACGACGCCGAGCGCAGGGCATCCCAGGCTCCTGACCCTCTCAGGCACGGGACGATACCCCTGCATGGGGTCACGCGCAACGAGTGTGTCGTGATGCACCGATCACAATTCGTGAAGCCTTGCGGTGATTCATGGCGCTTGAACCGGGGTGCCTGCGTTGGCGGTAACGTCGCGAGGTGACTGCGGCGCACCGTTTCCTCATCTACGGTTCGGGCGCCGTCGGCGGCGTTCTGGGCGCGGCGCTGTGGTCATCTGGTCACCGTGTCACCCTGGTGGCACGCGGGCAACACCTCGCAGCCCTACGTGAGCACGGCCTCCAGCTGCAGACGCCCGGCGGCACTGCCATCCACCGTATCCCTGCAGTCGAGCGGCCCGGCGACGCGGACGTCGACAGCAGCACGGTCGTCATCCTCGCCGTCAAGTCCCAGGACACACAGGACGCGCTCGACACGCTTGCGCTGGCGGCGCCCCCGGAGGTCGCCGTGGTCTGCGCCCAGAACGGTGTGGAGAACGAGCGCGCGGCCTTGCGCGTGTTTCGCCGCGTTTATGGTGCTTCGGTGATCATCCCGGCGACTCACCTCGAGCCGGGACGGGTGGAGGCAAGGTCATGGCCGGTGCTGGGGGTACTCCAGGTGGGCCGATACCCGGAGGGCCGCGACGCCATGGCCGTGCACCTGGCGGCCCACCTCACCGCGGCGGGCTTCGCGGCTGGGGCGGTGGACGACGTGATGCGCTGGAAGTACGCCAAGCTTCTGAGCAACGTCGGCAATGCGGTCAACGCCGTCACCAGCCGCGGCGGACACGAGGGCCCGCTCTATGAGCGGGCGCGTGCCGAGGCCCTCAAGTGCTACGCGGCGGCCGGGATCGATTTCACCTCAACGGCCGAGGACGCGGAGCACCGTAACGTGCTGTCCCGTCCGCCGACGAACAGCGCCGCCGCCTCCCCCATCGGCGCGTCGTCGTGGCAGAGCCTGGCCCGCAGCACCGGTCGCGTGGAGACCGATTTCCTCAATGGCGAGATCGTTCTTCTCGGCCGTCTGCACGGCGTAGCGACGCCGGTCAACGAGGCGCTGCAGTTGGTTCTTCGGCGCATGGCGGCGGAGCACGCCCAACCCGGCTCGGTGTCCGAAGAGCGCGTCCTCGCCGAGGCCGACGCTCTCGACGCGCATTCGGATGGGTTGATGGGAGCATGAAAAAAGATCGTTGGACGTCGGCGTGGGTGACCCCCTAGCCTGCGGTACCGGCGCGGCAAGGTTGGTAATGTGGCGGGACAGGTTGCCGACCGGAGGCGCGTCAGACTGTCGTGATCACGGTCAGCCGGCGGGCAGCAGGAGGTGGAGGCAGCATGGGCAGGCTCGATGGCAAGGTGGCGATCGTTACCGGTGGTGGTGGCGACTTCGGTTCGGCCACCTGCAGACGATTTGTGGCCGAGGGCGCCCGCGTCTGCGTCGCGGACATCGACCAAGACCGCGGCCATTCCGTCGCCGAAGAACTCGGCGCTGCCGCGTTCGCCGTGCGCTGCGATCACACAGTGCGGGCCGAGGCCGATGCTGCGGTGGCGGAGACGGTGTCCAGGTGGGGCACACTGACCACCCTGTTCAACAACGCCGGGGTCGTCTGGACCGGCAAGTTCGACACCCTCGACGCAGCCGAGCTCCAGCGGCTTCTCACCGTCGACCTGGTGGGCATGGCGGAGATGACCCAGGCGGCGCTTCCAGCGCTGCGCCGTCATGCGGTAGCAGAACCGCACGCCGGCGCCGTCATCCTGTTCATGTCGTCGGGTCTTGGCCTGCGCGGCGCCCCCGGCACCAGCGGGTACGCGATTGCCAAGCACGGGGTCACGGGCCTGATGCGGAGCCTGGCGCAGGAGCTTGGACCGGAGAACATCCGGGTCAACGGGCTGGCGCCGGGAATCGCAGATACCGCGGGCATGCGCGCCGCCTGGGCGGCTCCCGACGAGGCGCTGCGGAACTTCCGAGAGCGGACGCCGCTGCGTCGCAACGTCGAGCCGATCGACGTCGCCAACGCCGCCCTATACCTGGTCTCCGATGAGGCCAGGAACATCCATTCCGTGTCCTTTCCCGTGGACGGCGGCATCTACGGACTCTGAGGAGAGCTGGCGCTCATGCTGTTCCTAGTCGACACCGATATCGACTTCTACCGCCTCGGGGAACGTCGCGAGGAGGTGTTCCAGGCCGAATGGACGGCCGTCGAGGCGCAGTGGAAGAAGGGAGTCATGCTGCGCCTGTGGCGAAAGGCCAACGGCAGGGGGATCATCGGCGTGTGGGACGTCCCCGACGGCGACGCGCTTCGCGCCGAGCTGACCGCCCTGCCGCTTTTCGTCTACTTCAGCGACATCCGGGTGACGCCGCTGCTGGCCCACCCGCAGTATCCCGACCACGCCATCGCCACCCAGATCCATCAGGATGAGGGCTGAGCCGGTGCCTGCCAGCGTCGCATCCGAGGGCAACGCCGACCTCCTCATCGAGGATGCGGCGCATGTCCGGGTGCTCACCATCAACCGGCCTGCCAGGGCCAATGCGCTGTCCTCCTCGCTGCGCCGGAAGCTGAGCGACGCCTTCCTCGACGCTTCTGACGATCCCGCCGTACGCGTCATCATGCTGACGGCGACGGGAGACCGTGTCTTCTGCGCCGGCGCCGATCTCAAGGAGATCGCCGAGGCGGATGGGCGCGGCGAGCGCTTTCGGCCGCCGACAGCTCAACTCGAGCGCACTCTCTACGAGGTCGTGTACGGCACCTACAAGCCGACCATCGCAGCGCTCAATGGCCACGCCATGGGTGGCGGGTTCGAATTGGCGCTCGCCTGCGACATCCGCCTTGCTGTGCCGGCCGCGACCCTGGCCTTCCCGGAGGCCAAAGTCGGCATGGGCGCACCGTTCGGGTCGGTGGCGCTGACGCGTCACCTGCCCCTGGGCGTTGCCCTCGCCATGCTGTTCACCGGCGACCCGATGAGCGCGGAGGACGCGCAGCGCTGGGGACTGATCAACCGGGTGGTCTCGGCCGCAGAGCTGCACAGTGAGGCATTTGCCCTGGCCCACCGGATCGCCGCCAACGCGCCACTCTCCGTCCAGCGTATGAAGGAGACGGCGGTGAAGACCCTGGACATGCCCGTGGCCGTCGGCTTGCGTCTCGATGTTGGTCCCAACCCCTACCGAAGTTGGGATCGGGCCGAGGGCGCCCGGGCGTTCGCCGAGAAGCGGCCGCCACGGTTCGAGGGCCGGTAGGGGTGGGCGGGCGGCTCGACGGGAGGACAGCGATCGTCACCGCCGCCGCCGGTGGCATCGGCGGCGCCACTGTGAGGCGGCTCGCCGAGGACGGCGCACGCACGATCATTGCCATCGACATCGCGCCGGCCGCGCTCTCGGTGGTGTGCAGTGACGCGGCACACCGGGGCGCCGAGGCGCACCCGGTCGTCCTCGACTGCACGGACGCGGACGCGGTTCGGGAGACGCTTGCAGAGATCCTCGTCTCCCGCGGCCCGATCGACATCCTCGTCAACCTCGTGGGGCGCAGCGCCCAGGAGAAGGCGAGCGAGTTCTGGGAGAGTGAGCCCGAGACATGGCGCGGCGTCCTCGACATGTGCCTGACGAGCGCCATGCTGTGCAGCCGCCAGGTCGTCCCGCAGATGCGCGAGCGGCAGACCGGGAAGATCGTCAACATCTCGTCCGACATCGCGCGGCGGCCTGACCGCGGCTGGGTGGACTACGCGGCCGCCAAGAGCGGGATCATCGGCTTCACCCGCGCGCTGGCGATGGAGCTCGCACCTGCCGGGGTCAACGTCAACGCCGTCGCTCCGGGCACCATCGCCACTAACGCGATCGCCAAGATGCCGCCTGCGATGATGGACCGCATGCGCGCGAGCATCCCGTTCGGGGACGTCGGAGCGCCGGAGGACGTGGCCAACTGCATCGCCTTCCTGGTCAGCGACGACAGCCGCTACATCACCGGCCAGACCATCGGCATCAACGGCGGGCGCACCACCACCTGAGCGACGTCAGTCGGGCAGGCTGATGGCCACGTACTTGATGGCGAGGTAGTCGCCGATCCCTTCGCGTCCACCCTCGCGACCATAGCCGGAGTGTTTGATGCCGCCGAACGGCGCCGACGAATTGGCCACGGTTCCCTGATTGAGCGCGACCATCCCTGCCTCCAGCTGCTCCGCGACGCGAAGGGCACGTCCCAGGTCGCGGGTGTAGATATAGGCCGCCAGCCCGTACTGGGTGTCGTTGGCGGCGGTGACGACGTCCGCCTCATCGTCGAATGTGATCAACGGAGCGACCGGGCCGAAGATCTCTTCGCGCAGCATGAGCGCGTCCGCCGGGACGCCGGCCAACAGTGTCGGCTCGAAAAAGTGCCCGGCACGGGGCATGGTGTGGCCGCCGGTGGCGACGCGGGCCCCCCGCCTCTCCGCGTCGCGGACCAGGCGGTCGACGTGGCCACGTGCTGCGGCGTCGATGAGTGGACCCGTCTCGACGCCAGGTTCGGTGCCTCGCCCCACCCTCATCCCGGCCAGCCGCGCCGTCAGACGCTCGGTGAACTCGTCGGCGATGTCGCGAGCGATATAGAGGCGGTTGGCGGCGGTGCACGCCTCGCCGTTGGTGCGCATCTTGGCGAGTACCGCGCCCTCGACGGCGGCGGCCACGTCGGCGTCGGCGAAGACGAGGAAGGGGGCGTTCCCACCCAGCTCCATCGACACGCGGAGGACCTGCGAGGCCGACTGGGCGATGAGGATGCGGCCGACGTCGGTCGACCCAGTGAAGGACACCTTGCGGAGGCGCGGATCGGCCATCACCGCCGCCACCAACGGACCGGGGTCGGAGGTGGTCACGGTGTTGAGGACCCCCTCTGGGACGCCGCAGTCCAACAAGATCTCGGTGAGGGCCAGCGCGGTCAGGGGCGTCTGCTCCGCAGGCTTGAGGATGGCCGTGCACCCGGCCGCCAGCGCGGCACCGATCTTGCGCGTCGCCATGGCCAAAGGCAGGTTCCACGGAGTGATCAGAAGGCAGGGACCCACCGGCTGCCGCATGGTGAGGACCCGGCCGCCGCCCGCCGGCGCGGTGGCGTAAGCACCGTCGGTCCGCACCGCCTCCTCGGCATACCATCGGAAGAAGTCGGCGGCGTAACCGACCTCCCATAGCGAATCGGCCAGCGGCTTGCCCATCTCCAGCGTTATCAGCAGCGCCAGCCGGGCGGAATCCGCGGTGATCCTCTCGTAAGCTCGGCGCAGGATCTCGCCGCGGACGCGCGGCGCGGTCAATGCCCATGATGCCTGGCTGTGGTGCGCTGCAAGCAGGGCCGCAAGGCCGTCAGTCGGAGTGGCATCCGCGACCTCGGCGAGTGTCTCTCCCGTCGAGGGGTCCTCCACCGCCAGCCCCGTCGCGGCGCTGGCGTCGCGCCACGAGGGGCCGATCCGCAGCTGCTTGGGGACCGAGGCAGTTGCGGAGCGCTCGGCGGCGGCCGATCCGGAGGCGGCCATCGGACCATCAACCGCGGGGTCAGTCATGAAAGGCCGTCCGCATGCTCCTACCCTACTTTGGGGATGACCTGCATGTCGCGTCAGGACCGCCGGCTTCGTACGGTGGCCATCGACGCGAGTGATCGAGTACGCTCGGAAGGCCGCCCCGACTGATCGCCGCTGCGATGGGTCACGGCCCTAGTCAGAGCGGTCGGCTCCGCGTACGCCGGCGCTGCGTCTCATCTGCTCTGTCTGTCCTGTGCGGGGGTTATCCGGCGTGCTCGAACTACGCGACCTGCGAGCTCTCACGGCGGTCATCGAGGCCGGCGGTATGGCGCGGGCCGGTGAACACCTGCACCTGGTGCAGTCGGCCGTGTCGCAGGCGATCAAGCGGCTCGAGGCCCAGGTGGGTCAGCCGCTCCTCGAACGGCGTCGCAGCGGCGTCGTTCCGACACCCGCCGGTGCCGCCCTGAACGGGCACGCCCGGCTCATCCTCAACTGCGTTGCTCGCGCAGAGGAGGACATGCGCGCGTACCGTGGCCTCAGCAAAGGCACCGTGCGCCTCGGCATGGTCTCGACGGTCAGCCGATTGCTGCTCGGCCCCTTGCTCCACCACCTCGCCGATCGCCACCCGGGGCTCCTCCTCCAGGTCGAGGAGAATGTCACCGACGTCCTGATCGACAGGCTTCGCTCCGGGTCACTCGACCTCAGCGTCGTCTACCTGCCCACGGATACCCACGGCCTGACCTTCGAGGAGGTGCAGCCGGTGCGCCTGTGCCTGGTCGTGCCCTGCACCCACCCGCTCGCCTCGCGCAAGAAGGTGGCGCTCAGCGAGCTGGCGAGCGACCAGTGGGTAACGTTCGAAGCGGGCAACCCATCACGCCGCTGGCTCGAGACCAACTGCGCCGGCGCCGGCTACCGCCCGACGATTGCTGTCGAGGTGCAGTCGGTGTACCAGCTGCTCGCATACGTCGGGGCCGAGGTCGGAGTGGGAATGCTGACGGCCCAGGCTGCGAGGGTCGAGCTGCATGATGACACTGTGCGGGAGCTCGAGATCGCCGATACCCTCGCACCAGTGATGCTCGGCTATGCCTACGACGAGCGGCAGCCGAGCCCGGCGATCCAGGCGGTTCGCACCCTGCTTACCGAGGTGGTTCGCGCCACCGTCGACTGAATTAGCTGAATGACGAGAAACACCGTGCGCTCCAACACCGCGCCGCTGTCGGGAATACGCGTCCTCGAACTCGGCCAGATCATCGCCGGCACGTACGGCGGCATGATCCTCGCCGATTTGGGCGCTGAGGTGATCAAGGTGGAGCCGCCTCGCGGCGACCTGGGGCGCAACCCCGACCAGGCAACCGTCGGCGGCGTCAGCGCCATCCACCTGACCATGAATCGCGGCAAGAAGAGCATCGCCATCGACCTCAAGAAGCAGGCGGGCCTCGCCGCGTTTCACGACCTGGTGCGCAACTCCGACGTGGTCATCGACAACTTCCGGCCCGGTGTCGTCGAGCGCCTCCAGGTCGACTACGCGACACTGTCGCGCATCAACCCTCGAATCATCTGCTGCTCGGTGAGCGGATTTGGCCAGAGAGGGCCGGACCGTGACTCCCGGTCCTTCGACCTCATCCACCAGGGCATGACCGGGCACATGTCGGTCACCGGAGATCCGGGCGGGCCGCCGGCGCGCGAGGGGGTCCCTCTTGCCGACCTCGGCAGCGCCGTCTTTTCGGTGCCGGCGGTGCTCGCCGCTGTGATCGACCGCGAGAGGACCGGGCGGGGACAGTTCGTCGAGCTGTCGATGTTCCAGACGATGACATTCCTGCTCAGTTACGACGCCACCATGTACCTCAACACCGGGAAGGTCCCCCACGCGTGGGGCTCGGCGCACGCCTACGCCGTGCCATGGCAGGCATTCCAGACGGCCGACGGCTGGGTGGTCGTGGCCACCCGTGAGGAGAGCCTGTGGCGGCGCTTCTGCGCAGTCATCGAGCTACCCGAACTCGCCGACGATCCGCGCTTCGCGCTGAACAGGGATCGTGTCGCCAACCGCGAGCAGCTGGTGCCGATCCTCGAGACGCGCATCCGCGAGCGGAACAGCGACGACTGGCTCCGGCGATTCCGCGAGGGCGAGGTTCCCGCCGGGCCGGTCAACACGGTGGCCGAGGCGCTCGATCATCCGACCCTCGCTGCCACCGGCGGCATCGTCGACGTGCCGGTCGAGCCGCTGGGATCGATCCGCATGCTCGCCAACCCGATTCGTTTCGCCAACGACCCGGATCCCGCCTACACCGGCGCACCGCTGCTCGGCGAGCACAGTCGCAGCGTTCTACGCGATGTGGCCGGGTACCCCGACGCTCGGGTCGACGCGCTGCTCGCCGGCGATGTGGTGTTCGAGCACGCTGGAGCCGGCTCACCGCATGCGTCTGTTTCGTAGCTTCCTTTTCGTCCCAGGAAACCGAGAGCGCATGCTCGCGAAGGCCTTGACGACGGCGGCGGATGCGCTGCTCCTCGACCTCGAGGACGCCGTTCCAGCGGCCGAGAAGGACGCTGCGCTGGAGCAGGTCGCCGCCTTTCTTCCCTCCGCCAGACCGCGTGCGGTGTTCGTCCGCATCAACCACCCGCACGAGGCGCACAGCGACGTGGAGCTTCGCCGGCTCGCGCCGCTGGCACCGACGGGATTCTTCGTACCGAAGATTGAATCGGCAGAGGAGGTCCGGCTGGTCGACTCGTCCCTCACCGCGCTGGAGCTCGATGCCGGACTGCCTCTCGGCGAGATCGTCCTTGTCCCGATGGTGGAGTCGGCCCTCGGACTGCTGCGCGCCTACGAGATCGCGTCGGCGGCGCCTCGCGTTGGGTCGATCGGACTCGCGAGCGGCGAGAACGGCGACTTCCAGACCGACGTTGGTTATGACTGGTCGCCGCAGGGCACGGAGCTGGCCTACGCGCGGTCGAAGCTGGTCGTGGACGCGCGTGCCGCCGGGCTCGCGTACCCCATCGACGGTGTCTTTGCCGACCTCGAGCACGAGGAGGACCTGATCACCGAGACGACCGCGTCGAAGCGGCTCGGTTTCAAGGGGCGGATGGTCATCCATCCGAAGCAGGTCGACGTGGTCAACCGTATCTACACGCCGGGCGCGGACGAGGTGGCGTACTACCGCCGGTTGCTGACCGCGTTCGAGGAGGCGCTCGCCGCCGGTCGTGGCACCGCCAACTTCGAAGGCAAGATGATTGACTACGCCATGGCGGAGCGCGCCCGATCGGTTATCGCCCTCGCCGCGTCTCTCGAGTCGTAGGGGTTCGCAGCACGCGTGGTGGCGCGGCCCGGCTGCGGTCGCGCGAGAATGGCCGACGATAGCATCACCCCGACGAGCCCGGACTGGCGGCACTGGTACGCGCTGGGAGGCGCAGCAGAAGCGCTACATGCCCGATCGCGAGGGGCACTTCGGCCGGGTCTCCACGCCCCGCGGCGCCCCAGACGCGGCGTAGCGCGAGCACCGGGATTTTTGCGTGTGCCCGACGTCTTCTCGGGGTATTCGCCAAAGGCGGGATAGCGACGCGCCCGCTCGGATACTAGCGCCCGCGCTCCGGCTCGGTGACCTTACTGACCGAGACAGGAAAGTTATCGGTGCCCACCTCGACGTCAGCGGTGCCCGCATCCACGAGGTTGTGATACCAGGCGGGATTGTCCGGAGCCCCGTTCTTCGACGCGAAGATGTACATCACGTCCCTGTCGTCATCCGACGGGAGGAACATTACCGGCGGCACGTCCTCCCTGCCCCTCTTCCGGCCGCGATGATGCATGAGCGGTGCACCCTCGAAGGGTCCGCCCACACGCCCCTGGTTGGCGCGGAACTCGTCGATGATCATCCCGCGGGTGGGGCAGTCGAGGGGTGATTAGCAGCGCAATAGTCCCAGCTCTAATGTGCGCGAAGCCGCTGCTATGGAACTCAAATCTGGGCACGGGGAGCGGGAGAAGGGACTCGAACCCTCGACATCCAGCTTGGAAGTTATGCGATGTGATTTGTACTCAAATTCGCTCTCTAACCGGTTTAGCGCGTTAGATTCGAGCAATCGACTCCGCCCGTTTAGCTCGGCGTCACTGCGCGGTGTAAGCGACCGCTTGCTGCTGCAAGAGGCGACCGCCGTAGACGCCTCTGGGGACATAACGCTGGCGTGNNGTGGGCCAGAGCGCTAACGCCCGGTTGCCCCGGCTCAACAGGCTGTTAGGTCGGGACCCCCTCGGCGAGAGGCTCAGGCTCTGTGGGAGGAGCATTGTCCCCGAGCCCGTCAAACGTATGGCCTCCGCCCCGGCCGCAAGACCGACGGGCGCGACGTCCTTGGCCGCGCTGCCCCGGGACCCGCCGGGGCGATATGTTCGTCGGGTGTCGCAGAGCCCGGCGTCGGAGGCATCGCCCGCCTGGATCCGCCCATCGCCGCCGAGGGCGATGTGGTCCGCTGCTACCTCGGCGACAACAGACCCATGAGGGAGAACCAGGCCGCACCCCCGATCGCAATGCAGCACAGCAGGCGCAGGCGAGGAAGTGCGCCTGCACCCCAAGTCGCGGCTGCAGTCGCTACAAAGCACAATGCGACTGTGACGACGAGCGCGATGACCACACCGCCCCACTCCCCGAGCGGAAGCGTGTGGTGCTCGAACATCGTGGCCACTCTGCCGATCGCCAGAAACAATACGAAGAACGAGGCCGAGCCCCCGATGGTCGAAACAACGTGCAGACTCCGCTTCACCGAAATACCCCGAATTGGACCTAACCCTGAAGCGCACGGACAGCATGCGATCAGCGGGTCTGGCTCGATCACGCCAGCGATGCCGCAGGCGACCTTCGGGGTTTTCGCGGGGCCAAGGCCGGCATTGGAGACCACTGGTCGCCGGTCCACCAATAGTTGCCATCCGGTGAGCGGAGCGCATGAGGCGGAGCGACTGCCGAAGCCCCGATCCATTGCGCGCCATCCCACCACCAGAGATGGTCGGGCCATGTCACGAAGGTGGGTGCGAGACCGGCAGCGATGGTGGCTTTGATCGGCCGCATTGAGACCACGTCGCTGACGAGGATGCACCCGATGCCGACCAGACCCGGCACGAAGAAAGCGGGCCAGACACCCGGGCTGCTAGGCGTGGCTGGGAAGAAGAACGCGGCTCCGATGCTCTCCAAGACAATCGGAAGAACGATGGCCAGACCCAGCCACACTCGAGCGCTCGGCGTGGTGCCGAAGCCCACCGGGGACGGGACTCGCCGGGTGCCGCGTCGGGAGGTGGCGAGGAGGGCGACTCCGTACGCGAATGGTGCGGCGACGAGCACGACCATTGGGATCATCATGGCCGGCTGCCCAATCTCCACAGAGCTGCGCATCGATGCGAGGTAGGGTCCGGAGCTTGTCGCCAGCACCAACGCCGCCATGAAGATCGCTTGCGGCGACCGCCAGAAACGGGGTCGTCGGCCCCGGGGGACGGTGAGGGGCGGCCTTCGCCACACCCCGCGCCGACCCGTGGGGAGCAGGCTACCGTGACCCCTCGCCTCCATACGAGCGAGCATGGCACGTTTGGCGCGGTGGCGCAGCGAGGAGCAGCGTCCTGAGCTCAATCGCCACTACCCCGGCACAGTGGCTCTAGTGTGAAAGTTGTACGCCGTGGTG
>PLWW01000092.1 GCA_003153125.1 Candidatus Dormiibacterota bacterium | reverse complement strand
GCTCGAGCAGGGCGAGTGTGGCCTCGTCGGCGACGAAGCGTCCCTCTCCGTGCGACACCGGCACCTGGAGCACGTCGCCGAGCGCCGACTCCGCGGTGAACGGCGTGTCGGTGCTCTCAACGCGCAGGTAGGCGGGCTCGCAGCGGAACTGCAGCGACGAGTTGCGGGTCAGAGCCCCGGGCAGCAGGTGCGCCTCGCAGAGGATCTGGAACCCGTTGCAGATGCCCCACACCAGGCCACCCTCACCTGCGAACCCCACCACGCTGTCCATCAACGGCGCGAAGCGCGCGATGGCCCCGCAGCGAAGGTAGTCGCCGTACGAGAAACCACCGGGGAGGATGACGCAGTCGACCCCGCGCAGGTCGTCATCCTTGTGCCACAGCATCACCGCCTCGTGCCCGGCCAGCTCCACCGCATGGGCGCAGTCACGATCCGACCACGTCCCCGGGAAGACGGCGATGCCGAACCTCACCGGGGCTGGCCGTGACCGGCCGGCGCGGCATGGGCGTGCCCCACCGGCATCATGCCCTTGATCTCGTAGTCCTCGATGACCGGGTTGCGCAGCAGCTTCTCGCACATCTCGGTCACCTGCTCGCGCGCGGTGGCCTCGTCGGCGGCGTCGAGGGTCAGCTCGATGAACTTGCCGACGCGCACCCCGGAGACATCTGTGAAGCCGAGCTGGTGAAGGCCGCTCTGCACCGCCAATCCCTGCGGGTCGTTCACCACCGGCTTGAGCGTGACCACCAGGTGGACGGTGAAGGTCACTGCAGATCCAGGTCGCAGATGCGGTGCGCCGCCTCGAGATAGCGCCTGCGCGTTCCCTCCACCACGTCGTAGGGCAGCTCCGGCCCCGGCGGCGTCTTGTCCCAGGTGAGCGTCTCCAGGAAATCGCGCACGAACTGCTTGTCCATGGAGGTCGCCGCCTCCCCCTCCTGCCACTGCGAGATCTCCCAGAAGCGCGACGAGTCCGGTGTGAAGATCTCGTCGATCAGGGTCAGCTCCTCGCCGATGAAGCCGAACTCGAACTTGGTGTCGGCCAGGTACACGCCGCGGCTTTCGGCATGTGCAGCAGCGAAGTTGTAGAGGTCGATCGACACCTGCTCCAGGCTCTGCGCAAGAGCTGTGCCCACGACGTCGGCGAGGTTGGCGCGGCTGATGTTGACGTCGTGGCCGGTGTCGTTCTTGGCGGCGGGCGTGAAGCGCGGGTGGTCGAGCTTGCCCGACTCGAGCAGCCCCGCCGGCAGCGCCTCGCCGGCAAGCGTGCCCTCGGTGCGGTACTCCTTCCAGCCGCTGCCGGAGATGAAGCCGCGCACCACGCACTCGATGTCGATGCGCTCGGCGCGGCGCACGCGCATGGAGCGCTGCAGCCAGTCGTCGCGGTCGGCTGCGGGGATGATCTCGGGGTCGTCCTCGAGGAGGTGGTTGGGGCTGATGTGTCCCGTCTTGTCGAACCACCAGCGCGACATCTGAGTGAGCACGCGCCCCTTGTCCGGGATGGGAGTGGGCAGCACCACGTCGAAGGCGCTGAGCCTGTCGGTGGCCACCATCAGCAGCGTGTCGTCGTCGAGCTCGAAGGTGTCGCGCACCTTGCCGCGGCGGAACACGCGCAGACCGTCCGCAATGGCCGTGGTCATCACCGGCATCAGCGCCCTCCTCCCAACCCCACTTCAACAGCCAATTCCGACGTCGGTGCCGTCACGAGGGCGTCCGCCGCCGTGACCGTTGTCGACAACCCAAGGCGCAGGTACGTGTCGTGGATGTGGTTCAGGTACCTGTGCACGTCGAAGGCGGCCTCGATGTTCTCCACGCCGAGCGCTGCGCTGATCTCCCTGTCGGTGATCACCAGCTCGTGGAAGCCAGCCTCGCCCTCGCGGGCCCGCCGGGCCAGCTCCTGCACCGCGCGGTAGGCGCGCTCGCGCGGCCAGCCCGCGTCGATGATGAGCGAGCCGAGCACACGCTGCGAGTACACGACCCCACCGAAGGCCTCGATGTGCTGGCGCATGTTCTCCGGCTTGACGCGCAGCCCCAGCACCACGCGCTTGGTCAGGCGCAGCGCATAGCTGGTGAGCGCACACGCGTCGGGCAGGATGACCCGCTCTGCGGACGAGTGGGAGATATCGCGCTCGTGCCACAGCGCCACGTCCTCCATGGCGGTCGTCGCGTAGCCGCGCAGCACCCGCGCGATGCCGCAGACGCGCTCACAGAGGATGGGATTGCGCTTGTGGGGCATCGCCGACGAGCCCTTCTGGTGCTCGCTGAAGGGCTCCTCCACCTCGTCCACCTCGGTCATCTGCAGCAGCCTGATGGTGGTGGCGAGGCGCTCGAGCACCGCGCCGAGGATGGCCATCGCCGACACGAACGAGGCGTGACGGTCGCGCGCCAGCACCTGGGTCGCGGCAGGGGCAACGGTCAGCCTCAGGCTGCGGCAGACGTGCTCCTCCACCCGCGGCGACACCGACGCGTGCGTGCCCACCGCGCCGCTGAGCTGTCCCACCGACACCTCGAGCGCGGCGGCTCGCAGGCGCTGGCGGGAGCGGCGCACCTCGTCGTAGTGGTTGGCCAGCTTGACGCCCAGCGTCAGTGGCTCCGCATGGACACCGTGGGTGCGCCCCATCATCAGCGTCAGCCGGTGCCGCTCCGCCTGGCGGCCGAGAGCGTCCTCGAGGGCGGCGACGTCCTTGTCGATGATCGCCGCGGCGTCGCGCAGCTGCGTGGCCAGGGCCGTGTCGACGATGTCCGACGACGTCAGGCCGAGGTGGATCCACCGCCCCTCCTCGCCGACGGTCTCCTGGACTGCGGCGACGAACGCGGCCACGTCGTGGCCCTGCTCCGCCTCAAGTTCGGCGATGCGGTCGGCGTCGATGCGGGCCTCGCGCAGCGCGGGCAGAGCCTCCTTGGGGATGCGCCCCAGCTCCGCCCAGCCCTCGGCGGCCAGCAGCTCGATGTCCAGCCAGCGGCGCAGCCGCGACTCGTCGCTGAAGATCGCGGCGATCTCAGGGGGCGTGTAGCGGGGTATCACGTGCTGTCGATTCTACGAGGGGTGCCGAGTCAGCCGTTCTGAGGCGTGCGAGGGGGAGAGGGGTTGCGGCGCCTTGCTCAGACAGGCTTCGCCGCCGTTGGCGTCGCTGCGAAGTCGTCACTGGCGACTTCTCCGCTCCTTCGGCGGCTGCAGAACTCGCCGGCGCCGCAACCCCTCTCCCCCTCGCATTCCGTACGCGGTTCGTGGCCCGGACGAAGAATCGGCATCCGTGCTTCCCATCGCGTCAGGCCAGGCGCGACACTTGCGCCCCATTCCGCGGGTCACCAGCAGCGAGGAGCGCAAGCGATGCCGCACCCAGTCATCCACTTCGAGGTCCACGGCTCGGACGCCAAGAAGTCGCAGGAGTTCTACGCCAGCGTGTTCGGCTGGGACATCGACGCCAACAACCCCTTGAACTACGGGATGGTCGCCAAGGGCGGCGACACCGGCATCACGGGCGGCATCACCGGGGGCAAGGGCGCGACCATGGCCACCTTCTACGTCGAGGTCGAGGACCTGGAGGCCACTCTCCAGCTTGCCGAGTCGAAGGGAGCCAAGCGGATGATGGGTCCCGAGGCGATCGAGGGCGGGCCCACCATCGCCATGTTCGCCGACCCCGACGGCAACGTCATCGGGCTGACCAAGGCGGACACGATGTAGTCTCGGGCTGCGAGCGCGCCGGCTACACGGCCTTCCAGAAGATGGTGGATCCGCAGGGCCGTCCGTCCGGAGCGCCATTGGGTCGAAACCGAGACGCGGCCGAGCGATAACCTCGTACCCGATCGTGGCTCGATCGGAAATGCTCACGAACGGCAGGAGCGCGATACCGTCTGGCATCACGCTGGTGCGACCTCCTGAGCCGCTTTCCTCAAGAAGACCGTTGATCATGCGATCCAGCTTCACGTTCCCTTGGGAAGGCTGAGTGTTGCACCCACCACAGGCGTGTAGCAGTCAGGCCCGCGAGCGCCAACGTGTCATCTCCGCCGCTGGCGCGGCTCGGAACGGTGCGGTACCTACGTTCCCAGTCCGTGGCTGATGTTGGAGAACACGTTGTTCACCTGCTTGCCAACGGTCGTCAGAACGACGATGACCACGACTGCGATGAGAACGAGGATCAGCGCGTACTCGACCATTCCCTGGCCGTCTTCGTCGTCGTGCCGCAGTGCCCGCACGACCATCTCTCTTGTCCGAAGCAGAAGGTCCTGAAGCATCTCGTGCATCCCGTGATGAGGTCGACGAATTGCTCTCAGAATGCGCATGAAGTGCTGAACGCCGCCTGACCGCCTTGTGACGGACTGACAGAGGCTCTGTCTCTCGCCCGTTACGGGGAGCACCACAAAATCCCGGCCCGAGGCTCCGCTCCCCAGCCTCAGCGGTGCCACGGTCCCCCGAGCCGGCTGTGCGGCCAGCGATTCCGCAGAACCAGTCCCAGCGTCGCGATCGACATTCCCGTGATCCCCACGGCGCGCACTCCGACGCCGCGGATCAGCTGCTGCGACAAGCCGGCGCCCGCGATGATCCCTGCCGTCACCGGCAGGAACGCGAGCCCGGCTCTCAACGCGCTGCGACAGGGAGGTTACTACAGCGCCAACGATCATACATGTGCTGTAATATCGCGGCCATGAATCGACGACAGGAGTTGCTCGGCCGCCTTGAACGCGTCGGACCAGGCCTTCGCCGCCGCCTGGGGGAGTCGGAGCGACACGCCGACTTCCTCGCCCGGTTCGGCGGCGTGACCCTCTACCAGGTTGGGGCCCTCCGCCACCTGGTCAAACAGGGTCCGCTCACCATGAACGAGCTCGCAGCCCGCATGGAGATCAGCCCGAGCTCAGCCACCCAGCTCGTTGACCGCCTCGTCCACCACGGCCTGGTGGTCCGCAATCCCGATCCCGATGACCGCCGGGTCCTGCGTGTCGCCGTCTCAGGACCGGCGTTGGACGCTGTTCGCGACTTCGAGAAGGTGACCAGCCAGCGCCTCGAGACGCTGGTCGCTCCGCTGACCGACGACGAGCTCGACGTTCTCGCCTCGCTGGCAGAGCGGATCGCCGATGTCCCCGCCGCGACCCCCGGCGGTGCCACCCACGACGTGCCGGCAGGTCTCGTGTGACCGACGTCGCCACTGCGGATACCGCCGCGATGACCGACGACAAGGGCCAGAGCTCGTACCTGCCTCACCGCCAGATCCTCACCGTGCTGGGAGCGCTGATGCTCGGCATGTTGCTGGCGGCGCTGGACCAGACGATCGTGTCCACGGCCCTGCCCACCATCGTCGGTGACCTCGGCGGCCTCAATCACCTCTCATGGGTGGTCACCGCCTATCTGCTGGCGGCGACGATCTCCACGCCGCTCTACGGCAAGCTCGGAGACCTGTACGGGCGCAAGCCCCTGTTTCAGCTGGCCATCGCCATCTTCCTGGTGGGGTCGATGCTCTCCGGCATCTCCCAGAACATGCTGGAGCTGATCGGCTTCCGTGCGCTGCAGGGCCTCGGAGCGGGCGGCCTCATGGTCGGCGCGCAGTCCATCATCGGCGACGTCGTTCCGCCGCGAGAGCGCGGCAAGTACCAGGGGATGATGGGCGGAATCTTCGCCCTTGCATCGATCGCGGGCCCTTTGCTCGGCGGCTTCCTCACCGACAACGCCTCCTGGCGATGGATCTTCTACATCAACGTCCCGCTCGGCGCTGTGGCACTGGTGGTCACCTCCACCGCGCTCCCGGCCACGGCGCGTCGTGTCTCCCATCGCATCGACTGGTGGGGTGCGGGATTGCTCGCCGCGGGGACGGCGTCCGTGATCCTGCTGGCCACCTGGGGAGGCACACAGTACGGCTGGCTGTCGGCCCCCATCATCGCGCTGGCCGTTGTTGGCGCCGCCGTCCTGGTGACCTTCTTCGTGGTCGAGCGACGTGTCGCCGAGCCGATCATCCCGCCCCGGCTGTTCCGCAGCTCGGTCTTCAACGTGGCCAGCGCCGTGGGGTTTGTGATCGGCTTCGCGATGTTCGGCGCCATCGTGTTCCTGCCGCTGTTCCTGCAGCTCGTCGACGGCGCCAGTGCCACAAGCTCCGGGCTGAACCTCCTGCCCCTGATGGTGGGCTTGCTGACGGCCTCGATCGGCAGCGGGCAGTTGATCAGCCGAACGGGCCGCTACAAGATCTTCCCGGTCACCGGCACCGCCCTTGCCGCCGTCGCCATGCTGCTGCTCTCGACGCTCACCCCAACGACATCGCGCCTCTTGCTCTCGGTGTACATGGTGATCCTGGGGGCGGGGCTCGGGATGGTGATGCAGGTGCTCGTCCTGGCCGTGCAGAACGCCGCCGAGCGTCGTGACCTGGGCGTCGCCACCAGCTCCGCGACGTTCCTCCGCTCCATCGGAAGCTCGATCGGCGTGGCCATCTTCGGGGCCATCTTCAGCAGTCAACTCGCGGCCAACCTGCGCCTCCACCTGCCGGCGTCAGCCCTGCGCGGCAATCTCAACCCGACGTCTCTCCAGGGCAATCCGGCCGCGTTGGCGAGGCTGCCCGCGGCGATCCACTCCGGCCTGGTCACGGCGGTGTCGGACTCGCTGCACGTCGTCTTCCTGACCGCGGTCCCGGTTCTCGTCGTGGCTTTCCTGATCACGCTCTTCCTTCGGGAGATCCCGCTGGGCCATCGGGCACATGCGCCCAGTGCCGTCGCCGAGGGAATGGGCCTGGACGAAGCGGCAGAGGTGGTTCTCGCAAGTCTTCCGTCAGTCACAGGCGCGGCCTCTCAGGCCGTCCCGGCTGGCACCCGGCAATCGGACGACAGGGGTACCAGCCAATGACGCGATTCTTCACCGGCCTCGGCCATTTCTCGGTGCGCTTTCGCTGGGCCATCCTGGTCGGCTGGATCGTCATCACAGTCTTCTCGGTGAAGGCCTTTCCCTCGCTGTCGTCGGTCGCCAAGGACACGACCAGCGGGTTCCTCCCCGCCAACTCCGCGTCCATGCACGCCACACAGCTGGCGGCGCCGTTCCAGAACAGCAACCAGGCGACCATGACGCTGGTGGCCGCGACCAGCGACGGATCAGCGCTCGGCGGAGCCGGCGCGGCGTCGGTGGTGGCCCTCGAGTCGCAGATCCGCGCCATGCCGCACGTCACCCTGGTTCGCGACTTCGGACTCTCCGCGGATCGTCAGGCGGAGCAGGCACTTGTCCAGACCAACCTGCCGCCCTACTCGCAGTCCGCCGATGCCAAGAGCCTGGTGGCGAACATCCGAGCGCTGTTCCCCAGCAGCGGCTCCGTCCAGTTCCACCTCGCCGGCACCCTGCCCACCGTGATCGACTCGCAGAGCCAGTCCGGCAGCTCGCGCAACAGCATCCAGTCGCTGTCGCTGCTGCTCATCGTGGTGCTGCTGCTGGTCGCCTTCCGCGCGCTCCTGGCGCCGCTGATCACTCTCCTGCCCGCGCTCGTCGTGCTCATCCTCTCCTCGCCGGTGATCGCCGGGGCAACACGGATCGGCGTTCAGGCGTCGAGCATCACCCAGTTCATCCTCATCGTGCTCGTGCTCGGAGCGGGCACCGACTACGGACTGTTCCTCGTCTTCCGGATGCGCGAGGAGTTGCGCAACGGCGCTGAGCCCAAGGACGCCGTGCGCACCGCGGTGAGGACTGTCGGCGAGTCGATCACCTTCTCGGCGCTCACCGTCATGGCCGCGCTGCTGACCCTGATCGTGGCTCAGTTCGGCCTCTACCAGAGCCTCGGTCCGGCGCTCGCGATCGGCATCGGGCTGATGCTGATCGCCGGCCTCACCCTGCTGCCCGCGCTGCTGGCCATCTTCGGGCGCGCCGTGTTCTGGCCGTCGCGCACACGCCCCGACACGCAGGCGCGCCAGACCCTGTACGGCCGGATCGCCGGCGGAGTGGTGCGCCATCCGCGTTCCGTCGCAGTGGTCGGACTCCTCTTCTTCGGGGGCCTCGCGCTGGGCCAGGTCGGCGCCCCGGCAGCAGGCTTCGCCGACCAGTCGAGCCCGTCGGGCACCGACTCGTCCGCCGGGGCGGCGGTGCTGACCACTCATTACGGGGGCGGGGGTACCAACACCAACGAGGTGCTGTTCACCTTCGCTCAACCGATCTACACGCATCCCGCGGATTTGACGGCACTGGAGAGCGACCTGCGCGCCACCGGGCAGTTTGCCACGGTGTCGGGCCCCGTGGAGATTGTGCAGGCGGCGGGCGGCCTTCCCGCGCTGCAGCAGGCACTCGCCAGCGGGTCGAGCACGGCTCAGCAGCCGCTGCTGCGCTCGCTGTCCCGGTTCATCAGTGCGGACGGACGCACCGTGCAGGTGCAGGCACTGTTCACCAACAGCAACAGCAGCGATCCCCATGCCATCGCGGCCGTCCCCGCCGTGCGCACCGCGGTCAGCTCCGTCGCCGCAGCGGTGCATGCCAGCGACTCGGGCGTCTTCGGGATCCTGCCGTTCGCGTACGACGTCAACGCGGTCTCGGCGAGCGACCTGGTCCACATCCTGCCGCTCGTCGCCGTGCTGATCGCCATCCTCCTGGCGATCGTGCTGCGCAGCCTGGTCGCGCCCCTGTACCTGGTGGCCTCGGTCGTGCTCTCGTATTTCGCCGCCATCGGCATCACGACTCTCGTCTTCGTGCGCCTGGGCGGCCAGAGTGGCATCAACTTCGTGCTGCCGTTCCTGATGTTCGTCTTCCTGATGGCGCTTGGCTCCGACTACAACATCCTGGTGATGATGCGCATTCGCGAGGAGGCGCACCGCCTTCCCCTGCTCGGGGCAATTCGGCACGCGGTGGGCGTGACCGGCACCACGGTGACGACGGCGGGGATGATCCTGGGCGGGACCTTCGCTGTCCTCGCCATCGCCGGCGGCAGCGCCTCGGGCGGCTCGCAGGTGCAGCAGATCGGCTACGGCATCGCGGCGGGCGTGCTCATGGACACGTTCCTGGTGCGCACCATCCTCGTGCCCTCGTTTGTCGCAGTGCTGGGGCGCTGGAACTGGTGGCCGTCCTCGCTCTTCAGCGCGCCCGAGGAGCCCGCGGTCATCGAGGACGCCGTCGCCTAGCTGAAATCACGCACCCGCCACAGCGGCGTGAACACGATGGACATGCTCGCGATGGCTCCAAGCAGGGCTGTGAGCCGCAGCGTCGTGGTGGCTCCGATACCCGCCGCGAGGACCCCGCCGAGCAGGTTCCCGAGCGGCCAGGCGCCCCAGAAGAAGCTGCGAAACACCGAGCTCATGCGGCCTTGGAGGCTGGCCGGCGAGAGTGACTGGCGCAGCGTCATCTGGGCGACGTTGCCCGCGGTGGCGATGGCGCCGATGACGATGAAGAGAGCGGGAAGAGCAGCGCGGCGGGGGGAGGAAGACGGCGAGGGGGATGGCGGCATAGAGTCCGATCGCGACGGCGTCGGTGAAGGCCATGGTGCGACCCACACCGACGCGGGCGATGACCCTCATCGCGACGATGGACCCGAAGATGGAACCGGCGCCCCCGGCGGCGAAGATGGCGCCAAGCAGGCCGGGGCTCATGTGCAGACGGCCGTAGGCGAACACGAACAGCGGCGCCTCGTACGCATGCGCGAACACACCCGCCGCTGTGAGGCAGAGCAGCTGCGAGCGGAGCACGGGGTTGCCGAAGACGTGGCGCAGACCGTCACCGAGCTCACGGAGCGCGTGACGCCGCGCCACGGCCGTCGCCGCCTTCGCCGCCGGCCGGCTGTCCTTCGACAGTGTCCGCGAGCTGAGTCGGGTGGCCACAGCCGAGGACGAGGATCTCTGGCTTGCCATCGCCACCACCGCCTCAGGGGCACAGCTGGCGCGCATCTGCCGCGCCTGCCGCCGCGTCCTCGACCTCGACACACCGCAGCACGACCAAGCACAGCTGAGGCGCCGAGGGGTGTGGACGCATTTCGAGGACGACGGTATGCTGTCCCTGCGTGCCCTGCTCCTCCCTGAGGAAGGTGCATTGGTGCATGCAGCGATGGAGATTGCCCTAAGGGAGGCGGACGCGCTGCCCTCCGTGGC
Source organism: Candidatus Dormiibacterota bacterium (assembly GCA_003153125.1). Classification (GTDB taxonomy): domain Bacteria; phylum Chloroflexota; class Dormibacteria; order Aeolococcales; family Aeolococcaceae; genus Aeolococcus. The sequence goes on along the minus strand of PLWW01000092.1, from coordinate 5,815 downwards.
CGCGGTGCCGGACGCGGTTCCCGACCCCGCCCACGAACCCTGGGCGGCTCGGCGCGCCGACGCACTTGTGGCAATCTGCGAACACGCCCTCGCCCGCGACGGGGGCCGGCTACTCGTGGATCCCGCCGCGCTGCCCATGCTGGTCCACGTCGACGTCGGCGTCCTCACCGGCCAGGATGCGGAGGGGCGCCGGCACCTCGATGGCGGTCCTGTCCTCTCCGCCTCCACCATCCGCCGCCTCGGCTGCGACGCCACGGTGATCTCCATCACCGAGCGGGATGGGATTCCCCTCGACGTCGGCCGCAGGCGGCGCATCCTCCCGCGCCGCCTTCGCCGTGCTTTGCAGGGCCGAGACCGAACGTGCCGCTTCCCCGGCTGCGCCGTCCCCTCGCAGCGTACCCACGCCCAGGCGTCAAGTCACAAATGTGGGTTCAAACGGGCTGGGGGCGCCGGTGCGATCCTGCGCCTCAAGGAACAAGACCCCAGGGTGCCCGAGGATCCTGTTGCGCGACGCCAGCATGTTTGCGTGTCGGTGGGGGCAGTCGCCTTGCCCGCGATACGGGTCATTGCCTAGCTGGCTAGGGTTGCCTGCTCCGTGGGTCATCGAGGATGTTCTCGATAGTCGACCTGGTCAAACCGTGCCCCTCCAGGATCTCCCGCGCCGTCGTCGAATCCTGCTCGGCGAGCGCTAGAAGGAAATGCTCAGGGCCGAGCATCTCACCGCGCTCATCGGCCAGCCCTACGGCGCGACCGACGACTCCGAGGATGACGCGTCCGCCCGTGTCATGACCAGGCGCGGGTCTGACACCGGGGTAATGCGGTGGGTAAGCCGGGCGGCCTTGACCACCACCTTGGTCGGTGGCCTCAGTCTCCCCATGTGCAGACATCCTGCCCAGTTCCTCGCGCACCGTTTCGAGGTTGGCGCCGAGGTCCCCGAGGACGTGGGCGGCCACGCCCTCACCTTCGATAAGCAGGCCGAGCAGGATGTGCTCGGTGCCGACGTAGTTGTTGCCCAACCGTCGGGCCTCTTCGAAGGAGATCTCGATGACCTTCTTGACGCGAGTGGTGGGGGCAATCTGCTGGATGACCGGCTCGTTGCGACCAAGCACAGATTCGATCGTCGACCGCACCGTGGTGATCTCCGCGCCGAGATTCTTGAGGACCTTGGCAGCCAGGCCCGCGTCTTCGCGAAGGAGGCCGAGGAGAAGATGCTCGCTACCGATGTACGGGTGGTGGAGGCGCCGGGCCTCCTCCTGGGCCATGGTGAGGGCCCCCTTCGCGCTCTCGGTGAACCTCTCAAACGGGTAGATGCCCACGTCCTCCGTGTGCTTGCCTGGCGTGTGGAGCGTGCGTCCCTGATTGTGTGGCTGTCACCGCGGCCGACGCCCCAATTCGCGCCGGGGCGATCTTCGTAGTTTTGAGGGTGCCGATGGATATCGCGGCGCGATTCGGCACGAGGTTCGCTTTACAAAACCCGCTCGAGCCGGGCGCGGCCGCCCCTCTGGACGGGCGTTTCACTTGACCTCCCCCGCCTTCCGGCGGGCACGAGCCGTGCATGGCGCCGGAGCCGGTTCCGAGGCCGATCGAGTTACCTCCCCGGTCTCATGTCGGACGCGGCGTCGCAGGCAGTACCGGTCGCCGGGCCTCGTCGGGCGGTGGCTTGAACAAGGGCCTTGGCATCCGTCGCTTTGGGTGGCTTGCGGGCTTGACTCAAGGCCTCCATGGCCTGGCTTCAACGCGCGCGCGCGGAGGCAAGCCCCAAGGCCCCAAGGCCCCAAGGCCCAAGCCATGGTCCGTCCTATTGGGTCGGACCCACCCATATCGCGTCCTGAGGCCGCCTCGCGACGAGCCTCCTCGCCTGTCAGGTGGGAGCCGGGATTTCGAGAACGATGAGGTAGGAGAAGCTGGTCCCGTCCACCTGAACACCGTAGCATCCGGGCCTCATCACATAGGTCCCCCCAGGAGACGTCCGGTAGCCGCCTGAGAGTTCGTTCAGCGTCGGGCGTGGCGGGATGATCAGGGCGCTGACGAGCGGCTGCTCTCCGAATCCGACCGGCCCCGGACCATCGAGGCGGCTGCCGCGAATGAGAACGGGCCCCTGGTATGCAGGCACCACGTACCACAGGGTCTTGGGGCCGAACCAGGAGGGATCCATCGACACGCTGCTCCCTGTCGCGATCCCATGGGGGGTGAAGGGCCCGAGGGGGCAGACGGGGTCGCCGAGACCGACGGCGATCCCGCCGAACCCGCTGATGTCCACTTCGGCACCCACCGCGGTGGGGCATGGCGTGCCAGATGAGACCGTTGGGAACTGTAGCGGCGTCAGACACTTGTCGCTCAGCCCGCGGACAATGGTCTCGTGAGGCGGCGCGACGACTTACTCGGTCCACCGTCCGCCTCCATGGTCGGCATTTCGGGAGGCACAGCCGAACCGCCTCCGATACTGTCCCTGGCGCTCAGCCCCTGCACATGGAGCACACGACCGTGGCCAATCCTTGGCTGACCGATGTCCAGGGAACCGAGGTGCTGCCGCTGATTACCAGCGACGATCCGGTAATTCGCGTGGAGGCAGGGCCGGGAACGGGCCAGACGTTTGGTCCTATCCGGCGCGTGCAGATGCTACTCCACCCCGCGGGTAGTAATCTGCCCGTCACGCCGTGAATCACCGCTCATCGCCGACTTGGGAGCGCGACCGGTGGAGGTGAGCGTCGGCCCCGCGTGCCGCGTGGTTCGGATCAAACACGTCGAGGATCCCGGCGCCACGATGCACGTCGAGTTCCCCAATGGGACCGTCGCGAGTATTACCGGCACCTTCGATCCCGAGTTCCGTCCCGGTGATGTCCTGCTTATCGATCCCGATGGGAACTATCTGGCGGCCGGGACGCCGGACCTCTGGCCGGCCGGCACGTGGGTTGGCATCGTGCGGCTGGTCAACGAGACCGACACCGTTGTGGAAGTGAACGGCCAATTGCGATTGTTCCCGAGCCCGTCTCAGCCGACCTACGAGGCAGGGAACACGGTGGAGGGAGCTGATTCGCAGGGAGTTATCCGAGTGCTGTCGCTTGACAGCCTTCGGATTCTCGACCTCCCATCAATTGGGGATGACGTCATCAGTGGGTTCATGACCGACACGTCGGGAATTCAGGAGGGGTTCGCCGACTTCGGTGGCCACGCCCCTGTCGTCGCACGAGTCCGGGAGCTCGTTGAGTTGCCACTCAACAGGCACGAACTCCTCACACGCATAGGCGCCAAGCCGCAACGGGGGATTCTCTTCACCGGCCTCCCTGGGTCAGGGAAAACCATGCTCGCGCGAATCATCGCGGCCACCGCTGGTGCGAACTTCTACGAAGTGCGCGGACCCGAAGTGGTCAGCAAGTGGCTCGGCCAGAGCGAGGAGTTGATGCGGCGCCTCTTTGAACATGCCGAGAAGCATGCGCCGGCGATCATCTTTTTCGACGAGATCGACAGCATCGCCGGGCATCGTACGGACGAATCGCACGAGGCCTCACGGCGCCTGGTCGCTCAGCTGCTCACCCTCATGGATGGATTCCGCGCCGCTGCCAATGTGATCGTGATCGCGGCGACAAACCGCCCTCAGGATATTGATGTGGCGCTGCGCAGGCCCGGACGATTCGACGTCGAAGTTGATTTCCCCCTCCCAGATCTGAGCGATCGTCGCGAGATTCTCATCGCTGCAACGCGACGCCTGGCGGTTGGGGACGGCTTGAGACATGAGGAGATAGCAGCGCACACGGAGGGATGGTCAGCCGCGGAATTGGCCAACATCTGGTCGGAAGCTGCACTTGTGGCGGCGATGGATGACCGCGCGCGAATCCTCGACGAGGATTATCTGGCAGGCTTCGAACGAGTCGGCCTGCAGCGCGGTCGCGGGAGAAGCGTCTCCCTGTTGAGGCAAAGGGAATGAGACTGATTGACACCTTTCGGCGCCGGCAACGCCGGCGACGGTTGAGGAAGCAGGGCAGAGGCGACGGCACCACGCTCAGGGAATTCGTGTACCTGGACGAGATCAGCGTGGTTAGCCTACTTTCATCACGTCGCGGAGCGATCACCACAGAGATGACGGAGACTGAGGCGTCGTCCCTGCAGACCGAAGTCTCATCGTCTGCGTCCGTGGACGCACTGGTTGCGCAGGGCTCGGTTGGTTCACGCCTGCAGGCGGACGCGTCGCAGAGCCGGCAGGCGGTCCGCAAGGCGGTCATCCAAGCGACGTTCAAAGACCTCTATGACTCCGAGTGGCCGAGGCTGGCACTGCGGTCGTCGGCCGACGTGGCTCCGAAGCCCTTTGCGACGCGGGACGATCTGATCCGGGCGGCTGGGTCGGGCGATCTCACGGGGTTCGCTATCAGGTCGAGGGACCTTGCGAGGGGGAGCCTCGTCGAGGTGGAGGTAGCCCTCGAGACGGAGCCGATCTATCGGGTCGAAGCGATAGTGACTGACTTGCTCGACATGATGCGCGACCGGCCGAGTCTTTACGGGGTCTCGGATCCCCAGCAATTTGACGACATGGTGGCGGTCAGCCAGATGCTCGAGAAACTTATGCGCGGACTGGTGCCGCTGCGTGGAAGAGTCCTGAACTTCGGCGTTGTTCGCAGTGCCGAGGACGAATGGGTCGTAAGAACCGACCTACTACCCCCGGATCTGGAGGATCCAGACGCGGTTGACCCCCTCCTCCTGGTCGGAATCGCCGAGGAGGCATTGTTCTGGAAAGACCTCCGCCGGGTATTGTTCTCGGGCGCCCCTTACAGGGTCCTGGCGAGGATCGCGCGACCGGGGTTGAACGCAACCTGGACCCCGATCAAGTTGGTTGATACGCTGCGCGACGTCATCCCGGGTGCCGCCGCCACCCTTGAGTCACTGAATCGCGGTGTATTGGGGTCGTTCGCCGGTCGCGATGCGCTGCCATCCGGACGTGACCCGGCACATCGGCAGGAGCTCGTCGCCGCGACGCTACGCGAGTACGCGTCTATGCTCGCTCAGAGCACGGGCGCAGTGTTGGACGCTGACGAGGTTGACAGGGCCGTGGCAGCCATCGCCGCGCAGGACCCACCATTCAACACAGCGCTAGAACGGCGGGCGGCACTTGAGCCGATGACTAAGACCGTCGAGGAAGCCCTTGATAGTCCTGTAGATCGAGAGGTGGCGGCGAGACTTAGGTCGGCGGCGTACGAGAAGCACCGCACTACGTCAATCGTCACCGCGAGAACTTCGATCGAGCCGGGAGAGTCAGTCGAGCCGGGCTCCCGGCCAGACCGCATTCTGGATTGTGAACTCGTGGCGATCTACTGGTAGCGGCCCGCTTCACATGCGAGTGGACAACTGAGCCCGCGGTGATGATCGCAGCACGATATATCGGCCTGCGTTAGTTAGTAGGACCGGCCAGTCGTGCGCAGCGGGAAACCGAGGGTTGCGGGCTTAGACCCGTCCTGCAACATGGCAGCGATCAGCCAGTCGTCGATAGCCGTCGTGTCACCCGCGCGTCCAGGATGGACACCGTCCACATCGGCTGCCGCACGAGTGCCGTCCTAGTACACGGCGCGGATTAGGTGACGGTTCAGCGCGACGTACTGCCACTGACGATGGGCGGCGTTGAGCCCTGCATGTGGGGAGCACGGGCACGCGCGAACTCGATGATGCGGCGTGCCGCGGCGGCCGCTTGCGGCGCTGACCAACCAGCCAATGGGCGGCGACCGCGTTCGTCCATGGGTCCGGCCGGCGTCGTTTCGGCGATCCCCGTTCAGCGGGTCATCCGTCGTCAACGAGATCCACCGGCGCCGCTCTAGTGTGAAAGTTGTAC
>PLWW01000038.1 GCA_003153125.1 Candidatus Dormiibacterota bacterium | reverse complement strand
CGTTTACCCTCTACGCCTTCTTCCAGCTCGGGTTGATCGATGAGGCTGACGCCTTCTTCAAGTGGTTGCGCTTGATCGGGCTCGACCATCCCAAGCACGACGTTCCCAACCTCTACACCCTGGACGGCCGGGCAACCGCGCCGGAGTCCACACTCGACAACCTGTCTGGCTATCGCGGCTCCCGGCCCGTTCGGATCGGCAATGCCGCCGCCAACCAACTCCAGCTGGACATCTATGGTGAGTTGCTCGACTCAGCGTATCTGTATGCGCGATTCGGCGGGGAGATCACCCGAGCCATGTGGGATGAGCTCCGACCGGTGGTCGAGCTTGCGATCGAGCGATGGACAGAACCCGATCGGTCGATCTGGGAACCGCGTGGCGGTGATCAGCACTACACCTACAGCAAGCTGATGTGCTGGGTCGCTGTGGACCGTGGCTTGCGAATTGCCCGTCATTTCAAGCTGCCACATCGCGAGCGCCTGTGGGTGAAGACACGGCGCGAGATCCACAGCACCATACAAAAGCGCGGCTGGAATGCCCATCTTGGAGCCTTCACGCAGACGCTCGACGGCGACACCCTCGACGCAGCCGTGCTCCGCATGAGCCAGACGCGATTCTTACCCGATCACGACGTTCGCATGAAGAAGACGGTCGCTGCAGTCGGCGCGAAGCTGAGTGACGGCGGCGTGCTCGTCCGCAGGTATCTCCGGAGCCCGCAAGACACTGACAAGGCGAGCGCCGAAGGATCGTTTCTCATGTGCTCGTTCTGGCTCGCCGACGCGATGGCCCACGTCGGCGAATTGGATCAGGCGCAGTCCCTGTTCGAGCGCCTGCTGGCGCTCGGCTCACCGCTTGGGTTGTTTGCCGAGGAAGCCGACTCGGTCACTGGCAGCCTGCTCGGTAACTATCCGCAGGCGTTCACGCATCTTGCGCTGGTTGGCGCGGCGGTCAACATCGAGCGCGCCCGCAACCACACGCTCGGCGAGAAGGGACTGCCCGCGCGCACAGTGGCTGCGAGGGCACGGCCCAGTCACGGGCGGCCCATTCAGCCGGTGTCCAAACACCTCGCACCGAGCCGGAAACCGCGAAACTCCTAGCCGGGTGACGCTCCGCGCCGCCGCGGTGAGGCTTTGAGCAAAGCGTGGGCGAGAGATGTTACGAGCGGGCACTCCTGAAGTCCCTCCACCCCAGCCCGAAAGTCCTGATCAAGATTCGCGATCTGGAGCGGCAGGGTTTCCTAGTCACCAGCAGCTGCGAGTCAGCGCTCGTACACGGCAGAACCGGCGCGCCCGTCAGCGCACGACGAGGTCGCTTGGGAACAGTCGCCATGGCCACGCCAATCGATGGGTCTATTCTTACCTGGTGGTCACGGCAACGAAGCGGCGGCCGGCAACCCTTGCGATCGACGTCGGCGGCACTGGTCTGAAAGCATCAGTACTGGACGCAGCCGGCAAGCTCATGACCGAGCGCGTCCGTGTCCGGACGGCGTACCCCTGCCCACCCGAGCGACTCGTCGACACGTTGGCGACGCTCGCCGCGCCCCTGCCGGCGGTCGACCGTGTGTCGATCGGCTTCCCCGGCGTGATCAGGAAGGGCATCGTGTTGACGGCCCCAGACTTCGTGACGCGATCCGGACCCGAATCGGCAGTCGCGAAGAAGCTCCTGGCCGCATGGACGGGGTTCGATCTTGCGAGTGCGATGGCGACGCGCCTCGGTCATCAGGTTCGGGTTGCCAACGACGCCGACATCCAGGGGCTCGAGGTCGTGAGCGGCTCCGGAGTTGAGTTCGTTGTGACGCTCGGTACCGGCGTTGGCACAGCGCTGCTGGTCGACGGGATACTCGCCTCGCACCTCGAGCTCGCGCATCATCCGTTTCGGAAAGGCGACACCTATGACGAGCAACTCGGCAACGCGGCGTTCATGCGCATCGGCGCCAAGAAGTGGCGAAGGCGGGTTCACAAAGCCATCGCCAACTTCCATGTGTTGATCAACTACGACCGTTTGTATATCGGAGGCGGGAACGCTCAGGTCCTGGACGGTCACGTGGACCCGTCGGTGACCATCGTCGGTAACATCGCCGGTATCCTCGGCGGTATCAAGCTCTGGGATCTACCGGAAGGCTGAGATGATGCTGCGAATACACAGCGGCGGTTCGTCTCCGAAATGTAGTGACGCTCATTCCGAACTACATCAGTCCTGCTCCTCTCCGCGGCCGCGTCCAAGCGCCATCCCAAGGCTCAGCGTTTCAGGCAGTGTGGCGGCGGTCATCGGCCCGCTGTCGCCGCGGGCTGGGCCGACTTGGCGCCGAGCGACTGCAGGAGCTCGTCCCACGCCGTCTCGAAGGTCGCCCCGCCGTCACTCTGCAGTGTCTCGGCCAGCGAAGGCACGTCGATGCCGGCCCCCTGCACGCGCTTCTACTGGAGACCGCAGTGGCTCTGGGACAGTGAACCGGCCGAGTGCGCCCACCGTACGCGGCGTGATCGGCGGCGAGGGACGCTGTCCCCAGCTCATGAGTGGCCTGATCGCCGGCGCCCTGGCGACGGCGGCCGAGGCCGCCTGGACCCGCGCGCAGGTGAGGATGCTCGGCAGTCGCAAGCCGGTCTTCACACGTGAGGTCATGGTGTCTCGGATGGTTCGCGCAGCCACCGGGCATTCGGTCGACCGGCGGGTTGCCGGTGTGCTCGGGGGCGGGATGCGAGCCGGCTACGGTCCCTCGTTGGCGGTGCTGTGGACCCTGCTCCGCAACGGCCGCCCTCCCCGGTCGGTGCACGACACGTGCATGCTCGGAGGACTCATCTGGGCATTCGAGATCGCGGCACTGCCAGCGGCGCGGGCAACGCCGCCTCTGCACACGTGGCCGGTCCCAGACACTGCGCTGGATTTGAGCAAGGGGCTCCTGTTCGCTGCCATTACCAACGCAACGCTGCACTGCCTGCGGCTCCGACCGCGTCACCTCGTCGATGTCTCGCGTGGGATCCCGCGTAGGAGGATTGAATGGCTCTAGACACGCCGCCTGACGGCCACCCCACCAAGCCCCTGCTCCGACGGCCACTCATCCTGCTGTCGATCATTCTGGCGATGGCCGTTGTCATCGTGCTGCTGATCCGCTTCGGAGGGCCAGGCACATCGGGATCGACCCGTGACACGCCGGGTCTGAACGTGCCGACGCAGCGGAGTGGTCAGCCACCGCCTGGACATGGCGGCTACGAGCTCACGCCTTGAGGCGCGTCGAGCTCACCGGTGACCCGCGGCAGCCCCTGATCCCACCAGCGTGCTCGCTGGATGGGTCAGCCCGTGGGCGGCCGACGGCGCTGACTGACGGCCATGCCCAGAGCGACACCGGATGAGACGTGGGTGGACACCACCCCTTTCACGATCTCGCGGGCGAAGTGACCTGCACGTCCGAAGCGCGCGCCCCAGTTGACGAATGCCGCCGACACATGCATTCCGTGGTGAGCCCTCACCCATTTTGACGGCGCCACACGGTGGTGATCGAGGAGGCCGCGGCTCTCGCGGCGTGAACGAGCCTACGTACTGCCGGTGGTCACAGCGCGAAGGCCAAACAGAGCGGTGGAGATGGCTCCGACAAGCAGGTAGCGCATCTCGGACTGCGGGTGGACACGGCGCGCCAGTGCTTCCGCTGCCGGGATCGGAATAACCGTCGCAGCACCGTAGAAGAAGTGGATGGCTTCGGCGGGGCGCTGTCCGGCGACGACCATGACCAGCCCGATGAGCGCCTCCATGGCGGCTGCGCCGGCGCAGAGCCAGACGAAGACGCGCACCGTGGGGATTGCCCCCGGACGATTGCGCGCCAGCAGCGTCAGCAGGGCTCCCACCACCGCAACCGCGACGACGGCAACGCCCAAGCGGGCGTGCACGCTCACCCCGTCACCACCACCAGACCGCTGCTGTCGAGCACGCGGGCCTGAGTGCCCCCGGCCTCGGCGACGTCCTCGCCCGTCCATTCAGGCAGCAGCAGCGCGAGGTGGCGACGCAACTGGGCGCGGAGCATCGCGGAATCATCCGGCAAGACGGTCTCGGGCGGCTCGCCATCGCCGATGGACCCGAACTGTGCGTCGGCGGCGACCGCGACCGTGTCGATCAACCGCCACACCTCCTCATCGCCGACGCTGGTCATCAGGTCATCCCAGGGTGGCAACTCCAGGCTGAGCTCATCGATGCCGTCTCGTCCGTGACGGGCCTCGAGAAAGAGTGCATGCTCGCGCCAGCGCAGTCCCTGGGAGTGCACGAGGGGAACCCCACGGCGATCACCGAGGGCACGCGCCACTCCGATGCGCTCGACAGCGCATTCGCTCAACGCCGTCAGGACGCGTGTCAGCGGCCAGGGCCCACCCTCTTCGAGGCGGTGCAGCGCCAGCGAGACCACCGTCTGCCCTGCGGTCGGCAGATCGACGCGTTGCTGGCGGCCAGCCTGGGGGCGCGAGCTCACGTCGGCGGCGCCACCGGCGGGGTGCAGGCCTCGGCGTGCAGCGCACCCGCGACTGACGGCAACGCTCCACCGGTCGGCACGCTGAGCACAAAATCGCCGAAACGGCCCCAGACCAGCATGGTGGGCAAGTTGACCGGCGGGTAGATGAGGATGGCGACCCCGGTGTGACCGGGATCGAGATGGATGCTGCAGCTGCTGCCGGGGTTGGAATCGGCGACCAGAGCCAGCGGAAAGGTGGGGTGATAGAAGTGACGCAGAGGGCCGCCGGCAGTGCCCGCGGGCGCATAGTCGCTGGCCATCTGCAGGTCACCGAGCTGCGGATCCGAAGTCACCTTGCCGTCATCGCGCAGACGCAGCGCAATCACGGTGAAGTCGCCGAAGCCGCGCAGCTGCGACCACGCCGACGATGCGGAGCCGAGCTGGCCGGCGACGGCGTCGACGTTGTGCCTCTCCACAAGCATGACCTCGAGGTGGTCGGGGTTGCGGTAGATGCCGCCGTCGGGACTGGTCGACACGGTCGTCGTGGCCAGGGCGATGGGAGCGCTGCGCGTGGGCAGGCCAAGCGCGCCCACGTCGATGACGGTCCCTGAGCCACAGCCCGACAGCGCGGTCATGCCCACCAGCAACGCTGCGACGCGTCGCACGCGTCGCGGCCGATCAATCACGTTCCAGGATGCGGCGGCTGAGACCGGCGAGAGCGGCGATCGCCACCAGCGCCGCCCCCAGCGCCGCGATGACGTCAGCGCCTCCTGGGTACGTCGCAGATCCGCCGAGCATGCCGATGAAGGCGGAGTGGAGATGGCTGAAGGGGTCCACCGCAGCCACAACCGCCCGCCATCCTCCTGCCGGGACGCCGGTGAACAGGCCGCCCAGGTACAGGAGTGGCGCGAGCAGGACGACGACGTCGAGCAGTACCTCAGCGGCGGTCGCCGCAGCCAGGGTGATCACGCAGCCGAGCACGTTGGTGACCACCAGGGTGGCGGCGAGAACGGTGGCCAGCACCGCGAACTCGGTGGCACCGCCTCCTCCGGTGAGCCAGGCAGCGATGGCCACCGGCAGCAACTGGACCACATCGATGCCGGCGGCGGCGAGGACCCATCCGATCAGCAGCCGCGGCCTTGATCCGGGAGTTGCTGCCAGTCGTGTCAGGAATCCGGCATCTCTCGCCCGGCTCACCGTCACGGCCGTGCCCACGGCACCGACCATGGCGACCAGCACGGTGAGGAGCATTGCCGCCCAGAAGGTCGGTGCATCACCGGCGACGAGCACCACGGCCAGAGCAAGAGGGAGCCCCGCCTTGATGGCCAGCGCGCGCGGCCGGCTGAGCGCGATGGCGAGCTCGCGGCCAGCCAGGCTACGCGGCATCACCCGCGAACGCCGCAGCGCCGCCCTCAGTGCGCCGGCGTCGCCGATCACGCTCGTTCCTGCAATGTGCGGCCGGTGAGATCGTGGAAGCAGTCGGTGAGGTCGGGGCGGCGCAGGCGCAGCTCGCGCAAGCGGCCACCCGGCGCGTCAGCCGTGGCCACAAGCGCCGCGATGGTGTGGTCGCCGTCGAAGCGGACGGTTGCTGTGCCGGCATCGGCAGTCACGTCGAGGACACCAGCGACTGCCCGGAGTGCCGTCGCCGGACAGCCGCCATCGACGACGAGCTCCGCGACGCGGCCCTGCGGCAGAGCCGCAAGCAGCTCACGCGGTGATGCGCAGCGCACCATGGTCCCCTCCTCGAGGAAGGCCACTGAGTCGGCAACCGACTCGACGAATCCGGGGTCGTTGCTGGCGATCAGCGTGCTGCGCCCCTGCTGCGCACGCTCGGCGATGAGCAGCGCGAGTTGCGCGCAGCCCTCAGGATCGAGCCCTGCAGTGGGTTCATCGAGCAGCGCAAGCGCGGGTTGGTGAACAACAGCGGTGGCCAGGGCCAGGCGGCGGCGCATCCCGTACGAGTACGAACCCACCGGTTCATCCGCGGCCGGGCCCAGGCCCAGCCGGTGCAGCACCGCGCCTGTCCGCGAGGCGACCTCCGCTCTATTGCCGATCCATTGCGCGCACCAGAAGTGGGTCGCCTGCCGCCCGGTGAGGCCGGCGTCTTCGAGTGCACCATCGAGTGCGAGGCCCAGGTGAGCGCGCGCGGCTTTGGCATCACCGCCGAACCACTGCACCTCACCCCTCTGCGGGCGCGACACCGTGGCGAGCAGACGGAGCAGGGTGGTCTTGCCGCAGCCGTTGCGACCCATCAGAGCCATCGTCTCGCCCGCGCGCAGAACGAGGTCAACCGGTCCCACGCCGCGGCCATTCCTGTAGCGGCGCACCACAGCTCGCGCGCTGAGGGCAACGCTCGCCGCCGGTGTCACCGTCAGGGTGCCCTCCATCCCCGGCGCGGCGATCGCGCTCATCGCAGCACCGCCGCAAGCAGCGTGGTCACCTTGGCGGCCACCACAGTCGGTTTGAAGGGCTTGAGGATGACGCCGGCCGCGCCGGCATTCACCGCGCGGGCTCCATCGTCGGCCGCGCGGTTCTCCAGCATGGCGAACCAGCCGGCACGAGGGAGCGTGCCTGCACCGGCGAGGCGCCGCATGGCCTCGATGCCATCGTCATCGAGGGTGACGTCGACCAGTGCCACGTCGCACGTTGGCAACGCCTCGGCGAGGGCGGCGACGCTGGCCACACGCATGACCGCATGTCCCTCGCGGGTGAGCTTCTCGAACAGGATGCGGGCGATCATCGGCTCGTCTTCGGCGATCAGCACCGTGGCACTCATCGCGTCCCCGGTCGGGCATAGAGCCGCGGCCAGCCGGAATCGTCCAACTCGGAGACCGCGCAGAGCGGCCCCGCGAGCCCTGCTTCCTCCAGCATCTCCAGCGCGTGCTGCGGGTTGGAGACGCGACTCGCCACCAGCGTGTCGCCCTCGATGTGCAACGTCCAGCCCTGCTTCTGCAGGCCTCCGGCAACCGAGGCGAGGAGCTCGAGGCGATGACGCAGACGCGAGCCCAGCGCTCCCAATGCGGCGGGCACTGAGGTTTCCCCCGCTTCCACGTCGATGTTCTCGTCCTGCGCCTCTTCGAGTTCGTAGAGGGCTCGCATCCATCGTGGCCAGGGGGGCCGGATAGCACTGCGCAGCTCGTCGTGTGCGGACTGAAAAATGGGCATGCGCAACGCCACCGCTCCGGGTGCGATCCTCACGGCTGCGACTGCTGCAACGACGGCACAGAGGGCGCCGTGTTGGTGATCTGCTGGTGCAGGGTGATCTCGCCGTTGATCAGATAGGGCTGGCGCGAGTGCTCGCGGATGACGCCCATCACCAGCATCATCATGCTGATCACGACACCGAGCAGGAGGGCGGCACGCTGCGCTCCCCGGCCACTTCCGCCCGGTTTGATGTGTCCGCGGGACAGCGCGGTGGCGTAGGAGGTCACCGACCACAGCCCGAACAGCACCATGCCGATCAGCGCGCTCGCCTTGAACGGGATGAAGTTGCCGATCGGATTGAGCAAACCCCCCTGCCACCACGGCCGGTTGAGGCCGGCGGCAACGGTGTCCGCGTAGGTCGGTGCGAACCACGCAGGTTGCACTGCCAGCAGCGTGAGCAGGATCAGCACGATGGCGAGGAAGAGCTGCCGGCGAGCCCTGGGCGCGCCCGAACGGTTCATGCGGCGCCAGAAATACAGGGAGCCGAGGACGAAGACAGACCCCAGCAGGAAGATCTGGAGAAGAAAGACGTTGGAGAGGTCCCCGAACATCATCGTGTACCAGGCGCTGTAGGCGTGGAGCTGGATCTCCTTGGCATACGAATAGCCCACCCAGGGTTGCAGGAGGGTCAGGGCCACCGCCCACAGCACGCCCCACTGCGTCACCCACTCCCAGTGGAGGATCTCGGTGCGCCGGCGCTCGGCCTCGAGGTGACCGACTGCCATGGCGCCGACGGAACGGAGTGGGCGCATGGCCGCCGGCGCGTCCGGCTGCGGTGCGCCAGAGCGACGCGTGAGGCGCAGGTAGTTGAACGCACCGACGAAGGCGAGGACCGCGCCAGACCACGCCAGGTTGCCGATGGTGCGGTGGATGGTCAGCGGCAGCTGAGTCGGGTTGAGGACCTGATTGAGGAGGTTGACGTCTCCCCCATTGGGAGTGAGCATGAAGGAGGCGACAACATCGATCAGGAACATCTGCCACCACAGCGTGATGGTGAGCAACACGAGCAACCCCAGCCGAGCGCGTCGATGGGCTCGCAACCGTTCCCAGTTGGCGTACATGCTGTAGACCAGCGCGATCTCGACCAGGAACATTGCCGCTTCGAAAACCAGCACCCAGAAGGTGATCTGCTGTAGCGCGGTCCAGAAGATCGCCCACAGCCCGCTGAGCACGAAGACCACGAAGAAGATGGCCGTCGCCGAGCCGAATCCGAAGAGGTAGACCCACGACTTCAGCAACATGTGACCGAGTCGCTCGTGACGGTCGTCACCCCGCGCCATGGAGATGGCCTCGGAGACCGCAGCCAGGGTCGTCGAGCCGGTGATGAAGGTGGCAATCTGGATGTGCAGCAGGATCACGACTGCGACCACGACACCGTTGGTGAGAATGCTGCCGCTCACCGGCGAGAGGGAATCGAGGAGCAGGTGTGCGTTCACAGGTTGTACAACCTGTTGATGCCGAGCACGGCGAAGAAGATCACCGTGAAAGCCATGAACAGTGCCGGGATGATCACCTCGGGGCGGCGCAGAGGGCGGCGCTCCGGGGATCGATCGATGAAGGGCAGGAGCACCATCAGCGCGGCGCCCAGTCCGATGACGCCAAAGATGGCGATGGCGATCAGCGGGTTGGTCGGTGCCACCACCAGGAATTGATCGAGCGGGAGGAAGAACCATTCCGGGGTGGGCACGTAGCTGAGGGTGGCCGGATTCGACGGCCCATCCAGCGGGGCCCCAGAGATGAGCCCCATCACGAAGATGACAGCGACGAGCACCGTGCTCAGCGCCACGTCCTTGAACAGCTGGTTGGGAAAGAACGGCACCGTCTCACGCGGGGCCGCGTAGCGGCGGCCGATGCGCTTGGCCGGATACGGGGGCTCGGCGTGGCGGATCCGCTCACCGATCTGCTTCTCCTCATCCTCGCCGGGGTCGGTGTCGTAGTTGACCCAGGCCCCGAACTCACCGTGACGGCGGAGCAGATAGAGGTGCGCCCCGATCAGGCTGAACATGAGGAAGGGCAGAACCCACACGTGGATGGCGAAGGTGCGGGTGAGGGTGATCGGACCCACGAAGTCGCCACCGCGCAGCAGCTTGCGAATTCCATCGCCGATGAACGGGATGTAGTGAGGGATGTTGGTGACCACAACGCTGGTCCAGTACGCCGCCTGGTCCCAGGGCAGCATCGCGCCGGTGATGGCCAGCCCGAGAACCAGGAAGAACAGCACTGCCCCGGACACCCAGTTCAGTTCTCGTGGCCGCTTGTAGCTGGCCGACAGGAAGGTCCGCAACATGTGCAGACCGATCACGAAAATCAGCGTGTACGAACCCCAGAGATGCAGACCACGCACCCAGGCGCCGAAGGCGTCGCTGCTGCGAAGATAGTCGAGGCTGTTGTACGCCTCGTTGACCGAGGGCACGTAGTCCAGCAGCAGGAAGATCCCGGTGAACAGCTGGAGGAGGATCAGCGCCAGGGTCGCGCTCCCCAGCGCGTAGGCCCAGCCGCCTTTCTTCGGCACCGCCTCGTAGAGCCCCTTGTGGAGCAGCTCCGTGGCGCCGGTGCGGTCGTCGAACCACTCCATGCCGGCGCGGAGCCGGGTGGTGATGGGGCGGGTGAGCCAGCTGCTCATCGGCTAGATCGACTCATCAAGGACGTTCTCGATCTCCAGCACCGTGCGGCCCTGGGCGTCGGAGTGGAAGCGCTTGTTCCACTGCGCCAGGGGCTGGGGTGGAGGTCCACCGACATTTTTCCCATCGATGTCGTAGAGGCCCCCGTGGCACGGACAGAGGAAGTTTCCGAGTGCCGGATCCCAGTGCACGTCGCACTGCATGTGGGTGCAGATGTTGCTGAGTGCCAGAGTCTCCCCGCTCGGCTTCTTCACGACGTAGACCACGCGTGGCACCGGCGGGGTGGGGTACCCGGTGCCCACGGGCACCTGCGCCACCAGAGGAGTCGGCGTGTTCACCGGGATGTCGTCGATGACTCCGACGGTGACCCAGGCCGTTCTCTGCTTGGTGAACAGCGGGCTCAGCAGAAAGCCGATGGCGGGGACGCTGAGCATCACCCCGACCAGGCCCATGCCCAGCCCGGTGCCCCGGATCATCAGGTCGCGGCGGGACAGCTCCTTCACGATCCACCTCCCCCGTTGGTGATGATCAGCCCGCCAATCGCGGTCGCGTACATGCCGGCCAGCGCCAGGAAGCTCACGGTCACCGCCCCCAGAAGGACCGCGGCCGGTCCTCGCTCCCCGCTGCGCCACATGGCGCGGATCCCGGCCAGCGCGTACCCGGTGGCGAGCACGATCAACAGCAGGATGGCGAAGAGCAGGAGCGAGTAGTAGAAGGTGGCCTGGAACTGGGCTGCGCGAGCGAGCATGTAATGACTCATGGGTAGAGGCTCTGGATGGGGTGGTAGGGCTGGTGCGCGTCGACCTGGCGGAGTTCTCCGTACACCGCGTAGTCACCACGCGCGTGCTCCTTGATAAAGCCCATCAACAGCGAGGTGACCACCGCGACCGTGCCGACTGCGAGCACAGCATTTCGTCCGATCCGCGTGACCGCGCCGGTGACCCGCAGCGAGTCGTCCTGCCCGCGACGGCGACCGCGCAGCCGTGACAGCGTGTGTGCGGCGGTGACCACGGTGGCGGTGCCCAATCCCCAGTAGCGCAGCGCGTTCAGGTCACCACCCAGCACCGCACTGGGGAGAGCCGCCAAAGTCATCCCGGCCACCGAGAGGGCGATCGCCCCCCGGCTGCCCATCGACCACTCGCGCGGACCGCCATCCTCGCTCGCCAATGCGATGTTGCCACCGATGAACATGGCCCCCACGAGGCACTCCTGGGCCACCATGAATGCCGCGGTTCCGCCACTGAGAAGGTTTTCGAAGTAGCCGGGCTCGCTCTGCCGAATGACCTCGATGAGCAGAAACCCCACGATCGGCATGAGCAGGCCAGTGAGAAGGCCGATGCGCAGGTTCACCCGGGCCGCCCAGGACTGGAACGAGCGCTCGCGGGCGTCACCGCGACTTCCGCGCAGCCGCAGAGCCGCATAGGCGGCGCAGAACAGCGCGGTCCAGCTGACGTTGCCAATGAGACGGTGGATCAAGAGCGGCCAGTACACAGGGTTGAAAACGGGTTCGGTGAGGCCGGCGTCGACGGGATTGATCAGGTACGCGTCGATACCGACGATCAGCACCATGAACAGCGTCTGGAGCGCGAAGACGGCGGTTCCAAGAATCGCGTGGCGCCGCGGGGCCATCGAGTCGAAGCTGTTGCGATACCAGACCAGCAGCGGTGCCAGAAACATGAACAATCCGATCGCCAACGCCACCAGCCACAGGAATTTGTTGACCAGTTGACCGAATTCGTTGGCCCACAATCCGGTGAGCAGCACCACCGCAAACACCGCAAAGGTGGCGCCCAGGCTGAAGACCAGGTAGTAGGTGTTGGCCAGACCGCGCGCGTACCGGGCGGTGCGCGGGTCGCCGGTCACAACGTGGTGCCACTCGGCGGCGATGGCCAGCGTGATCGCGCCGAGGCTGAACTCCGCGATGAGGATGTGAAGGAGAAAGATGATCCCCACCGACACGTTGTTGCCGATTCCAGGAAAGTCAGGGGTGGTGACCTGGAGTCCGAGCATGTCAGCCGCCTGGCAAGGGCGCGGTCATCCTCCGACCGAGGTCATCGACCACCGGCGCTGTGATCTCGTTGAGCCCACCGCCGCGACGCGTCACGCCCGTCAGCGTTGCATTGGTCCGCAACGATGGGTCGCGGTGCACGGGGCAGCCGGCGACACCGCCGCTCTGCTCGGCGCTGACAGGACAACCCGCCGAATCTGCATCGGCGGACGCGCCACCGTCGCGCTGCATGCGCGCTCGGGCCTCGGCGATCCCCGCCTCGACATGGAGCACACCCACCTGGGGGGCACCGAGCGCGATGGCCAGGCGTTCGATCCGTTCGATGGCGAGGTTGCGGAGAAAGCCGGCGGGGATCCGCTCGATCCGATCGTCGGCCTCATCCGTCCACGGCAGTCGCCGGCGCTGATCCACCTGCGGCCCGGTGTGACGCTCCACGCCGATGGGCGCGCGATGCGGTCCGGCGTTCTCATCGAGGGCATCGAGTTCAGGCGTAACGAACGGCTCAGCGACCTCGGCAGTGATTGCCGGCAACCGGCGCGTCCGAGCGTGCTTCTCGACGATCGCCTTGACGCGTCGGCGCAGATAGCCGGCCGGCAACTGCTGCAGCAGACGGCGCGCCTCCACCGTCCAGCCCAGCTTGGCGCCGTCGAAGGCGGTCTGCGCCGCGTCGCCCTCGCCGCTGGCTGCTGCGCGGAGGGCGTCGCTGTCGAGGCGTTCGAATCCGGCCGCCTCGCCGCCGCAAACCGGGCATCGCTGCGGACTGTCGCTGCGGGCGGCGTATCCGCAGGTCCTGCAGACCGCGCGCGCATCCTCCAGCGGAGGCTCCTCGACCATGGCACGCTCTGCGCCGTCCACCGCCGCCGCCGTCTCGGCGATCCGGCGCATGGTTCGTGCGAACGGCATCAGCTCGTCGAGTGCGACCGCGACATCTCCAGATGACACCACGCTGTGACCGCGCTCCATCGCCCAGCGCAATACGGCCGTTCGCGCCAGCCCGCGGGCGCCCGCGGGGACGGTGGCCATGCGATCCTCCGCTTGCGGCGTCCACACCACCGAGGCATCGGCGCGAACGTCAATGGGCGGCGTGAAGCTGCCACTGCTGACCAGAACGTTGCAGGGGGCGAGCCGGAGAAGCTGCTCGGTGTTGCTTCCAAGGTCCATCGACGCGTCGGAGTGCACGCCGATGCGGCCCAGTACCAGTAGCCACGGGCGCGTCTCGCGTGCGTGTCGCAGCACCCGTTCGAACGCTTTTCCGTCGAGCAGGGTGATGGGCAGGTCGACGCCGTCCTCCGCCGCGGTGGCGCGGGCGACGCGGAGGTGAGACTCGTAGATCTTGGCAAGCCCCGTGTCGATGATCTCCTCGTGCAGGGCCTCCTGCTCCTTGAAGCGGAAGATCTTCGATGCCTTCTCAGAGAGCACGTCGACGATGCCGTTGAAGACTGCATAGTGCAGATACGGGTCATACACGGCAACGGCCTCGACCCGTTTGCTGAGCGCTTTGCCCAGGGCTAACGCGGTGCGCAGACCGGCGAAGGACTGGGGCGACCCGTCGACCGCGACCAGGATTCCGCCGTCGGACACAGCCTCGCCGACGGTGCGGATGATGAGCAGGTCACGACGAATGCGACGCGCGACTCGATCGGTGACGCTGCCAAGTTGGGATTCCTTGACCGCCCCGGTGCCGAGTGCGCCCATGATCACCAGGTCGACGTCGGGGGTCTCGTCGATGTCGGCGACGAGCTCCTCCCAGTTGCGGCCGTCGCGCATGCGGGCCTCGAATGGCACGTCGCGCTCAAGGCAGCGGTAGCGGAGCACGTCGGTGTAGCTGTCGCTAATCAGCTCCAGCCCAGTGGTGATCAGACTGTCGTGGATGCGCCGCTGGCGGAGCAGCTCAGCCTCATCCTGATACTCCTCGGGGAGGGTGTACTCCATCTGCTTGAAGCGGTAGTCGTGCATCCTCGCTGCGTACACGTGCATTCCGATCACGCGGGCATCGAAAGCCCTCGCGAGCTCAAGGCTTACCGTGCTGGCGGTGTCCGAGTGCTCGGAGTTGTCGAGGGCGACGTAGAGGGTGGAGTACATCCGCTCCCTGCCATGCAGATGGAAAGCCGACCGCCCCGCGCGACGGGCCCGGCGACACCCGGAGCGCCACTCGTGACTGCAGGCGCGATGATAGCGAGAGGGGTCGCCCGCCCGATGTGGAACCAGCCGCCGACCTCCGCGTAGAATCTCCTCGAGCGCGACGACCACGTGGGAGGTGACCGATGGCCGACCCGGCTGGGGATCCACGCTGTCCGGTCGCGCACGATCCCGGCCAGGCCAGCTGTCCGATGCCCGCGGGCGCCCACCCACGGGTCAGCTGGACTTCGGACGCGCAACGGGCTGCTGCGACAGGACGCGACCGAGCCGCGGTGAGTCGGATCGCACCCGATCGTGCCGCAACGATGTCAGAACGAGTCGTGGAGGCCCGTGCCCAGCGCGATCGCGTCGAAGAGATCACCGACCTCTTCGTGCGCACGCTGGGCAAGAAGCTCGGCTATGGACACCCGCTCAGTGAGCGCACCGGGACCGAGGTGATCTTCAGCTGGACGCAGGAGGCGGAGGAGCGGCTTGCCGAGATCCCGGAGTTCTGCCGGGACCTGACGCGCTGGCGCGTCGAGTGGACCGCCCACAAGCTGGGGCTCGGGACCACGATCACCCCGGCCGAGATGGACGTCAAGTACGAGCTCTGGGGCCGCGTCTCCCATGACATCGAAGAGCGGGACCGCGATGCACTTCCTTGGACGGACTCCGCGCGGGGGCGCTTCGAACGCATCCCCGACTTTGTCCGCGGTCAGGTGCTCGAGGCGGTTGAGGGCAACGCTCGCACCCTCGGCCTCTCCGAGGTCAACGACGCCGTCGTCGACCTGGTGATCCAGAACTGGATGGACACCGGCGACTTCCACGAGGGCCGCTACGGCTTCAAGTAGGCCGGCCGCGCGGCGGGCGTCGTTGCCAGGCCAGTACTTCTCATCGCGGATCTCCGTGTCGCTGAAACCGGGCTGGTGCATCATGGCGCGTGCGCAACTAGCGAGCGACGCAACGGCTCACCCCACGGCTCTGGGGAGATCCCACAGGCTCACCATGGCGTGCAACTTTGTCCCCTGAGGGTGCCAGGGACGGTGCTACGTTGCGAGGCCTCGCCGAACGCTCCCGGGCAGCCGTACCTGGGTGACCCCGTCTACCTGCGACGCGCACGGCATCAGCACCGGCATCCCAGAGTTGACCGCGAGGATCGGTCCGGGACGCAGGGCTAGGACTCGGCAACCATTGCAGGACGGGAGCCTGCCCGGGCCCCTCGCTGCCTTCAGGTCAGGGCCTGAGGTGCGGAGCAGCCCCGTCGCTGCCACGGTGCGCAAGCATGGTGCCGTCAACTAGTGGAACAATGCGGTTTGTGCCAGAACCGATGTCATCTGGGTGCGAGGAGGCTGCACCGGGGGATGCTTCCGAGGACTCGCATCCCATCCCCGACGAAAGCACGCTGCTGGGGAAGTCCGGTGTCCAGGAGGAGGTGCTCGCCGAGCTCGCGCGAGCAGAGGCGGAGATGAGCCGGCCGTCGGGCGACGACTCAGACGCCACGGGCGCGCAAGTCTGACTGTCGCGGCGGAGATGTGGGACGCCGATCTGCCGCCCGGGTCCGTGACCCTCGAGGCGGCCAGCGGCCTTGTCTGAGCGGGCCTCTCGCAGCGCTTGGATCAGCGCTGTCTCGTCGACGACCCCGCCGCGGCCAACGTTGACGAACGTCGCACCGTGCTTGATGGCGGTGATGGCCTCGGCGTCGACGACCCCCCGGGTGTCGTCCGTCGATGGCACCGCGACGACCATCACGCTCGCCGCTGCGTTGTGGGCGAGGGCGCAGCGCTGACCAGGTCCGCCAGGTCGTTGGCCGCTGACGACGGGAGCAGCACGGTCAGGCGGTCGTGCGGCAGCAGCTCGGTGTCGCCGCGAGGCACGATGACCTGGTCCCCGCGCCGGACGGCCACGACCAGCGACGACTCTGGCCACCGAACATCCTTGACCCGCCGCCCGCCCGGGGTGTGCTCGCCGAGGGTCACCTCGACGATGCGGAAGTCACCGAGGCGCGGCGTCGGCCGCGGGACCGGTGTGCTCGCTGGCGGGCGTTGCTCGA
>PLWW01000109.1 GCA_003153125.1 Candidatus Dormiibacterota bacterium | reverse complement strand
AGCCCCAGCTCGCGGACGAGAACATCGCGGGTCGCCGCCTGGCCGATCGCCCCGGCCGCGGCGGCATGGGCGTACAGCTGCTGGCCGTGCAGCTGACCCCACGTGCCGTTCGCCCGCTTGGCGAAGGAGGCGACGACCAGGTGAGTGTGCAGCTGCGGATCGACGGTGACCACGCCGTCGCGGGTCACCGGCCGGGCGGTGCGGTGAACAAAGGCGGCCGTCACCAGCTGCGCCCGGACGTGTTCGATCGCGTGGGTCTGGGGGTTGGCGATCCGACCCCACGCCGCATGCTCCTCGAGGTACTCATGGGCAGCGGTCGCGCCCGCATCGAGGGCGCGCAGCACAGCGTCTTTCACATGCTCATCCCCGAGCGCGTACAGCAGCGACACGCTCTTGGGCAGGGAGAAGGTGACGTCGAAAGCGACGTTCTTCCGTGTCGCGTGGTGCCGCCCCAGCTCGTCACCGGTCGCTGGATGACAGCCGTCGAGGATGCGAACGAAGTCGTCTCGGTGCACCCGGCCGGCAAGGCCCAGCTCCGCCGCCGCCTGCCCACGCCACAGGCCGGCCGCCTCTCCGCGGGCGGCGTAGTAGTCCGCGGGGCTCTCGGCGACGGCCTCCTGAAAGTAGCGCGCGCCCTCGCACACGGAGACGACATTGCCGATGCTGATCATCCCGGCGTGCGGCCGGTTCTGGGCTGCTCCACGTACTACGACACCCGTCCCGCGGGCAGCCGATCGGACGCATCACCTCATGAACACACCAGGCGGTGGAAATGTGTGTCAGTGAGTCAGGCGCGGGCCAGGAGGATGGGCAGGGCCAGACGGCAACGTCGGCGGGCCGGCGCGCGAGAGGTGAGCTGGGCTGAGCACACCGGAGTGCAGGAGGCGGCAAGCAGGGTCAGGATGGGCTGGCGGCTATTCCGCGCGTGAGGGATGGCCGCCGACACGCGCCGGTCGCACCCAGATGATCCGCTCCGTCGCCCGCGATGTGGATCCGCCGCGGATGGCCCGCGCGCTCATGGGCCTGCGGCGAGGCATGGCGGCGGATCGGTTGGCGGCGCCGGTTGTCCCTGACACGGCGCCCTTCGCCGCGAGGTGAAGGACGCGCCGGCGAAACTCCGCTGGGACTTCCCATGCTGTCCTCCGTGTCGCACGCCAGCATGACATCCAAGCAATCCGACTCCACGAAACCCCGGGCACACTATTCTGGAAACGCGTCTCTGCAGGAGACTTCACATGCATGACAGCACCGCTGAGCAGGGTCGAGTTCCTTACCGCCTTGATCCGGATGAACTGGTTCCCGGACCGCAGAAGATCGGCAGCGGCAGGCTCCAGCCCCGGCAGCACCTGGATCCTGTTCCCACCTAGCGCCTGGGCAAGGGCCGAACTCGCCGGACGAGGTCGAGGGTGAGGGGTACCGCGACCGCGACCACCCAAATCGCGACGGCAGTCCTCGTCGAGAGCGAGCCCGCATGCAGCACGACGCGCAGCGGCGGGAGGGTGAGGAGACTCAGGGCGAACAGCCAGGTGGCTGCGAGCCAGGCCGCCAAAGCGGGGTTCTCGCGGAGGCTACGCACCGAGAGCGGCTGCCGATCGCTGGCCATAACCGCACCCAGCACCGAGTGCCCGACGAGCCAGGCGACCAGGGCCGCGGTGCGGGCGCCGTCAGCCGACTCGAATAGAAGGCCTGCCGCAAAACAGCCGCCCACTAGCGAGGCGAGCAGGATGCCGCCACCGAGGACGGCAAGCGCCATACCGCGGTCGAGGAAGGGAGCTCGCGGGTTGCGCGGTGCTCGGCTCATTAGGTCGCTTTCCGCCGGCTGCTGGACGAAGACAAGCGAAGCACCAAGATCCATGAAGAGTTCGAGGATGACGATCTGCACAGGCGCGAAGGGAAGCTCCGTCTGCGCGAGCGCCGCCCCGAGGGAGACGAGGATCAACGCGACCTTGACGGCGAGATAGAAACGGATCGCCTTGCGCAGGTTTTCGAAGAGGCGTCGCCCCTCGGCAACGGCGTGCGCGATGGTGGTGAAGTTATCGTCGGTGAGCACGAGATCAGACACCTCACGGGCCACATCGCTGCCGTCCCGCCCCATCGCGACACCGATGGCGGCGGCGCGCAGCGCAGGAGCGTCGTTGACGCCGTCGCCGGTGACCGCGACGACCTCGCCGCTCTCCGCCAGCGCTCGGACGATGCGCAGCTTGTCCTCGGGCCGAGCGCGAGCGAAGACCGCGCCGCCACGCGCTGCGTCAGCGATCTGCGAGTCGCTCCAGAGCCGCAGGTCGGCGCCCGATGCGGTCGTGGTCACCGGGAGTCCCGCCTGCTGAGCGATGTTGTTCGCTGTCGTCGCTTGGTCGCCGGTGATCATGGTCACTGCGATCCCGGCGGAAAGCACCTCAGCGATCGCCCCGGCGACCTCGGGGCGGATCGGGTCCACGAAGACGAGCAGTCCCTCGAGCACGAGGTCTCGTTCCGCCGTGTCACGGTCCTCGGGCACGGAGTCCAGGTCGCGAGACGCCACCGCGATGACGCGCCCCGTCTGCCCACAAATGCTCGCTGCCTCGAGAAATCGCGCCCGCGAGGTGTTCGCGAGAGGAAGAATACGGTCAGCGGCGCGCCATCCGACGCAGCGCGCGACGACAGCCTCCGGCGCACCCTTGACCCCGACCGTCGCGCCCTTGGCGCTAGCCATCACCCCGGAGGCAAGACGCCGCGCGCTGTCGAATGGGTGGAGTCGAGCGGCAGCGACCGGGGCACTGCCGTCTTCCAGCGCCGCATCCAGGGGGTCGATGACTCCGACGTCGGCGGCGCGTTCGCTGGCGAGCCGGGCGGAGAAGAGGATCCGGCTCACGCCTCCGCCGTCGTCGGTTGGGACCTCGTCATCGAGGATGGACGACGACGGGCGCACCGCTGCGAGTTGCATACGGTTCTGGGTTAGCGTGCCGGTCTTGTCCGTGCAGATGACCGTGGTGGCGCCGAGCGTCTCCGCGGCGACTAGCCGGCGGACGATCGCTCCGCGTCGCGCCAGGCGCAGCGAGCCGAGGCCAAGGACTACCACGATCAGAATCGGGAGCTCCTCGGGGATGGTGGCGAACGCCAGGGTCAGTCCGGTGAGGAGCATCTCCCGGGGCGGCCGGCCGGCGAGGACACCGACCACCGGCACCACGACGCTTGCCACCAGGGCGACCACGACGAGCACCTTGGCCAGCTCCGCCATCTGTCGCTGCAGCGGCGTGCGCTGGTCGGGCGTCCGGGTCACCAGCGTGGCAATGCGCCCGAGCGTGGACTCGAACCCGGTCGCTGTCACTTCAGCTCGCCCCCGACCGCGGACGACGAGTGAGCCACCGAGTAGGTGGTTCACACCTTCGCGCGGCGCGTGCTCGACCGCATCGGCTTCCCCCGTGACCAGCGCCTCGTCGACGGCCAGGTCCTGCCCGTCGACGAGGCGCCCGTCGGCCGGCAGGCGTGATCCGGCGGTCAGCTCGATGACGTCGCCGGGGACGATCTCGTCTGTGACGACGGCGGCCAGCTCGCCGTCGCGCCACACCCGCGCCTGTGGCTCGGAGAGGCGTGACAGCGCGTCGATTGCCCGCCCAGCCCGCCACTCCGTCCAAGTCTCGGCAATCGCGACGGTGATGATGACCGCGAGGATGATCGCGGCGTCGCGCAGCTCGCCGAGGACCGCGTAGAGGACGCCGACGCCGACGAGGAGCAGCACCAGCGGTTCGCGGATCGATTCGAAGAACTCTTCGAACAGGCCCTTCTCTAGCCGCGGGGCAACCCGGTTGGGTCCATGGAGCGCGAGGCGGCGGGCTGCCTCCGCGCCGGTTAGCCCCGGGTGTGCGTGGGCGACCTGCGGGTCGGGAGTGAGGTCAGCCATCGGTACCCCGCATGCTGTCGTCGGTCGCCATCGCGGAGGTCATGCGATGTCGTTCTCGTCGGCCTGCACCGGCAGCGAGCGCTCGGTGAAGTCGTCGAGTCGGCTCGCCGCCCGCTCCACTGCGGCCTGCGCCTCCCCGCGTCGCGCCGCGCCGTAGAGGTCGCGCCAGATGATCCGGCGCAGCCAGCGTCGCAACTTGATCAGGTCGACCTCGTTCTCCTCCACTTCCGCGTAGGTGAACTTCCCCTTTGCCCCCTCCGCCTCCAACTCGTCGACCAAGCCCTGGGCCCGCTCCACAACCTCGTTGTACTCAGCGTCGCGGGCAGCGTTGTACCGCTGTTCGACAGCGGCCCGCGTCTCCGCAGAGAAGGCATCGATGACGTGGGCCTCGAATGAACCGCCTGCGCTCACCAACCGTTCCGCGATGCTAGTCAACGTCCGATCGGGGTCGAGGCGATCGGGGATCAGGCAGGTGGTGGGTCCTAGGTAGAGGGCTCCGAGGCGGTTGAATTGGCGCCAGGCGGCGACTCGCGCGGAAGACGGCTGGCTGGGGGCGTGGTAGATGACCAGGGTCCACCGCTGCGACATGTTGTGCAGTATAATGCAACGGCTGTTTCAGTTACGAGAGAATCCGATGGCCGACCGCTTCAATGCCTCAGCGTCTTCTACCGCGATCCTGCCGTCATTGCCGCTGACCAAGAGTCCTTAGTTATCGCTGTAATTGGCCATAACAGCGAACTGATTCCCGGCCCCACGGCTCCCGGAGGTCGCTGGATCGTCCTCCGACCGTGATCGTCGACGGGCTGCCGCGGTGATTCGTGCCGAACCTCGGCGTTGTGTCCGACGCGAAGCTTGGCGGCGGTTTATGAGAGTTGAGTGGTACTCCATCGAGAACCGAGAATTACAGGTGTACATCGAAGTGTCCGCAGCGAGCATGGCGCCAGACACAGGAGTCGCTGTGGGAGTTAGCCCGGCTGCGCCGCTGCTCCTGACGGTGAGTCAGGCCGCCGACTGCCTTCAGGTCAGCCGGAGCAGCCTCTACAGGGAGGTGGGGCGGGGTCGATTGCATGTTGTCAAGCTGGGGCACCTCACCCGTGTCCGGCTGGAGGATCTCCAAGCGTACGTCTCGGGGCTGGCGGCTCCGACGCGCTGAGCGTAGGCTTCAAAGCGTGGCGGGCAGACGCGGCAACGGCGAGGGGACTGTCGGGCGCTACGGCGGTCGCTGGGTGGCTCGCGTCAGTCTCGCCGACGGCCGACGCAAGCACTTCTACGGGCGGACGCGCGCCGACGTGGTTGCCCGGATGTTCGCCGCCATCGCCGCCCTCAGGAAGGGCGAGGACGTGCCCGACGACCGCGTCCTCCTACGCGACTTCCTGTCACGGTGGATCGAGGGGATGCGTGGAACTATCAAGCCGTCGGCATGGGACAGCTTCGAAGGGCACATCCGCGTCCACTTGATTCCCGACCTTGGGCACATGCGGCTGTCCCGACTGCGCCGTTTGGATATCGTCGCGTGGCAGGGGCGCAAGCTGGCGACCGGCCGTTGGTCGCCGACGACGGTCGGACACTTTCAGACGACCTTGCACCGTGCCCTCGCCGATGCCGTGCGCGACGGGCTCATCTCGCGCAACCCTGCGAGCCTTGTGTCGGTGCCTCGTCGAGCAGACACAGAGATGGCTACCCTCGACGAGGAGCAGGCGGGCCGACTCTTGATCGCTGCAGGCGCCGATCCCTTTGCAGCGATGTGGGTTCTCGCTCTCACGACTGGTCGACGACGAGGCGAGCTTCTGGGTCTGCGCTGGACGGACGTCGATCTTGAGCGGCGTGAGTATCGTGTGCTGCGGACACGCACCAGGGCTTCGCGCCGCGCATTGGGCGCACAAGAGTTGCCAGACGCGATCTACTCTTCACCGAAACGACGGGCGAGCAAACAGCGAGGCCTTCCCCTAGTCGACGTTGCCGTCGTCGCGCTGAGGGCTCAGCGGGCGCGCCAGGCAGAGGAGAGGCTTGCGGCAGGACCACTGTGGGACGGACCGGAGCCGGGGACGGACCTGGTGTTCACCGGTCCGCACGGCCGGGCATTGGCCATCACCAGCTTTCGGCGTGCCTACGAAGCGCTACTGATCCGCGGGGGTGTACCACGCGTGCGGTTCCACGACCTGCGGCACTCGGCAGCGTCCTTCCTGTTCTCCCTCGGTGTCGAACCGAAAACGATCAGCGAGATGCTCGGGCACTCGACGACCGCGGTGACCCTCGAGACGTACACGCATGTGCGGACGGCAGTGCTGCGAGATGCTGCCGACCGACTGGAGGCAGCTCTGACCGGGCGCAGGACAGCCGAAAGGTGAAGCCAATTCTGAAGCCAACCCGGTGCAAACTCCTGACACGACCTGACACGCGCAGGGACGGTCGGCGTATTCGAATCAACGCCCTGACACATGCTGCGACAGCCTGAAACACCCGCCGGTCGGGTTCGATTCCCGGCGCCTCCACCACCGCGGGCCGGAGCGTGCGGTCCTGCCGGCCACGGGGCACTCCTGAGTTGAGCCGTCCCGGGTGGCTCGCGGAGTCCGAATTGCGCATCGGGCTCGGTTGCATGCGCCTGTCCGCGGACGAGGATCTCGCCTCGGCCACGATCGGCGCGGCCGTCGAGGCAGGTGTCACCGTGTTCGATACCGCTCGCGCATACGGGCGCGGTGCTGAGGACCTCGGAGGCAACGAGGCGTTGCTCGCCCGCGCGCTGCACCGCTGCGGCGCGCGAGGGAGCGCGCGAATCGTCACCAAGGGGGGCATGACGCGGGCAGGCGGCGGTTGGGTCCCGGATGGTCGCGCACACGCGATCCGCGGCGACTGTGAGGCCAGCCTGGTCGCTCTGGACGGCCTGCCGATCGACCTCTACCTCCTCCACGCGCCTGATCCGCGCACCCCGTGGCGAACGTCGGTGCGCGCGCTGGCCCGGCTCCTCGACGAGGGGGTCGTGGCCCACGTCGGTGTTGCCAACGTCAATCGCCGGCAGTTCGATGAAGCACTCGACCTGGCCCCCATCACCGCCGTCCAGGTTGCCATCAATCCGTTCGACGGCGCCGCAATTCGAGGCGGCCTCGTTGAGTACTGCACAGAGAAGGGAATCGCCGTGATCGCCCACTCCCCGTTGGGCGGCCCGCGCCGCGCGACGGGCCTGGCACGGCAGCGGGTGCTGGCGGACGTCGCGACGGCACGCGGAGCGAGCCCGTCCGAGGTGGCGCTCGCCTGGCTGCTCGACCTCTCGCCCGCCGTTGTGGGGATCCCGGGAGCGCGACGCCCCGAGACGGCGCGCTCAGCGGCCGCTGCCGCGGGGCTGCACCTCGAAGCAGGTGATCGAGAGATCCTCGCCCGAGCGTTCGGCGGCCTTCGCCCGGCGCGCGCGCCCCGACGGCGCTCCCGACCGGACGCGGACGTGGTCCTCCTCATGGGCATCCCGGGCGCCGGGAAGAGCCGTCGCGCAGACGAATTCGTGGCCCGTGGCTATGGTCGGCTCAACCGCGACCAGCGTGGGGGTTCCCTGCCTGACCTTGCCGAGGCCCTTGACCGTGAGCTCGCGAGCGGCACCGCGCGGGTCGTCCTCGACAACACCTGGCTGACCCGCGCTGCACGAAGCCACGCGATCGAGGCAGCGGCCCGGCATCGCGTCCCGGCACGGTGTGTCTGGCTGGACACGCCGCTCGCCCAGGCCCAGGTCAACGTGGTCGAGCGGCTCCTCGAGCGCTTCGGCTCTCTGCCGACGCCCGAGGAGCTGCGCGCGCTGGCCCGGCGTGAGCCGCGCATGCTCATGCCAACCTCGCAGATGCGCGCCTTGCGAGAGCTCGAGCCGCCGGCCACCGACGAGGGATTCGCGGCCGTGGAGAGAGTGCCGTTTGTGCGCACACCGCCAAGCGGAGACACGCGAGCGGGCAGCTTCGTGGCGGCCGCTGCGCTGACGCGGCCCGACTGGCAGCGCGTCCTGGAGGAGGGTGATCGGACGGCGCCTCACCTGGTCTTCGAGTGGCAGCCGAACGGCACGCCGGCGGAGCTCGACGCCTGCATCGCCAGCCTTGCGGCAGAGATCTCGGGATCAGTGTCTGGGGCGCTGTGCCCTCACGCCGCCGGACCGCCGAGCTGCTGGTGCAGACCGCCGCTCCCGGGGCTGCCTCTCGCCTTTGCACGGGCGCGCGCCGTCGATCCCGCGCGTTCGGTTCTCATTGGAACCGGGCCCGCACATCGGACACTCGCGAGCACGCTTGGGGCACGATTCGTTTTGGTGTGACAGCAGTTTGCAACCGCCGCGAACGATCAGCACAGTGCCGCAGAGGCCGTGACGGCGTCCGTTCGCGACTGATTGGCACCGGATCGGAGCAGGGTTCGTGACGCCCGCGGACCCAGTCCGGTGTACCCTGTGACTGTTGCCGCCGCATCTCTTCAGGACGTCTCCTCATGCTCACCCTGTCTTCCGCCCGCGTTGAGATCGGTGCGCGCACGCTCCTGAAAGAGACCTCGCTGCTCATCAAACAGGGCGAGAAGGTGGCCCTGGTGGGCGCAAACGGAATGGGCAAGACCACGCTGTTGCGGTCCATCGCCGGTGACCACGTCCTCGCCGCGGGCACCGTCAACGTGCCTGCCCGGACGGCGTACCTCCGCCAGGAGACGCCGCGACTTGACGCCTCCGACGGACAGACGGCGCTCGAATACCTGCTCGAGGCCAGTCCGCTGACGCCGGCGCGCCGGGAGATGGACAGGCTCACAGGCCTGATGTCGACGACCACCGGCGACGACCTCGACGGAGCGATCGACCAGTACAGCGAGCTGCACGAGCGCTTCGTGCACTCTGGCGGCTACGAGCTCGACGCCACCGCCGAGCAGATCGCGACCGGGGTCGGCCTCGACGCCGACGCGCTGCTCACACCTGTCGGCGCGCTCTCCGGCGGTCAGCGCCGCAAGCTCGACCTCGCCGGGCTGCTGCTCGCCGGCGGCGATCTCTTCATCCTCGACGAGCCCACCAACCACCTCGACGTCTCCGCAAAGAAGTGGGTGATGAACTTCCTCGGCCAGACCGAGGCGACCGTGCTCGTGGTGAGCCACGACGTGAAGCTGATGGACTCGTCGTTCGACCGTGTGCTCGCGTTGGAGAACGCGCAGATCGACAGCTACAAGGGCACGTACAGTGATTTCGTGCGGCAGCGCGCCGAGAACGAGGCCCAGCGCGCCCACCAGGCCAAGAGCATCGGCCGCGAGGCGTCGCGCCTGGAGGAGACCAAGAAAGTGTTCTCCAAGGGCAACGCCACCCACGCCGCCAAACGGCGCGCGCTGCAGCGACGCATCGACACCCTCAACGAGCGCATGAAGGACCACGCCCCCGCGGTGCGGCGCCGCCAGCTGCGCGTGCGCTTCCCGGAGCCCGCGCGCACCGGCGACCGGGTCCTCGACGTCACCGGCCTGTCCAAGGCATACGGCGACCACAGGGTTTTCAGCGACGTCGACTTCAGCATCCGTCGCGGCGACATGCTCCTCCTGGTCGGCGTCAACGGCGCCGGCAAGACCACGCTGCTGCGCTGTCTTTCCGACCGCGAGACGGCGGACGCCGGCGAGGTGCGGCTCGGCGCCAACGTGAAGGTGGGCTTCTACGCCCAGGAGCACGAGGACATCATTGCCAAGGCGTCGGTGCTCGACAACCTGCGCGGCAGCGTCCCCGACGCCTCGGAGGGAGAGTTGCGCGGAGTGCTCGGCCACTTCGGCCTCGTCGGCGACGTCGCCACACAGGAGGCGGGGACGCTGTCCGGCGGCGAGAAGACCAAGCTGGCGCTGGCCCGATTGATGGTGGCTCGCGCCAACCTGCTGCTCCTCGACGAGCCCACCAACAACCTCGACCCGCAATCCGTCGAAGCCCTGCTGGCGGCATTGCAGCACTACGAGGGCACAGTCGTCCTGGTCAGCCACGACGCCGACTTCGTGTCGCAGCTGGCTCCCGAGCGGATCCTGCTGCTCCCCGAGAGTCAGCTGACCTACTTCGACGAGCGGATCCTGGGGATGATCCCGCAGCGCTGAGGTGGCCCTGGCGGCGAGGACCTAGGCGGCAGCCGTGCCGGACCTTGTGCGCCGGCGCACCTCCTCGAGGACGTCGGCCGCGTGCCTGGCGGCGTTGACGTGCGGCCAGACGTGAGCGATGCGTCCGTCCCGGCCGACAAGAAACGAGACGCGCTGGACCACGGGTAGCGCTCCGAGCATCCTGCCGACACCGTAGGCCTTCCTGACGGCGTGGTCGCTGTCGGAAGCGAGCGCGAACTCCAGGCCGTACTTCTCGGCGAAGCGGTGATGGGCGTCCCAGCTGTCCGTGCTCACCCCGATGACGTCAGCCCCACTCTCGGTGAGCGCTGCCAGGTTGTCGTTGAGGCCACGCGCTTCCGCCGTGCAGCCGGGGGTGTCGTCCTTCGGGTAGAAATACACGAGCACTTGGCGGCCGCGCAGCGACGAGAGTGTCAACTCGCTGCCGTCGCGGCGCCGCGCGGTGATGTCAGGTGCCTCGTCGCCGGGTGCCAGAAGTGTCATGTCGTTCTCCTTCTGGCATCGAGGGTACCCGCATGGGTCTCTTCGTCGGCCGCGCCGATCTGGCCGCGACCCTCAGGCCGTGGTTCGTGGTGGCAGCCGGCTCTCCAGGGCTGTGTCGTCGGCGCTGAAGTCCGGGTCGGCGCCCTCTGGCGGGTGACGAAGGTGCCAGCCCACCGACGAGCGCAGAGCGGACATGGGGTCGCTGTCGGAGTAGCCGAGCACCCTCCTCGCCTTCGCGCTCGACACCAGCACCGGTTGTGTCAGCCGCGCCGCGCTGAGCGCCATGTCGGCCGGGAGGACGTCGTCGGGCACCTCGACGAGGTCGATGTCCGACCCCGCTGCACCAAGAATGCGTCGCGCCCACAACCGGATCGTCCAGGTGCGCTCCTCGCCGATGTTGAACACCTCGCCGCCGGCATCCCCGTGCTCGAC
The DNA here is from genome assembly GCA_003153125.1 of Candidatus Dormiibacterota bacterium. GTDB lineage: Bacteria > Chloroflexota > Dormibacteria > Aeolococcales > Aeolococcaceae > Aeolococcus. The sequence goes on along the minus strand of PLWW01000109.1, from coordinate 92,237 downwards.
GGCCAGTCGCACGCCGCGGGCGATGTCGCGCACCCAACCCCTCGTCCAGAGGAAGCCGCCCGTGCCGATCGGCACACTGCGCCGGCGGGCGCGAACGCGACGAAGGATGAACTCCTCGCGGCTTCGGTAGTCGTGCTCGCCGTACACCGCGGGCAGACGGAGCACGACGCCGCCGCGCCCCAGGTACTCCTCCTCGACGTCCTGCTTCGAATACTCGCCGTCATCGCCCTGCCCGCGCCGGGGATGCCGGTCCTCGCTGAGCGGCGACCCCTCGTCGATGGGGACGGCATCGGTGTCACGGCCGCTGTTCAGGGAGGCGAAGGCTCGGTACACGTCCATGCTCGACAGCACCACCAGGCGCGCCGCCTTCGGAAAGGCGGCGAGGGCCGCGGCGGCGTCCTCTCGACACATCGCCAGGCAGTCCACGACCGCGTCTGGCTCGATCGCCGCCAGCGTCGCACTCGCGGTCGCCCAGGTTTCGCGGGCGAGATGGATGTGCCTGACCGCGGCCATGCCGTCCGGCTCACGCAGTCCGCGGTGAATCAGGGCGACCTCGTGGCCCGCGGTCACCAGGTCGTCGACGACGGCGCGACCGACGAAGTGTGTTCCACCGAGGACGACCACCCGCATCCGGGCATCGTAGGGATGCGTTGGCGGCGGGTGACGCCGCGCATACTCGGACGCTGTGATCGACGCCTCGACGACGCAGACAGGGGAGGGCGCGGACGGGCCGCTCGACACCGCGGACCACAGCCTGCCCCCGGCTCCGTGGGTGCGCCGCTTCCACAACCCCGCCAACGAGTGGCGGCGGCTCTTCTCCGAGATCTTCGGGACCTTCCTGCTGGTGCTCGTCGCGGTCGGCTCCGACGTGGTGGCGTCGGTCAGCGGGGTGCCGATCTCACGGGCGGCGGCCGTGACCGCCCCCGCCCTCATGGTGATGGCGGTGATCTTGTTCATGGGCAAGGTCGGCGGCGCTCACCTCAACCCCGTCGTCAGCATCGCGTTCGCTCTGCGCAAGGAGTTCCCGTGGAGTCGCGTCCCCGGCTACCTGGCCGCCCAGGTCGCCGGCGCCCTGCTCGCCTGTGTCTTCCTGTGGGGTGTGCTCGGCAGGCCTGGTCACTTTGGGGCGACGATCCCCGGCCACGCCGTCAACGACCTGCAGGCGATGCTGCTCGAGGTGGTGCTGACCATGGGCCTGGTGAGCGTCATCCTCGGCACCGCCTCGAGCGCACAGAACGTCGGCGGCCTCTCCGCCATCGCGGTGGGCAGCTACATCGCCCTGGCGGGGCTGTGGTCGAGCCCGATCAGCGGCGCGTCCATGAACCCGGTGCGTTCGTTCGCGCCCGACCTCGTGCGCGGCGACCTGTCACACACCTGGCTGTACGTGGTGGGCCCCGTCGCCGGCAGCCTCCTCGCGGTGCTTGTCGCGATCGTGCTGCGCGGCCGCGGCGGCGACCGGGCAGCGATCCTGGCCGCCCAGGGCGACCCACCGTGACCGCCCTGATGGACTCGCCTCAACCCTCGCCCAGGAGGTCGTGACACTGTGGCCACCAAGGAACGCTGGACCCGGTCCCCGGCGGCGCACGACTTCGTCGCAGCCGCCGACTACCTCAGCCTGCTCTTCGATCCGCCCACCGTCGCCGTCGTGGTGCGACGTCTGCGCACGGCGACGATCACCACCAAGAAGGCCAAGGACCTGCTCCGTGCCAGCCGGCTCCCCCTGCTCCCCGTCGACGACAGCGAACTGGTCCGCGACCTCAGGAAGGTGAAGAAGGGCGTGAAGCTGTCGCCGGTTCTGCTGGTCCGCGGGGGTCTCGGTGGGTACCGTCCCCTGACCGTCGCCGACGGCTACCACCGCATCTGCGCCAGCTACCACCTCGACGAGGACGCCGACATCCCCTGCCGGCTCGCCGACCTGCCCCCGCCGAAGGTGCGCGCCACGCCCGAGCCGGCCGCAAGAAGCACCCGCGCCTGACTCAGCGCTCGGTGCGGTTCTCCATCTCCCAGGCGTGGTCCAGAACGTGCCAGGCGATGCGGCGCGTCGCATACCGGGGTAGCCAGCCGCTGCTGCCCCCCGGGTCGCGGACGCCGGCACGGAGCGCCGCGAGGCTTGCCTCGCGCTGCGCGCCGATCGCAGCCGCCTCCCCCACGTGTGGTTCGGGCACGCGGACGCCAAGCTTGCAGGCGTACGCGTTCTCGGCCGCCAGGACGTGACCGGCCATCGCGTCCCGGTCGCGACCACCGCCCCGCGGGCCCTTGCGAAGCGACGGCGGCGCTGAGGCCACCACCTCGTCGAACGCAGCCCACGCAGCGCTGATCAGCGCCTCGAGGCGGCGCGTCCCAGCCGCGCTGAGAGGCTCGGCCTCGGCCGCCGCCGGCGTCGCGGGGGCGCCGAAATCCGTGGTCGCCGAGCCGGGAAGGCGCTCGATCACGGTGAACTCGCCCGCCGCGAAGGCCACCCCTGCCGCCTCTACCACGAACGCGTACCGTGCAGCGTGGTCCGCCAGCTGGTCGAGAGCGGCGCGCTCATCGCGCCCGGAACGGCACCATCCCGGCCAGTCGAGAGCGCTGGCGAAGGCTCGCTTGGGGGTGGCCTCGACGATGACGCGAACCCCTCGACGGGACACCCGGGGCGCTGCCATCGCGGCAGCATTGCAAAGCCGCGCAATGCCATAGGCTAGTGACGACATGGCACGACAGAGACGCAGCGGCGCAGATCCCGGAGTGGCGGCGACGCTCGACAAGGTCCTCATCGCCGGGGCGTTCCACGGCCAGCGCAGGCGCGAGCAGACCGAGATCGAGCTCGACGAGCTCGAGGAGCTGGCGCGCACCCTGGGGACGTCGGTCGTCGAACGCGCCGCCGTCGCGCTGCGTGACATCCACCCGGGGACCTTCTTCGGGTCAGGCACCGTCGAAGCCCTCGGCGCGCGCATCGCAGAGCTCGGCGGCCCCGCGGCGCTCATCAACGACCAGCTCTCGCCGCGCCAGCAGCGCAACCTCGAGGAGAGCTGGGGCGTGCCGGTGCTCGACCGCACCGAGGTGATCCTGGCCATCTTCGCGCGCCGCGCCCGCACCGCGGAGGGGCGCGTCCAGGTGGAGATGGCCCAGCTGGAACACCAGCTCCCGCGCCTCGCCGGTGGGTGGGCGCACCTCGAACGGCAGCGCGGGCGCGTCGGCACCGGCAGCATGCGCGGCGGCATGGGTGAGAAGCAGATCGAGGTCGACCGCCGCCTCATCAACCAGAAGCTGCGCCGCCTGCGCCAGCGCCTCCGAGAGATCGAGAGGCAGCGCACCACGCGACGCACAGCGCGCTCGGCGGTGCCGCTGGCCTCCTGCGCACTGGTTGGCTACACCAACGCCGGCAAGTCCACCCTGCTGAACCGCCTCACCAACTCCACCGTCCTCGCCGACGATCTTCTCTTCGCCACGCTCGACCCCACCTCACGGCTGCTGGGGCTGTCCAGCGGACGGCGGATCATCGTCACCGACACGGTCGGGTTCATCCAGTCGCTGCCGCACGAGCTGGTCGAAGCCTTCGCGGCCACGCTCGAGGAGGTGCGCGAGGCGCACCTCCTGACCATCGTCGTCGACGCCTCGCACGCCGATGCCGAGGCACAGCTCGAGACCGTGCTGGCCACGCTCGATGAGATGGGCTGCGACCAACCGGCGGTGCTGGCCGTCAACAAGGTGGACCGGCTCGGGGCCGCCACCGCTGACGACATGGCGCGCCGGCTCGGAGCCATCGCCGGCCTTCCCCCGGTGCGCATCTCCGCCGCCAGGGGCACGGGCATACGCGAGTTGCGCCAGGCCATCGACGCGTTGGCGGCTGAGGCGGTTCCGGACACGCGCGCCAACCGTCCCATCATCGCCGCCGGGTCCTTCGACGGCGACGTGGCCGAGGCAATCGACCAGCCCTTTCACGGCCGTCGGCGAGCCGCGTCCTGAGGGCGCCCGCCACCTCCTGACCACCGCCACATCGGGCGGCGCCGTCGAACGCGTCGCGCCTCGGTAACGGTCGCGCACACGTGAGGCCGGGCCCGTGGGGCACAGGCGACACTGCCGGGTGTGTCGGTGATGACCAGGCGGCGGCCGGCGCCGCGAACGGGCTCCACGCGCGATTGGCGGTCAATCCTGTTCCTGCTGCTCACGGTGGGCAGCATCGCGACCGCCATCGCCGGCGCCTACAACTTCGTGCTCCTACCCCTGCTCGGCTCCTTCACGGGACCGTTCGAGGACTTCTCGGCGTATGCGCAAGCGGCGCACAGCGTGGCCGGCGGGACCACGCCGTACGCCTTCTTCAACGGCCGCACCATCGTCATGGCGGGCTTCGACTACCCGCCGTTCGCGGCCGTGCTGCTGCGCCCGCTGGCATGGCTTCCGGCGCGCTGGCAGGACCTGCTCTGGCTCTGGGCCTCGCTCGCCGCGCTGGTGGGCGGCGCGGTGATCGCCGCCCGTGCACTGCTGCCGGCAACCTGGCCCCGGGTGCGCATCGCGGTGTTCGTGGCGCTCACCTTCCCGCCCGCGACCTACAACCTCTGGCATGGGCAGATGAACACGATCATCTTCCTGCTGCTCGCGGTCGCCCTCTCCGATTACCTGTCCGGACATCGCAGCCGCTGTGGCGTCGTCCTCGGCATCGCCGCGGGCATCAAGATCGCCCCCATCGTGCTGCTCCTCGTGCTGCTCCGCCGGGGATGGTGGCGGGGTGCGCTCGCGGGTGCCGCAACCGGGGCGGCCACCGTGGCCGTCGGCGTGGCGGCGCTGGGATGGTCGGTGACGCACCAGTACCTGGCCTCCGTGCTCCCCGTGCTCAACCGCGACAACGGCTGGATCTACAACCAGACATGGAACGGCGTGGTCAACCGGCTCGCCGGCCACTCCGTGCTCACCGTGGACAGCCCGTCGACGTGGCTGCACACCGTGGGCACCGTGCTCTCGGTGGCAACCATCGCCATCGTGATGGTCGCCGTGAGCAGCCGTCCGCGAACCCGCGCCGAGCGCGGCGTCGAGTTCGCCTGCGGCGTCACCGCCATGCTGCTGGCCGGGGCGATCGCCTGGTACCCGATCTACGTGCACCTGCTCATCGCAATCGCCGCCGCGGCAGGGCTCGCCCACGAGCGCGGCCACCTCGGGCAGGCACTGGCCACCTGGAGCGGCGCCGCGCTGCTCGGCATCGGACTTGTGGGCGGTGCCGCCATCGCGGCTCTCACCATCCAGGAGATCGACGCCATCTCGTCGGGCCCATTCTGGTGGCTCTACCTCCAGGCCTGTTCGCTGCCGGCGATCCTCGCGGTCGGGCTCCTCGTCACCATGGTGAGGGCGCTGCGCGACCGCCCCGCGCCGTCCAGCACGTTCAGAGTCGCTGCGCTCGCGCGGTGACACGCTCGGCGTCGCGGCGGGCGTCGCGCTCGGCGATGGCCTCGCGCTTGTCCCACAGCTTCTTGCCCTTGCACAGCCCGATCTCGAGCTTGATGCGGTTGTTCTTCAGGTAGATGCGCAGCGGCACCAGAGTGAGGCCCTGCTGGGCGACCTTGGCGCCGAGGTACTCGATCTGGCGCCGATGGAGGAGCAGGCGGCGGCGACGCTGCGGCTCGTGGTTGCGGCGGTGGCCCTGGGTGTACTCGGCGATGTTGACGCCGAGCAGCCACGCCTCTCCACCCTCGACGCGCACGTAGCCCTCGCGCAGCTGGGTGCGGCCGCCGCGCAGCGCCTTGACCTCGGTACCGGCGAGCGCGATCCCCGCCTCGAAGGTCTCCAGGATGAAGTACTCGTGCGACGCCTGGCGATTGCGCGCCAGCGTGGGGTCTGCTGTCTTCGGCTTGGTCGTCGCGGCCATGCGGTGTTATGTACAGGGTGGGCACCGCGGCGTGCTGGTGGGTGTCGCGCCGGCCGGTGCCCGGGGTGCGGGTCAGCTACGGCGCGGCGCCGACCGGCTGACGGAGCCTTTCATCGCCGGACGGTTCGGGATCCGTGCCGGATCCGGCCAGCAGCGCGACCCAGATGTCCGGGTCGAAGCGCGGAGGTGTGGAGGGCGGCTCACGGTCGGGACCGCGCTCGCCGTGGTCGATGTCGGGAGGCACCTCCTCAGGCGCCGCGCAGGCGACCAGCAGGCCGGCGATGACGAGCCCGACGACGAGGCCGGTGGGGATGTACTCGGCGGCCCACACTCCGCTCATCACACCGGCGGTGACGAGGATGGTCACCGTCCCAACGAAGGCGGCGGCGGGGACGGCCCAGGCCCACTCGCTGCCTCCGTCGCGGTCGATGTGGAGGCGGCGGTCGAGACCGCGGAGCGCGTCAGCGACCCTCGTCGAAACGTTTCCCCCGAGACGCCGCATCGGCCACCCTCAAAAAAAGGTCCGCGTATGCGCCAAGCATGGCACACGGCCCCGGGCGGCATGGCCCGGCACCGGGGCCGCTCACAGCCTCTGGCGCCGGCCCCGCAGGTAGGCGGCGGCGCTCATCGGCCGACCGCCCGGTGGCTGGACGGCGGCGATGCGGTACACGCACTGCACGGTGGCCACGGCGACATCCTCCCTCTCCACCGCAACGACGTCGCCCGGCACAGCGCCGAGCGGTGCCGCCTCGCCGGGCGTGCCCACGAGGATTCGGACACGCTGGCCGCCGAGCGCGGCGGTGACGCCGGGCCACGGCTGGAGCGCGCGGACGCGCCGGTCGACGTCGACGGCGCTCACCGCGTCCCACTCGACAACCCCGTCCTGGCGAGCCAGGCGCGGCGCATGGCTGGCCAGGGTGTTGTCCTGCGCGACGGCCACGGCGGTGCCGGCGACGAGGCCCTCGAGAACCTGGAGGAGGACGGCGGCGCCGTGCTCGGCAAGACGCTCGGCGAGCATCGGCGTGGTGTCGGTCGACGCGATGTCGATGGCCCGGGTTGCGTACACGGGCCCGGTGTCCAATCCCACGTCCATGCGCATGATCGACACGCCAGTGCGCTCGTCCCCGGCGAGGATGGCCGCGGCGACCGGGGACGCCCCCCGCCATCGCGGCAGCAGCGACCCATGCACGTTGACGCCGCCGAACCGGGGCCCATCCAGCAAGGCCGCGGGGATGATCTGGCCGTAGGCGGCCACAACAAGTGCGTCAGGGCGCAGCGCGAGGATGGTCTCGACACTCTCCGGCGCGCGGATGCGCTCGGGGCGGAGCACGCGCAGCCTCCGTCGCTCAGCGGCGCCCCCCACGGGGCGCGCCGCCGGCTGTCCCCGGGAGCCCGGCCGGTCCGGTTGCGTGACCACCGCGAGGACGTCGTGGGCGTCGGCAAGGGCGCGCAGGGAAGGGACGGCGAAGTCGGCTGTGCCGCAGAAGACGATGCGCACTGGCGCGGTGGCGGCAACGCCCGGCGGCTGTCAGCCGACGAGCTCGCCCTCGAGGGCCTCGGTCATCCCCTCGGCGGCGGGGTCCCAGCGGCGCAGGGTTCCCTCGATGACCTTGGTCGTGAACAGGATGCCGTCGAGGTGGTCGATCTCGTGCTGGATGGCTCGCGCCAGGAGGCCGTCGCCCTTGACGCGGATCTCCTTGCCGTGGCGGTTCTGCCCGCGCGCAACCACTCGCTGGCAGCGCGTGACCTCACCGATCAAACCGGGGACGGAGAGGCAGCCTTCGAAACCGGTCTGCTCGCCTTCACAGCGCACCATCTCGGGATTGGCCAGCTGGTAGACCTGGTTGTCGACCTTGAGCACGATGACGCGCAGCGGCAGGCCCACCTGGGGCGCGGCGAGACCGGCGCCGTGGGCGTCGACCATGGTCTCCACCATGTCGTCCATCAGCCTGCGGATGGCGTCGTCGACGCGCGGAACGCGCGTGGCGCGCGACACGAGCACGGGGTCCGCGTCAGCGGCGAGGACGATGGGCAGCACTGCCACGGGTCACCTCACTGTCCGGGGTCGACGTCGATGCTCCAGCCACGCCCGCGCGGCAGGTGCGGAAAGGCCCTCTCGATCGCCTCGCCCCGCACCGTGATCTGCCAACGGTACTCGCCGCGGAGGCGATGAAGGAAGGCGGGGGTCGGCCCGAGGACGTCGAGGCCCGACCCGGCGCCGAGTTTACCAGACACCTCTGCGAGCACCCGGCGTGCCTCGATCTCGGCATGAGCATCGTCGCGGTGCGTGATCGTGCACACGACCATGCGTGTGTAGGGAGGAAAGCGCAGTGCGCGCCGTACGCGGATCTCCTCACGCGCGAACGAGAGGTAGTCGTGCGTGGTTGCATGCCGCACCGCGTAGTGCTGCGGGCTGTACGTCTGCAGGATGACGCGCGCCGGTTCGTCGCCCCGCCCGGCCCGGCCGGCCACCTGGGTGAGCAGCGAGAACGTCGACTCGCCGCTGCGGTAGTCGGGGAAGTGCAACGACACGTCGGCGTTGACGATTCCCACCAGACGCACGTTGCCAAGGTCCCATCCCTTGGCCACCATCTGGGTGCCGATGAGGCAGTCGGCCTCGTGGTTGGCGAAGGCGTCGTAGATCGTGAAGTAAGCGTCGCGGGTGACCGTTGTGTCGCGGTCCATGCGCAGCAGGCGGAGGTCGGGGAAGCGCTCGTGCACCTCCGCCTCGAGCCGCTCGGTGCCCATGCCCAGCCCGCGGATCGCGGTCGACCCGCAGCTCGGGCAGATATCGGGCAGCGGCCGCGAGGCGCCGCAGTAGTGGCAGTCACAGCGCCGCCGCTGCGCGTGGTACACGAGCGACACGCTGCAGCTGTCGCAGCTGACCGACTCACCGCAGTTGCGACACACCACCACAGTCGCGGTGCCGCGCCGGTTGAGGAAGAGGATCGACTGACCGCCGCCTGCATGGCATTCGCTGAGCGCGCGGACGAGCTCAAACGAGAGCGGGCTACGGTTCCCGGCGCGCAGCTCCTCGCGGAGGTCGACAACCTCGATGGGGGGCAGCCGCCGGCCGCTGATCCGCTCCGCGAGGGTGACCAGCTCGAAACCACCGGTGTGCGCGGCGTAGAACGTCTCCACTCGTGGGGTGGCGCTGCCGAGCACGACGGGGATGTTCACCAGCCGGCCGCGCTCGAGGGCGACGTCGACGGCGTGGTAGCGAGGGATGCGGTCCTGCTTGTAGGCGGCGGCGTCCTCCTCGTCGACCACGATGATGCCGAGACGGGGCAGCGGCGCGAAGACCGCGCTGCGGGAGCCGACCACGACGTCCAGCTCGCCGTCCCTGATCCGTCGCCATTCGCGGGCCCGCTCGGCCTCGGTGAGGCCGGAGTGGAGGACTGCGACCCGACCCGGGAAGCGCGCCGCAAAGCGGCGAATCGTCTGTGGGGTGAGGGCGATCTCGGGGACCATGACGATCGCCTGGCGGCCTTCGCCAAGGGCTGCCGCGATGGCGGCGAGGTACACCTCCGTCTTGCCGGCGCCGGTGACACCGTGGAGCAGAACGCGCCTGTGGACGCCGGCGGCGACGGCCTCGAGCAGCGGGGCGGCCGCTTCGCGCTGCGCGACGGTGAGTTGTGGCGCCGTCTCTGCGGTCGTCCCGGGCGCACCTGCCGCGGCGGTGACGGCGGCGGAGGTGGTGCGCGGGCCGCGCCTGCGGCCGCCGGGGCGTGCCGAGCGGATGCCCTTGGGGAGCATCGCTTTGATCACCTCGCCGAGCGGGGCGCAGTAGCGCGCGGCGATCCAGCGCGCCAGGTCGAGCGACGCCGCGTCGAGAATGGGCGCCTCGGCGAGCACCGCAGTGATGGGGCGCGGCTCGCCGGTGAGCAGCGCCCGGCCCGAGTCGACGACGTACCCGACCACCTCGCGGCGGCCGAACGGCACCTCCACGCGGGCGCCGCGCACGACCAGCTCAGCGAGGTGGGCGGGGACCTCGTAGGTGTACTGGTCCTGGGGCAGGATCGCGCCCGTGTCGGGGACCACGCCGACGTACCTCGACAACACGTTGCCGCCGGGGCGGTCGGTCGCCTCCTCGGTCCCTTGCGCCGTCACCCTGACGAGCCTGGCAGCAGCCCTCGAGGCACCGCGGCGGGCATGCCGTCCAGCACCCCAGCGATCCGTTCCTCCACGATGTCGAGCAGCGCCGCCGCGACCTCGGGCTTGGGGCGCCGGCTGAGATGCGCCACAAACCCGGCGGTGCCGTACACGGTGACCTCGTTGTCCTCGCTTCCCATGCCGATCCCGGGTCGTGAGACGTCGTTGAGCACCACCAGGTCAAGCGCCTTGCGCGACAGCTTCTGTCTCGCGTTGGCGTCGATGTTGTCGGTTTCCGCGGCGAACCCGACGACGAAGACGCCCTGACGCAGGGGGTCGCCGGCAAGGCTGCCCAGGATGTCGACTGTGGGAACCAGCTCGAGTGTCAGCGACACCTGCTTCTTGATCTTGTGCATCGCGACGTCGGCGACGCGGTAGTCGGCGACCGCGGCCACCATCACCAGCAGCACCGCGCCCGGCAACGCGGCGCGCACGGCGGCGTTCATCTCGGCGGCCGTCTCGACGCGGATGACGTCGATGCGCAGGTCAGCGGGCGCGTCGACGGTGGTGACCAGCGTCACCGAAGCTCCCCGCTGCGCCGCGGCGAACGCCAGGGCGTTGCCCATGCGGCCGCTGCTGCGGTTGCCCAGGTAGCGGACTGGATCGATCGGCTCGCGCGTGCCGCCGGCGGTGACCACGACGCGGCGGCCGGACAGGGGCGAGACGGGCGGTGCCATGACCGTTGTCCTCAGGCGGCGCCGAGGCGTGCGAGGGTCTCCTCCACCACCGCGCTCACGTCGGCCATGCGGCCCTCGCCGGTGGCTCCGCTGGCCAGTCGCCCGATCACCGGGCCCACCACGTGGACACCGCGGGCGCGCAGCGCGTCGACGTTGGCGCGGGTGGCCGGGTGTTCCCACATCGCCGTCTCCATCGCCGGCGCGAGCACCAGCGGCGCGCGGCTGGCCAGCAGCACAGTGGTCACGGCGTCGTCTGCGAAGCCGTGCGCCAGCCGGGCGATGAGGTTCGCCGATGCTGCAACTGCGACATGCACCTGCGCCCACGCACCGAGCTCGATGTGACCCATGCCGTGTCCCTCGGTGCCCTCCTGCCAGACGTCGGTGAGCACCGGGTGCCCACTCAGGGCCTGCAACGAGGTGGCCCCGATGAAGCGCTGCGCGTTGACGGTCATGACCACGCGCAACTCGCAGCCGGCCTTGCGCAGGGTGGTGATGACCTCGCAGGCCTTGTACGCGGCCACGCTCCCGCAGACGTGCACGGCGATGCGACGCTCGCCACCCCCGGCGATCACGACGTCCCCCGGGCGCGCCGGCTTCGCACGATGTCCAGGATCTCGTGGGCCGCGCGGCCCACGTCGTCGTTCACCACCCGGTGATCGTACGCGGCGCCATCGGCGAGCTCGGCGACGGCGTTGCGGAAGCGCAGTTCGCGTGAGGCCTCGTCCTCGGTGTCGCGGCCCACGAGGCGGCGGCGCAGCTCCTCTTCCGACGGCGGCAGCAGGAAGATGAAGATGGCGCCGTCCACGCGCGGCCGGATCCACGCGGCACCCTGCACGTCGATCTTGAGCACAATGTCCTCGCCGCGGTCGAGGGCCTCCTTGACGCGCGCTTCGGACGTGCCGTAGAGGTGACCGTGCACCTCGGCCCACTCGAGGAACTCTCCACGCTCAGCCATGGCCAGGAACCGATCCCTGTCGATGAACGCGTAGGCAACCCCGTCGACCTCGCCCGGACGGGGCGCGCGGGTGGTGTAGGACACGCTGTAGCGGAGGCGGGGCTCGAGGGTGCGCAGCTCGTGCAGGACAGTGTCCTTGCCCACCCCGCTCGGGCCGGAGAGGACGATCAGCCGGCCGGGCTCGGTGGTGACCCGCGGGCCGCGCCGCATCACTCGCCCTCTCGTGCCGCGGCCAGCGCGGCCACGAGGTCAGCGGGCAGCGCCGCCTCGAAGTCGCAGCGACGGCCGTCGTCGGGATGGAGGAAGCTGATCCGCTGGGCGTGCAGCGCGGGTCGTGCGCTGAGCGTGTCGCCGCGCCGTCCGTACACCACGTCGCCGACGAGCGGGTGGCCGATCGAGGCGAGGTGGACGCGGATCTGGTGGGTGCGGCCGGTGAGCAGGCGCACCTCGAGACGCGTGTGGCGGCGCAGCCGATCCACCACGCTGAACTCGGTGATCGCCGCGCGCCCCCCATCGACCACGGCCATGCGCTGGCGGTGCCCGGGATCGCGCCCGATCGGCGCCTCGATGCGGCCGGTGGCCTCGCGGAATGTGCCGTGCACCAGCGCCCAGTAGACGCGCCCCAGGGTGCGCCGCTGCAGCTGCAGGGACAGCGAGCGATGCGCGGCCTCGGTCTTGGCCACCACTAGCAGGCCGCTGGTGTCGCGATCGAGGCGATGCACGATGCCGGGGCGCTCGTCGCCGCCGAGTTGCGACCACGTCGCGCCGCGCTGGCGCAGGCCGTCGGCGAGCGTGCCGGTGGGATGGCCGGGCGCGGGGTGCACCACGAGACCGGCGGGCTTGTCGATCACGGCGAGGGCGTTGTCCTCGTACACCACCTCGAGGGGCACCGCGGGGCCCGGGCTGTCGACCGCCGCCGCGGGGCGCGGCGGGATGACCACGACGACGTCATCACCGGGCCTCACGCGCTGCCCCGAGCGTGCTTCCCGGTTGTTGACCCGGACGTGACCGCCCGAGATGAGCGACTGCGCGGCGCTGCGGCTCACCTCCTCCTGCTGCATGACGCGGAGGTCGAGGCGTAGCGGGGCTGCTTCGCTGCCGTGGGCGGCGCTCATGTCGACGGGTCGCCTTCGCGACTGCCGGGTGCCGGCACCACGCGCAACGTGAGCACGCCGACCAGGATGCCCAGGACGATGGCCATGTCGGCGACGTTGAACACCGGCCAGCGCTGCAGGTCGATGAAGTCGACGACGTATCCCTGCACGACGCGGTCGACCGCGTTGGCCAGGGCGCCGCCGAGCACCATGCCAAGCAGCACCTGGGGGAAGAGGCCGGGTCCGAATCGGCGCCCGGCGATGAGGATGTAGGCGGCCACGGCCAGCGCGACGGCGAGGAAGATGAACTGAGCCTGAGGGAACAGGCCGAACGCCGCGCCGCGGTTCTCGATATGGTGGATGGTCACCGGCCCGCTGCTCGGGACCTGGTCGCCGAGGGCGATGTTCTGTGTGACCAGCCACTTGCTGACGTGGTCGAGGACGAAGATCAGCGCCGCGGTGCCGAGGAGCGTGACCAGTTGCCGTCGCCGTCCGGGCAGCGCCGCCTCAGCCACGGCTGCCGCCCGGCACGGCGGCCAGTCGTGATGTGTCCGTCATGAGTGGGCTCAGGATAGCCCCGCCACGGTCATCAGCCCGGCCCGGGCCGGTCGCCGAAGAGCGCCCGGCCGAGGCGGATCATGGTGGCGCCGTGGGCGATGGCGACCTCGTAGTCGTCGCTCATGCCCATGCTCAGCTCGTCCAGGGCGATCCCGTGCGTCTGACGCAATGCCTCGCGGAGCTCGCGCAACCGCTCGAAGCAGAGCTGCGCCGCCTCGGGGGGCCCGGGGGGCGCGACCGTCATGAGGCCCGCGGGTTCCAGGGCAGCGAGCCCGCTCACGACCTCGAGCACAGCCGCCGCGTCGTCCGGGGGAGTCCCGGTGCGCCCGGGGAGGCCGGTCAGCTCCACCTCGATGAGGACGCGCAGCGGCGCCACGTGCGTGCCACGGTGGCGCGCCAGGTCAACGGCCAGGGCCGCGCTGTCCAGCGACTGCACCGTGTCGAACAGCGACGCCGCCACCCGCGCCTTGTTGCGTTGCAGGTGGCCGATCATGTGCCAGCTGATGCCGCGCCCGGCGCACGCCGCGCGCTTGGCCTGCGCCTCCTGCACGCGGCTCTCGCCAATCTCGCGGAGCCCGAGCGACACCGCCGCCTCGACAGCGGAGGCGGGATGGCCCTTGGTGACCGCGAGGAGGTGGACGTCCTGCGGATCGCGTCCGGCGCTCTCGGCGGCTCGGCTGACCCGCTCCCTGATCGAGGCCAGCCGCCCCGCGAGCGCATCGGTCGCGACGCTGCCGGGGGTCACCGGGACGTCGCGCGGATGGCGTGGGAGGAGCTGCTCATTTGCCCATGTCGAGGGGCAGCTCGCGGCCGTCGTCGGCGCGGCGGCGGCGGCGGCGCGGCGCCTCGGGTGGGCGCGTCCCGGGCGGGTTGGCGAGCACGTCCTCGATGGTCGCCCGCATCTGCTGGACATCGCGAAACGAGCGGTACACCGAGGCGAAGCGCACGTAGGCGATCTCGTCGAGCGTGCGCAGGTGCTGCATCACCATCTCCCCCACCTCGATGCTGCGCACCTCGGTGACGTTGCGCGCGCGCAGCGCGCTCTCCACCTCGTCAGCGATCGCCTCAAGCTGCGCCGAGGCAATGTCACGCTTGGTCGACGCGTTGACGAGGCCGCCGATCAGCTTGCGTCGGTTGAACTCCTCGCGGCGACCATCCTTCTTGACCACCCACAGCGGCACCGCCTCGACGCGCTCGTAGGTGGTGAAACGCTTGTGGCAGGAAAGACATTCGCGCCGCCGCCGCACCGCCTCGCCGGTCTCGGAGTCACGCGAGTCGACGACTTTTGACTCAGGCTGTGAACAGTATGGGCACTTCATGGCAGGAACAGGCGCCCCCTCGCGCAGAGGGGGGCGCCTGTGATCAGGTGGTGACGACTAGCGGCGGTCGCGCAGGAAGGCCGGGATGTCGAGGTCATCGGCGTTGGGCGGCGTCGCCGAACGGCCGCCGATGGTGAAGGCCGGGGACGCCGTCACCGAGCGTGCCGCGGGCTCGTACGCAAGGGTGCCGAGCACATCGATGTGGCCGGTGAACCCGGTGGCGATCACGGTGATCTTCACCTCCCCCTTCATGGCCTCGTCGATGACCGTGCCGAAGATGATCTGGGCGTCGGGATCGGCCGACTCGCTGACCAGCTGGGCCGCCTCGTTGACCTCGTAGAGGGTGAGGTCGGGGCCACCGGTGACGTTGAGCAGGATCCCCTTGGCCCCTGCGATGGTGGTCTCGAGCAGGGGGCTGGCCACGGCGTCGCGCGCGGCGTCTGCGGCACGGGTGTCTCCGTTGCCGAAGCCAATGCCCATGAGGGCGGCTCCCTGGCCGGACATGATCGCCTTCACGTCGGCGAAGTCGAGGTTGATCAGGCCGGGGAAGACGATCAGGTCGCTGATGCCCTGCACACCCTGGCGGAGCACGTCGTCGGCGAGCTTGAACGCCTCGGTGATGGGCGTACGCTTGTCGACGACCTGCATGAGCCGTTCATTGGGGATGGTGATCAGGGTGTCGACGCGCCCCTGCAGATTGGCGATGCCGTCGTCGGCGGCACGCTGGCGCTTGAGTCCCTCGAACTTGAAGGGCTTGGTGACCACGCCGATCGTCAGCGCGCCCTGCTCGCGCGCGATCTCGGCGACGGTGGGAGCCGCGCCGGTGCCGGTGCCGCCGCCCATGCCGGCGGTGACGAAGACCATGTCGCAGTCCTCGAGCAGCTTGGTGAGCTCGGCGCGCGACTCCTCGGCGGCCTCGGCGCCGCGCACCGGGTCGCCCCCCGCCCCCAGCCCGCGCGTCAGCTTGGAGCCGATGCGCACCTTCTTGTGGGCGTTGCTCAGCTGCAACGCCTGGTGGTCGGTGTTCACGGCGATGAACTCCACACCCTTGAGGCGGCTCTGGATCATGCGGTTGACAGCGTTGCTGCCGCCCCCGCCGACGCCCACAACCTTGATGCGGGCATTTCCCTCGAGCGTCCGGTCGAGATCGTTCATGGGCGTCTCCTCACGCTTCCTGCTCTTCGGACGCAGCGAAGACTCGCCCGCGCGCGCCACTTCATCATCAGTGCCACGGTCGACGGGCCCCGGCGGCGTCTCGCCGTCATCGTGCCCGTACAGCTTCATTCGTTCAGAAAAGTTCACGCAACCACCGTCCCAGTCCCGACCCGACGTGCTGGCCGTTGCCGTTCTGTGCCTTGCCGGTGAGCGCCACGTGGCGACCCAGGCGACCGCGCGCGCCCCAGCGCAGCAGACCGACGACGGTGGCGTGGTGCGGCCCGCTGATCTCGTCGTTCATGCCGTGCACGCCGTGAGGCGCCGCGACCCGCGCGGGCAGGTCTGTCACCTGCTGGATGACCTCCGCGAAACCGCGCAGCAGCGAGCCTCCGCCGGTGAGCACGATCCCGCCCGGGAAGCTGCTCGGCGGCCCTGCCTTCTCCACCTGCTCGGCGATCAGTTGGGCCATCTCTCGCGCCCGCGGCCCGATGATCTCGGCCAGGAAGCGCTGGGGGATGTTGACCGGCTCGTCGTACCCCATCGGCGTCAGCTGCACCTCCGCGTCGGCGGGCAGGGTCAGTTGCAGGCAGTGACCGTAGGCGCGCTTGGTGGCCTCGGCAGTCTCCAGGTCACAGCGCAGGCCCACGGCGAGGTCGCCGCTGACGTGGTTGCCTCCAACCGGGATCACCGCGGTGTGGATGATGCTGCCCTTGGCGAACACGGCCACGTCGGTGGTGCCGCCGCCGATGTCGACCACCACGACGCCGCGGTCGAGTTCGTCCTCGCCGATCACCGCCTCGGCGGAGGCGAGGATCTGCAGGACCAGGTCGTCAACATCGAGGCCCGCCTTGTGGACAACCTTGACCACGTTCTGGATGGCGGTGTTGGTGCCGGTGATGATGTGGGCGTCGACCTCGAGGCGCGTGCCGGCCATGCCGAGCGCGTCGCGGACGCCCTCCTGTCCGTCGATCGTGAACTGCTGGGGGAGGACGTGGAGGATCTTGCGGTCCGACGGAACGCTGACGGCGCGCGCCGCCTCCACGGCACGGGTGACATCGGCGTCGCGCACCTCGCGGTGCCCAGCCGACACGGCCACCACACCACGCGAGTTCTGCGAGGTGATGCTGGTGCCGGCCAGGCCGACGACTGCGGAGTCGACGGGCACGCCGCTCATCTGTTCGGCCAGGTCGACCGCTTCCGCGACGGCCTCGGCGGCCCGGTCGATCTCGATGACCGCCCCCTTGCGGATGCCCCGGGAGACGGCGCCGCCCACGCCGATGACACGGAGCCCGGTGCTGTCCAGCTCAGCGATGGCGCAGCAGACCTTCGTCGTTCCTAGATCGAGTGCAAAGACGCGGCGAGAACGGGTCACACTGGCCTCCGAGTATAGCCGGAGCCTTCCCCTAAAGAAAGAGGTTGTCACGACAAAACCGCAAGATGCTGAGTTTGCCGGCTGAGTATGCCACAAGATGTGGCCTGTCCGGGCCTAGCTCCGGCGCCCCGGCGAGCCCCCCACCGCCCTGTCCGAATGCATCCCGCGGAGGGCTGGAACACAGTCGCTTCCGGCCCCTGTCGGAGGCGTTGGAACGCAAACAGGGCCTCGTCACTGCACCATGTGGACGAGACCCCGTCGGCCGCAGCCCGTGCCGGGCCACGCAGCGCCGCCAATGATCGCACAGGGGGAGGCGCACCGGGCCCCCACGGAGTGCCCGGTGCGCCGAGTGAGAGGGCTCGATCCCGTCGGGTCGATCAGCCGATCGGCAGGACTGCGGTTCCCTCGATGCGCACCGCCTGCAGCGACCGGGGATCGAGGCCCAGCAGCTTGAGGATGGTCGGTGCGATCTGGGTGGTCTCCACCGCGCCGGTTTCGACCTCATGTGTGTCGACGGACCCACCCGAGACAACCAGCGCCACGTCGCGGTCGTCCGGGTTGTCACCGCCGTGCTCGGCGATCTTGGCCATCTTGCCGGTGTACACGCTGCCCACCTGCGCGATGCCGATCACGTCGGGGACACGTGGATCACCGGCCTTGACGTGGATGAAGGCAGCGGCGGCCTCCCCCGCGTACACGGTCCGGAGGCCGGACTTCGTGAATGCCTTGGGGTTGCCGTTGATATCGTTGCCAGTCCCTGACTGGTTCAGGAGGAAGCTGCGGGCGAACGTCGTCGCGGCCGCCGAGCGGTCGTTGAGCCAGATCAGCATCCCGTCGTCGTCCACGGCGAATGCCACCAGTGGCGTCGTGGCCACGGGGTTGGCCGTCTGCCACGCCGTGTCGAGCGCGGTGAGGATGGCGCCGTCATCGATGCGGGTCAGCTGCGCCGGGTTCTGCGGCGATTGACCGTGCTTGGCCGACAGGATGATCGTGGTGCTGTCCTGGAGATGGCGGTCGGCGATCGCCTCGCGCATCCTGCCGACGCTGTCGTTGATGTAGTCGAGCGCCCGCTTGAGCAGGGGCCCGGGGGTCAGTCCGTCGGCCAGGTAACCGCCGCGCAGGCCATCGGATACGGGCAGCTTCTCGGCAGTCGACACCGTCTGGAAGTTCATGCCGAAGATGGCCGGCGTCCCAACCCGCGCAGTGCCGCTGTGGTCGAAGCCCTTGATCTCGTTGATGACCGCCTGGACCTTGTACGAGTCGTACTGCATGGTCAGGGCGTTGTCGGTCGTCCAGTCGTTGGTCGACCCGACAGTGGGAGCGTTGCTGTTGATCTCCGGGGTGAAGAGGTCCTGAACGCCGGTCCCGGACGGACCGTTGAGAATCTCGTAGGCCGGGTGCTTGTCCGACCACGCGGTGCGGAGGCCGGCCGCCCTCGCCACCTCGAAGATGGTGTTGACCTTGAGGTACGAATGCGGGTAGAGGGGCTTGCAGGTGGTCGGGTCAACAGGCAGGTTGGCCGGGTTGATCAGGCTGGCGGGGTTTCCGGTCATCTGCAGGATGCCGCCGGGCAGGCCCGCCAGTCCCTGGCCGGCGTCGATGGAGCTCACGTTGTTGTCGAGAGCCTCGAAGTAGGTCACCTCCACGCCAGGGGTGACGCCCGCGCAGCTGGTGGTGCCGGCGGGGAGCAGCGCGTGGTTCCAGGTGTCGTCGTAGTAGACGCCGGTCGATGACGGGTTGCCGCCGGTCACCTGGCCCACCATCCCGGGGAACGAGTCCGACGGAAAGGGCGTCCTCGCCTTGGTGAACTCGACGCCTCCCCCCACAAGCATGGCCAGTGCCGACCCGGGGTGATGGGCCACGTACCAGGCCAGGTCTGTCTGGTGGAGGCCGTCGATGGACAGCAACAGAACATGCTTGTCCTGGGCCGCGCCGCCGGCCGAGGCGGCGCCGGGAACGGCTGCCGCGAGGGCGGCGAGGCCGAGCGTTGTCAGGGCTGCGATGGAGCGGACGGACCTTGGTGACACCGGTTGCCCTCCTGGACTGACGACGCGGTGCCGGACACCGCCAACAGCTCACGAGGCTAGGCTCGCCGCGGTGGTGGCGGTGGTAAGCGCGGGTTAACGGACGGTGGTGACCGCCGCTCAGGCCGGTGTCAGTAGCAGCTTTCCGCGGCGCTCGCCGGCGGCGAGCGCCGCGAACGCCTCGGCCGCCTGTGGAAGCGGTCGCACCGAGTCGACGAGGGGGTGCAGCCGGCCCGTGGCGCACATCTCGACGACACGCGACAGGTCGGCGCGCGCCCCCATGGTGCTGCCCGCGATGGTCAGCTGCCGCCAGAAGATGCGGTTGAGCTGGGCAGGCGGATTGGGCCCGCTCGTCGCACCCGACACGACCACCACGCCGCCCGGCCTGACCACGCGCAGCGAGAAGTCCCAGGTGGCTTCGCCCACCGTGTCGAGGACCGCGTCGACGCCGCCGCCGCTGGCGGCGAGCACCTCTTTGACGGCGCCCCGCTCGATGGGGAAGGCGGCCACGGCGCCGAGCTCGATGGCGATGGCCCGCTTGCCGGGGTCACGCGATGTCGCGAAGACGCTGAGGCCGCACGCCGACCCCATGAGGATGGCCGCGCTGGCCACGCCACCGGTGGCGCCGTGGACGAGAACGCGTTGCCCGGGGCGCAGGGCCGCCCTCACGAAAAGCATCCGATAGGCGGTGAGGTAGGCCGTCGGGAGGCACGCGGCGGTCACCACGTCGACGGTCTCAGGAAGCGGCAGGATGTTGCCCACCGGCACGACCAGGCGCTCGGCGAGCGTGCCCGGGTTGGGCGGCTCGCTCAGCATGCCCATGCGCGGGCAGCTCGGTTCGTCGCCGGAGCGGCACGCCGCGCAGCGGCCGCAGGTGATCAGGCTGTGCACCACGACGGCGGCGCCGGGCGGCGGGCACCCCTCAGGCGGGTCGCCCGGGCCGTAGGCGAGCACGGTGCCGGCCGCGTCGCAGCCGAGGACCTGGGGAGCCGTGAGCGGACGCGAGCTGATCCCGCGCAGCGTCCACAGGTCGTGGTGGTTGAGCGCCGCCGCCCCGACGGCGATGAGCACCTCGCCGCTCCCCGGAACGGGGTCGTCGACCTCGGTCACCTCGAGGTTGGAGAGCGGGTCGTCGCCGCCGTAGCGGGCGGCGCGAACTGCGAGCACGGCATCAACGGTAGCAGCACGGTGGCGCAGAACCGGGGAGGTCGGTCACCATGACCTGCCATGCGCATCGACAGCCTCTTCGCACACGACGAGCCGCTGTTCTCGTTCGAGTTCTTCCCCCCGCGTGACGACGAGGGTGCCGACCGGCTTTTCGCCACGATCGCGGCGCTGCGCCACCTGGCGCCCGCGTTCGTGTCGGTGACCCACGGCGCCGGGGGCAGCCAGCGCGACGACCGCACCGTCCGCCTCGTGGAGCGCATCAACCTCGAAACCGGGCTCGTGCCCATGGCGCACCTCACCTGCCGGGACTCGACGGTCGAGGACCTTCTCGCCGAGATCCGCCGCTACCGGGAGGTCGGCATCGAGAACGTCCTCGCCCTGCGCGGCGATCCACCGAACGGGGAGGGCAGGTTCGTCGCCTGTGAGGGAGGGCTGCGCTACGGCAGTGAGCTGGTGCGCCTGGTCAGCACCAACACCGATCTCTGCGTCGGCGCCGCGTGCTCGCCCGAGAAGCACGTCGAGTCGGCCAGCCTCGACGACGACGTCCACGCCGCCCGCCAGAAGGTCGACGCCGGGGCCAGCTTCCTGATCACCCAGCTGTTCTTCGACAACAGCCGCTACTTCAGCTTTGTCGACCGCGCCCGGGCGGCCGGCATCGGCGTGCCCATCGTGCCCGGGATCATGCCGATCACCAACGTCGACCAGGTCTACCGCTTCACGGCAAAGATCGGTGCGTCGATCCCCGCGGCACTGCGCGCAGCCCTGGAGACGCGCGCCGACGACGCGGCTGCGGTGATCCAGCTCGGTGTGGCCTGGGCGACGCTGCAGTGCAGTGAGCTGCTCCGGGCGGGCGCGCCGGGCATCCACTTCATCACCCTCAACCGCTCCCCCGCCACCCGCGCCATCCTCACCGCGCTGCGCATCGCCAGGCCCTGGGAAGCCGCCTGACCCGGCGATCGAACCGTCCGGGCCGGCCGGCTCCTGCTCAGCGCTGGCCTGGCGGCGACGATGGCACGAGGTGGAAGATGAACGGGGTGGGGGTTGGCGGCGCTGTCGCCGGGGTGGCCGGCGAGGGCAGCGGCGAGGCTGATGCGGAGGCGGCGCCGGACACGGGGGCTGTGGTGGACAGGGCGCCGCCCGCAACGGCGGCGGCGACCCAGGCGGGCTCGCCGGGATGGCCGCCGATCGCCGGGGACGACGCGTTCTCCAGGTCGACGTAGCCGAAGGCGGGGTGGGCGAGGTCGACCCGGCCCGTGAGCGCGGCAAGCGCGGCGAGCTGCCCGGGGATGGCCGCCAGCGCATCGTTGCTGTCGAGCGCCCCGAAGACGGCCTGCCAGCCGCTGCTGCACCATGCCGAGAGCACGTTGCTGCTGCTCAGCACGAAGGCGTCGAGCTTGCAGCCGAAGACCGTCGCCCAGCGCGACGCGGCGCTGGCCAGGAGGTCGACCGCCCCCGCGATCAGGGGCTGCTGGGCGCCCGTGCGCTGGTCGAGGAGAACCGCCACGTCATTGGGCGGCGCCGTCGTGGAGTGGTCCGTTCGCAGCGTCGCGCCATCGGCCGCGACCAGGGTGGTCGTCGAGGAATGGCGGACGACGAGGTCGGGCTGCCACTCGGTGACGGCGATCTGGATCGTCGACGGCAGCGAGGTGGTCACCGACACCGAGCGCACCCAGGGGAGCTGGGCGATGCGCGCCCGGATGGCGTCGCCGTCGACGGTGAAGAGGCTCGACGTGGGCACGCGGGCCGCGGCGAGCACGGCGTCGCGGCTGAGCAGGCGTTCACCGCTGACGTCGATCGTGTGGACGCGGAAGGCGGGGGCGGTGAGGAGGACAGCCAGCGCGCCCACCTGGGCGACGAGCAGCCCGACACCGAGGAGGCGGCGCAACAGGAGGCCGCGCTGACGCTCCACCGCGACCTGGCGGAGTCCCTCCCCGTGACGACGACGTCGCACGGAGGGTTGCAGCGGGACGCCGGCGGGGCGGTGGAAGCGTCGTCCCATGCGGGGGCCGTCGACAAGGCCGGCGGCGATGGCGCGGATCTGCGCCTGGCGCGCTCCGGCGTCGTCGAGCACGGGAAACGCAGAAGGGCGCTCAGTGAGTTTCTGGGGCATGGAGAGAAGGACGTGAGCTGAGACGCGCACCAGGGCGCCGGTCCGCACAGTATGGGACCGATCGCGGCGTTGCGACGCCGTCCGGCGCAATCCTCGGGAGGTGTCAGGCCGCCCCGAGGTACGTGTCGGGAAGGTCGTTGGCGAACAGCACGGCGTCCCCGGCGACCGCGACGCGACCGATCACGGCCGTTGCCTCGGCGAGCGTGCGCACCACGTGCACGCGGTCATCGGCCATGCCGCCGGCGCGCAGACCGTCGCGCAGGGCCCGGGCCGGGCGCGCGTCCATGACGATGACGTGGTCGCAGACACGGGCGGCGTGCTCGCCGTAGCGGCGGTTCTCCTCGTCCTCGACCGCGCCAAGCTCGACCAGGCCGGGGGTGACCAGGATTCGCGCCCGCGCGTCCAGCTGGGCGAGCACCTCGAGGCCGTTGTGCACACCGACCGGGTTGGCGTTGTAGGAGTCGTCGATGACGGTGATGGCGTTGCCGGTGGGGACCGGTTGGAGGCGATGGTCGACGGGCTGCAGCGACGGCAGCGCGGTCAGTGCCGGCTGCAGGGGAAGGCCGAGACGGTGCACCGTCGCCAGGGCCGCGCTGACGTTGAGCACCTGGTGGCGGCCGAGCAGCGGCAGCGCGATGTCGTGGCTGAGGCCGCTGCCGGGCCATCGCCATGTGAATCGTGAGCCGCTCCCCGTGATCTGGACATTCTCGGCAACAACGTCGAGTTGTTGCGCGCTGCCCGCGATGCCGTAGCGGATCACCTCGTGACCGGCGGCGACCGCCCTGTCGGCGAGGGCCGCCGACGCATCATCGCCGCCGTACACCACCGCGAAGCCGCCCTCGCCCAGCGCGGCGACGGTCTCGTCGAGCGCTGCACTGATCCGCTCCATGGTCCCGAACCGCTCGAGGTGCTGGGGCCCCACCGACGTGACCAGGGCGTGGCGGGGGCGGACCAGTGCGCAGATGGCGGCAATCTCCCCGGGGCCGTACGCGTCCATCTCGACGATGAAGGTGCGGTGGTGCGCGTCGAGCACGTCGTTGACGGTGCGGCAGACGCCCATCAGGGTGTTGAAGCTCTTGGGCGTGGCCAGCGTCGGTCCGTACTGCTCGAGCAGGTGAGCGAGGATGTGCTTGGTCGACGTCTTCCCGTAGCTCCCCGCTACCGCGATCACCAGTGGGTGGAACTCCTCCATTCGGCGCCGAGCGCTGCGCAAGAACCGCCGTCGCACCGCAGCCTCGATCGGTCTGTTGAGCGCGTTGGCGGTCACAAGGAAAGACAGGCTCAGCGCCGGGAAACCAAGAGAGACCGCGACGGCGATGACGGCGCCGACCGCAGAGTTGACTTCAAAGATCAGCGCCAGCCCGATGGCGACTGCGGCGGAGAGGCCCGCAGCGGTCGCCAGCATGCGGCGCAGCCGCGGCGTGTACACGAGTTCCTTCTTGGAAGGCAGCCACCGCCAGAGCAGGTGAGCGGCGCCGAGCCCGGCAATCCACGCGGCGGGAAACTCAGTGTGAAATCCACTTGCGGCGACACGAGCGATGGCGAGCACGGTGAGGACGGCGGCAGGGGCGGCCGCGACCAGCGCGCTGCGATGGAGCAGCCAGGACCGGTTGGCCCCCCACGCGAAAAGGCGCCGGGCGTCGTACTCCTCGATCTGGTACATGCGCGCCCCCACCAGCCCGGCTCGGACGAGCAGCCCAAGCCAGGCGGCGCAGGCGACGGCGACGAGCACCCCCTGGAGCACGTCAGTCACGGAGCTTCACCGCGGAGAAAGACGTCGACGATGCGGCAGAAACGATCGGGTTCCTCCGCGTACGCGAAATGCCCGGAGCCCTCGAACACCACAAGCCCTGCGTCGGGGATGAGCCGTTCCATGGCGCGCGCATCGCTGAGCGGCGTGTCCTGGTCGCGCGCGCCCCAGATCAACAGTGTCGACGTCGCCAATCGCGAGAGCTGAGGGCGCAGGTCGGCGTTGACCAGCCGCACCATGCTGGCTCGCAGCGTTCCCGAGGCCGCTCGGTAGTCCGTGCTACCCCGCAACGCCGCGCGGCGCCGCGCCATGTCGCGCACCGCCATGGGCAGCCATCGCCAGAGGGAGGCCGCGCGCAGCATCTTGAACGTGGCCACCCGCCACCGATACGTCAACCCGTGGCGCGGCCTGATCCCGGCGCTGT
Source organism: Candidatus Dormiibacterota bacterium (assembly GCA_003153125.1). GTDB lineage: Bacteria > Chloroflexota > Dormibacteria > Aeolococcales > Aeolococcaceae > Aeolococcus. The sequence continues at coordinate 67,644 of PLWW01000109.1, read as the reverse complement.
CGGTGAGAACCAGCCGCTCAACCCTGCCAGGATGGCCGGCGGCGAGGGCGATGGCCACGCGGCCGCCGTTGGAGTGCCCGACGATGTGCGTGCGCTCGATGCCCAGCCGATCGAGCAGTGTGATCACCCAGGCCGCGTACTCGTCGACCCCCCACGCCTCACGCGGCGGTGGGGTTGCGCCGAAACCGGGCAGATCGGGAGCGACGATGCGGTAGCCGTGGAGCCGCTGCGCAAGTGGAGTCATCAGCTCCTTGCTTGCACCCCACCCGTGGAGCAGGAGCAGCGGCGCCCCGCTGCCCTCGTCGATCACGGCGGCGGCCGGCTCCTCGGCGGTCCCTGCGATCACGGGGTGGTCTTGGCGCCCCCGCCCCCGAGCATCCATCGGTCGAACACCATGGTGCTGGCGGTGCGTTGCGCGTGCCGTCGCTGGGCGATCTCGATCAACTCGTCCAGCAGCGCGGTGAAGGACACGCCCGCGGGCTCGAAGAGATAGAAGGACAGCGAGCCGGGGATGGGGTTGAGCTCGTTGACCACGAAGCGCTCCGCGGCGGCGTCGACAAGGAAGTCGACCCTGGCGACACCTGACGCACCCACTGCTGCGAAGGCGGCGAGGGCCGCGGCGCTGATGCGCGAAGCGAGGGCGTCGGTCAACGGCGCCGGGATGATCCGCTGTGCGCCCTTCATGCCGGCCGACGAACCCTTGGCCCCGGTGGCCCGATACTTGTCGTCGTAGCTGAGCAGGCCGCGCCTGGTGGGCTGTTCGAGCAGCGAGGCGCGCGTGTCGGCGCCGTCGCCGAGGACGGCGCAGTTGATCTCGACGATGCCCTCCTGCTCGGCCTCGACGAGGCAGCGATGGTCGTAGGTGAGAGCCACCTCGACGGCCTCGCGCAGCACCGCGGCGTCGCCGGCGCGGGACACCCCGATGCTCGACCCCAGCCCCGCCGGCTTGACGAAGAGCGGGTACGGTGCCAGGGCCTCGGCGGCCGCGACGGCGTGGTCGGGATCGCTCCGCCACGCCGCCCGTTCGATGACGACGTCGTCGAGGACGGGGAGACCGGCGGCGCGGATCAACGTCTTGGCCAGCGATTTGTCCATGGCCACCGCCGAGGCCGCGACGCCGCTGCCCGTGTAGGGGATCCCGGCCATCTCGAGCAGGCCCTGGAGGCTGCCGTCCTCGCCGAAGCTGCCGTGCACGAGCGGCATGGCCACCTCGACGTCGATGGCGTCACCGCCCCCACGGGTGAAGAGGCCGCGGCGCGCCGTCGCGGCGGGCGCCAGTGCCAGCCCGGGCCGCGATGGGTCGATGACCGGGGTGATCATCGTGCAGCCGGCGACAAGGCTGTCCGCATCCGCGAAGCCGTCGAGACGCAGGAGCGCGTCGCCCGTGTACCAGCGGCCGTCCTTGGCGATGTAGACGGGCACCGCCCGGTGTCGCGGTGAGAGCGCGGCCATCGCCTGGTGGGCCGTGATCACCGAGACCTCGTGTTCGACCGACCTGCTCCCGAAGATGGCGGCGACCGTGCTCACGAGGCGCTCGCCCCCGCCGGAGCTGCGGCGGGCTCTCCAAGCACCTCGATCTCACGCTCCAGGACCACGCCGAACCTGGAGGCGACCTCGTCGCGGGCGACGGCGACGAGCGCCAGCACATCGGCCGCGGTGGCGTGGTCGATGTTGAGGATGAAGTTGGCGTGCTTGGGGGACACCTGGGCGCCGCCATGGGTGCGGCCGGCCAGCCCGGCTGCCTCGATGAGGCGACCGGCGAAGTCACCGGGAGGATTCTTGAAGGTGCTTCCCAGGCTGCGGACGCCGTAGGGCTGGGTGCGCTTGCGCTCGGCCTGGACGGAGTCGGTCCGGCGCCGCACCGCCGCCTCGGTGTCCGCGACCACGGCGAACCGCCCGCGCAGGACCACGTGACCGCGCAGGTCGTCCTTGAACCGGGAATGTCGGTAGCCGAAGGCACAGTCGGCGGCGTCGATCCACGCCGTCGTGCCATCGGGAGCGGCGACCTCGCAGCTGACCAGGCTGGTGGAGACCTCGCCGCCGAATGCGCCCGCGTTCCCCCAGATCGAGGCGCCACAGGTGCCGGGAACGCCGATGCCCCACTCCATGCCCCCGAGGCCGCGACGGGCGAGGTCGAGAGCCACGCGGGGCAGCATGGCCCCGGCTGCCAGCGTGACCTCACCGTCGCCGGCGCTGACCTCGCGGCTCATCACACGCAGGGCCATGCCGCGGATGCCACCGTCCAGCACCAGCGCGTTGGTCCCCGCGCCAAGCAGGGTCAGGGCCACGCCGTTCTCCGTGCACTCCCCGACAAGCTCGGCAACCATCGCCAGGTCGTCGAGGCGCAGGAAGAGATCGGCAGGCCCGCCGATACCGAATTGGCTGTGCCGCGAGAGAGGCTCGTTGTGGCGGACACCGGGCCAGCGCCTTAGCCAATCAGTGGACACCGGCAGCCTCCAGCGCGGCGACGAGGCGGAGCGCGATCTTGTCGAAGCCGCCCAGCGAGAGGACCAGCAGCACGTCGCCGGGCCGCGAGATGCGCGCCAGCAGGCCGATCGCCTCCGCCGAGCTGTCCACGACGTGGACCGGGACGGCCTCCCCAACCCGGGAGGCGACGTCGTGGCTGCTCACCGTTGCCTCCATCCCGCGCTCCCTGGCGCTCTCGATCGGGCCGAGCACCACCACGTCCGCGCCTCTGAAGCTGTGCTCGTAGTCGGCGAGGAGCGTGCGCGTCCGCGAGTACGTGTGCGGCGTGTGGACGGCGATGAGGCGTCGCGCGGGATACCGATCCCGGGCGGCCGCGATCGTCACCTCGACCTCGGTGGGGTGGTGAGCGTAGTCGTCGATCACCGTGACACCGCTCACCTCACCGACCACCTCGAAGCGGCGTGCCGGCCCGCGGAACGTGGCGCATGCCTCGATGCATCGCTGCAGCGATGCGCCGGCGTCGACGGCGAGCACGAGGGCTGCCACGGCGTTGAGCGCGCTGTGCCTGCCCGGGAAGGTGAGCGCCACCTCGTGCTCACCGCCGGGCTCGCGCACCGTGAATGTCTGCACCGAACCTCTGTCGCCGCCGAGGCGGACGCGCCAGGCAGCTCCCTCCTCGCATCCATAGGTGATCACCCGGCACGACGCGTCGGCCTCGAGCGCCGCGCATTCGGGATCGTCGGCGCAGAGCACCAGGAGGCCGGCGGCGGGCATCGACCGCGCCAGCTCGCGGAAGGGGGCGCGGTAGGCGTCAAGCGTCGGGTACACGTCGGGGTGGTCGAGCTCGAGGCGGGTCACGCAGGCCGACGACGGGCGGATGTGGAGGAACTTGGGACGCGAGTCCCAGGGGGCTGTGGTGTACTCGTCGCCCTCGAACACGAACGGCCCGGTCCCGAGTCTGGCGCTGCTGCCGAGGTCCAGCGACGTCGATCCCAGCCGATAGCCGGGGTCCATCCCGCAGGCGTCGAGCATGTGGGCGAGCAGTGACGACGTCGTGGTCTTGCCGTGCGTCCCGCAGACCGCGATGCGGCGCCGGTCGGCGGTGAGGCGCAGGTAGAACTCGATCTCGCTTGAGGTGGGCAGGCCGCGGTCGCGGGTGGCCAGCCACTCCGGGTTGGTCGCACGCGTCTGGTTGCCCACCACGACGAGGTCGGGCACACCCCAGCGGTCGAGGTTGGCGGGGTCACTGCCGTCGACCCAGTCGACGCCGGCGGCGGTGAGGATGTCGGTCGTGGGGGGGTAGGCCTCGTCGTCGGAGCCCGAGACGCGCCACCCCTGCTCGCGGGCGACCAGGGCAGCGCCGCTCACCGCGTAGCCGCAGATACCGAGAAAGTGGACGTGACCGGTCACCCCGGGATTCTCGCCGGACTGGCCGCAAGGTGGGTGAGCAGCCCGACAACCCGTGAGGCCGCGTCCCGCCGGCCCAGCCCCGCGCTGGCCGCGGCCATGCGCCGCCACGCCGCCGGGTCGTCGAGGAGGGCGCCCAGCTCCGCCGCCACACGCGGCGCGTCGCATTCCTGGTCGGGGATCACCCTGGCCGCCCCGGCCGCGACGTAGGGGGCCGCATTGAAGCGCTGATGGTCACCGGCGTGCGGGTACGGCACCAGGATCATGGGCCGGCCGAGGGCCGCGCACTCGGCAACGGACGACCCTCCGGCCCTCATCAGCACGAGGTCGGAGCCGGTGATGGCCGCGCCGATGTCGCCGATGAAGGGCGCCAGCGACCAGCGCGCGCGCAGGTCGGCGTCGAGTGAAGCAGCCACCGCCTCCATCTCCTCGCTGTCGAGGACGCCCGTCTGATGGACGATGCGCAGGCTGGGATTGGCGCGCAGCAGTGCCTCGACGCAGCCCGCCACCGCGCGGTTGATGCGCCGCGCGCCCTGTGAGCCACCCATGACCAGCAGTGCGTCGCAACGGTCGCCGAGTGGGCGGGGCGGGGTGGCGAGCACCTCGGTGCGGATCGGGTTGCCGGTGTGCACGACGCGAGCGCGGGGAAGACGTGCCGCGGTCTCCGCGAACGCGGCGGCGACCACGCCGTCACGGCGCGCCAGCAGCCGTGTGGCCCGGCCCGGCATGGCGTTCTGCTCCATGAGCACAACCGGGACGCGCAGCGAACGGGCGGCCAGCACCACCGGCACGCTCACGTAGCCGGCCCCCCCGACGACCACGTCAGCGCGGAACTCGCGGATGATCCGCCGCGCGGCGATCACCGCCACCGGCAGTCGGGCGACAAACCGAGACACGCTCGCCGCACTTCCCGTGTCGAGGCCCGACACCAGCAGGGTCTCGAGGCGGAACCCCGCCGCCGTGACCAGCCCCTCGGCGACGCCTCCCCGGCGGCCGACGATGAGAACGGCGCCGGACGGGTCAGAGCGGCGCAGCTCCTGGGCCATCGCCAGCACCGGGGTCAGATGGCCACCCGTCCCCCCGCCGGCGATCAACGTGCGCACGCAGTGTCACCCCCTGTCGTCGGCCCTGGGCGGACACGTTGCAGAGGATCCCCACCCCCGCCAGCGTCATCGCCAATGAGGTGCCACCGTAGCTGATGAACGGCAGGGGGATGCCGGTCGTGGGGATCACGCCCGTGACCGCCCCGATGTTGACGAAAGCCTGAATCCCGATCCACGCGGTGATACCTCCAGCGAGCAGTGCCCCGTACGAGTCCGGCGCGCGAAGGGAGGCTCGCACTCCACGCCAGAGCAGCAATGTGAACGCCAGCACCACGGAGACGGTTCCGACCAGGCCAAGCTCCTCGCCGATGATGGCGAAGATGAAGTCGGTGTGCGCCTCGGGCAGCCACTGGTACTTCTGCACGGAGTTGCCGAGGCCGACCCCGGTGAGGCCGCCGCTGCCGAAGGCGTAGAGCGCCTGGCACGCCTGGTAGCCGGTGTTGAGAGGATCGTCGCAGGGGTGCGTGAAGGTGGCCAGGCGGCTGGACCGGTAGGCGACGAGCATGACCAGCAGGTAACCGCCTGCCATGGCCACGCCGAGGAGGACGAACATGTGCCGCTTGCGGACGCCGCCGAGGGCGAGGAGAACCAGCGCGGTCCCGGCGATGATGATGCTGCTGCCGAGGTCGCGTTCGAGCAGGACGAGACCGATGAGCACGCCGATGAGCAGCGCGTAGTCGCGCACCCCGCGGTAGGTGCGGACGGCGGGGCCGCGATCGGTCAGCCACTTCGAGAAGAACACGATGGAGACGAGGATGGCGATCGCCGACGGCTGCACGGACAGGGGTCCCACGGTGAACCAGCGCCGGGCGCCGTTGGCCTGAGTACCCAGGTGCGGCACCAGCACCAGGATCAGCATGGCCACGAGACAGAGCGCCGCCACGGGGGCGAGGCGGCGCAGGCGGTGGTAGTCGGTGCGGGCGAGGATCACCAGTGCCAGCACGCCGAGCCCCATGCCCATCAGCTGTCGGTAGAAGAAGTAGTTGGGATTCTCGAACCAGAGGAACCCCAGCGCTTCGCTGGCGCTGTAGACCATGACCAGCCCGAAGGCGCAGAGCGCGGCAATGTCGGTCAGCAACCAGCCGTCGACCCCGCCGAGGCTGAGGGTGCGCCCGCCGAGGAGGGTCTCACGCAGGCGCAGGGCGGGGACGGTGTTGGGCCGGGTGCGAGCGGCCATCAGGCGCCGCTCTCCATGACAAGGCGACGGACCAGGGTGGCGAACGCCGCGCCACGCTCCTCGAAGTTGCCGAATTGGTCGAAGCTGGAGTAGCCCGGCGCCAGGAGCACGACGTCACCGGCGCCGGCCCGCCGCCGCGCCTCGCGGACCGCGCTCGCCTGGTCGGCGACGACGACCCTGTCGCGAAAGCCCAGCGCGGCCAGTGCCTCGTCCAACTCTGCCGCGGTGTCGCCGTTGAGGATGGCGACGCGGGCGTGACGGGCCACGGCCCCGGCGAGGTCGCCCGCCGGCACGCCCTTGCTGTAGCCGCCGCCGATCCACACGATCGGCCGGTCGAAGGACTCCAGCGCGCGCGTGGCGGCGTCGACGTTGGTCGCCTTGCTGTCGTTGATCCACAGCACGCCGTTGTCCTCGAGCACGGTCTCGAGGCGGTGGGGCACGGGGGTGAAGTCACGGACCGCCGCGGCGATGTCCGTCACGCCAACCCCCGCCGCGACCCCGATCGCGGTCGCGGCGAGCACGTTGAGCACGTTGTGGCTCCCGAAGAGGGGGATGTCGGCCACCTTCATGACCGGCTGCGAGGCGCCCGCCTCGACGACGACGACGTCGCCGCCCTCGACGGTGGCGCCGTCCTGTCCGGCCATGGCAGCCCCGAAGAACCGCACCGGCGCCGGGCTGGCGGGGGCCATGGCGCGGGTCACCGGGTCGTCCCATCCGAGGACCGCGCAGGACGTGGCGTGCTCGACCACTCGCTGCTTGGTGGCGATGTATGCGGCCAGGCTGCCGTGACGGTCGATGTGGTCGTGGCTGATGTTCAGGACGGCGGCGATCTCGCACGCGGGCGCCTCGACCGACTCCAACTGGAACGACGACAGCTCGAGCACCACCCAGTCGCCGCTCCCGACCGTGTCGAGGCGGTCGAGCATGGTCTCGCCGATGTTGCCGCCGAGGTGGACACGGCGGCCGTCGCGCCCGATGACGGCGGCGCACAGGCTGGTCGTGGTGGTCTTGCCGTTGGTGCCGGTGATGCCGACGATGCGGCCCCGGCAGCGCTCGAACACCAGCGCGATCTCGCTGCGCACCGGGATGCCGAGGCTGCGCGCCAGCACGAGCTCGGGAGCGCTCCACGACACGCCGGGCGATGGACAGACCAGGGCGGCGCCGCGCACCACCTCGGCCTGGTAGCCGCCGAGCTCGACGTGGACCTCGGCGGGCAGGCGTGAGGCCGTGTCGCGGAGGCCGGCGTCGTCGCGACTGTCGACCGCGAGCACCTCCCATCCCTCGGCGGCGAGGACGCGGGCGCAGGCGAGCCCGCTGCGACCGAGGCCGAAGACCACGGCACGGCCGCTCATGCGACCGCCCCGCGCGAACGCGCGTACAGGACGGTGAGGAGGGTGCCGACGGCCGCCACGGTTGTGAAGGCGGCGACCAGGCGACGCTCGCGCAGGCCGAGCTCCTCGAAGTGATGATGGAGCGGGCTGGCCCGAAGCAGGTGGTGGTGGAACCTGCGCACGGCGGTGACGTTGATGATCACGCTGAGCGTCTCCGCGACGAAGACGATGCCCGCGAGCGGGAGCAGCCAGAGCAGGTGCACCTCGGCCGCGGTGGCGACGAGCGCGCAGCCCAGGGCAAGCGACCCGGTGTCTCCCATGAACACGCGGGCGGGGAACCAGTTGAAGACAAGGAAGGCCACAAGGCCGCCGACCAGGGCGGCGCTGACGATGACGGCGGGAAGCGCGTGTTGGTGCAGCGCGACGGCGAGGAGCCCGGCGAACACCACCGCGGAACAGCTGGCCGCGAGGCCGTCGACGCCGTCGGTGAGGTTGACCGCGTTGCTGACGGCGACCACTGCCAGCACGCTCACGATGATGATGCCGGCGGCGTGCAGGTCCGGCTCGCCGAGCCCGGGGAAGGCCTGGCGGGTGGCGCCGGCGACGGCCAGGCCGATGCCGACGAGGAGCCCGATGAACGCCTGGAAGACGAGCTTCTCGCGGACCCCGAGGCCGAACACGCCCTTGCCGCGGATGTTGGCGCGATCGTCGAGGACGCCGAGCAATGCGCCCGCCCCAAGGGCGAACACGACGACGAACCCGAGGCGGCTGCGGTCGAAGACCAGCCAGGCGACCACGGCGATGGCGCAGAAGAGCAGGCCGCCCATCGTCGGGGTGCCCGCCTTGATCATGTGGGACTGCGGGTTGTAGGCCTGCACGCGCTGCCGCGCACCGCTGACGGCGAGCTGGGCGATCAGCCACGGGTACAGGGCAATGCCCGCGCCGAAGGCGAGCACGAGCACCACGGCGGCGTGCTTCACGGCGTGATCCGCCACTGGTCGATGGCCACCTGGGCGAGCTGCTTCCAGATCGGGGCCGCCAGCGTCGAGCCGAATCGCACGATGCTGTTCTCCTGCGGGTAGTTGAGCACGACCAGCATGGTGAACTGCGGGTTCTTGGCGGGGAGGAAACCACCGAAGGAGACGATGACGTTGCTGCCGTAGCGGCCGTTGACGGCCACGCTCGCGGTGCCGGTCTTGCCGGCGACCTCACCCGTGAAGCCCGCGATCTTGGCCGCTGAGCCCTCGGCCCCGCGGTCCTCGACCACCCCGGTCATCATCTGAGCGAGCGTGGCCGCGGCGGTGGCGGAGATGACCCGTCGCGTGGTGGGCACGACCACGGCGGACCTGCCGGTGCTGGGATCGATGACCGCCTGCACCGCGTGCGGCTGCACCCACACACCGCCGTTGGCGATGGCGTTGATCGCCGCCAGCATCTCCACCGGGGTCACCTGGACGCGCTGCCCGAAGGCGGCTTCGGCGAGGTCGAGGGGGCTCAGGGTGCTCTGCGCCGGCAGGGGCACGTTCTGCTCACCGGCCAGGTCGACTCCTGTCGAGAGACCGATCCCGAAGGCAAGAAGGTTGCTGTAGAAGGCATTTGCACCCATCAGTTGAGCCGCCTTGATGGCCCCGTTGTTGAGCGAGTCGTCGAGGACCTTCTGCATGGTGATGTTGCCGTGGGCGCGGTTGTCCCAGTCGCGGATGGTGGCTCCGTCGATCGTCGTCGGCCCCTCGTTGAAGGTGTAGCCCGGGGTGATCGCGCCGCTGTTGAGAGCGCCCCCGAAGGTGACCAGCTTCTCGACCGATCCGGGCTCGTAGACGTTGGAGATCCCGAGGTCGCGGAAGTCGGCGATCGGGGAGCTCGAGTAGGAGTTGGCATCGTATGTGGGTGCCTGAGCCCACGCCCGGATGGCGCCGGTCTTGGTGTCCATGACCAGCAGGGTCCCCGACGCCGCCTGCGCCTTGGCGACGCCCTGCGCGATCGCCTGCTCGGCCCAGTACTGCACCTCGGAGTCGAGCCCGAGCTGCAGGTCCTCGCCGTCGTGGGCTGCCGACTGCGGGTCGTTGCTCAGGGTGATGGAGTTGCCGGCGACGTCGCGAACCGTCGACTGCTGCCCGTCGGTGCCACGGAGCACGGTGTCGTAGTAGCCCTCGATGCCGTACTGGCCGGTGCCGTCGGCATTGACGTAACCGAGGAGGTTGGCGGCAAAGGACGTGCCCGGCACAGCCGACGGCTCGTAGACGCGCTGCTCCGCGGGCACCACCACGACCCCGGGCAGCCCGAGAGCGTTGAGCCGGTCACTCACCTGCTGTGACACCGCTTTGGCGAGGTAGACAAAACGCGTCGGCTCGGAGATGAGCGCGTCGACAGCGGTGACATCCTGGGAGAGCACGGGGGCGAGCTGCCTGGCCACGTCGGCGCGGCTGTCCACGCTGATCAGGCCCGGGTCGGCATAGACGTCGTACACGGTGCGGTTACTGACCAGCACGCGCCCGCTGCTGTCCAGGATCCGCCCCCGGGTGGCCGCGATGGTGACCGACTTCTGGTGCAGGGCCGCCGCCTTGGCGGCCAGGGTCGCGTGCTGCAGCACCTGCACGTCGAAGAGGCGCGCGCAGAGCGTCACCGCCATGGCGGCGAACGCCAGCGCCAGCCAGGTGCCGCGGTGACGGTAGTCGGGTGCGTCGGCGACGAACCAGCCGCGCACCGCCGACGGCTGGGCCGCCTCGCGACGTCGTCTCATGGGGCGGCGCCGCGGCTGCCGCGCACGCCGAAGGCGCCGCCCACCGCCGCCACGAACTGCTGCAGAGGATCACCGGAGCCGGGTTGTGTGGCCAGAAGCGGCCCCGGGGTCGGGATCACCGCCCTGGGTTGCGCCGCGACATACGACCAGTGCCCGGCCGGGCGCATGCCCAGCTGCTGAGCGGCCGCGACGATCCGGGCTGCGCTCTCGAGGCGGGCGAGGTCGTCGCCGAGTTGCGAGTCGCGTGTGCTCAGCTGCAGGTTCTGCGCCGACAGCCCGGCGGCGTCGTATGTCGCCTGGGTGGCGTGGGCGCTCTGGCCCACGTAGGCGACGCCGACGCCGGCGAGCGCCGCGATCAGCGGCAGCAGAGGGAGGGGCGTGCGCGGTCCACCGCGGCGAAGACGGGTGCGGCGCGCGGGTGCCTCGTCGAGCGGGACGCCGCTGAGGTCATCGGCAGGAAGTTGGGAACGTGGGGTTTTGGGCACAGCCCGGGTCTCCGTGAAATGCAGTGACGTGTGGAGGACGAGGCGACGGATGGCGGGGTGCTGGTCTAGCGCGCGTCGTCGAGCTTCTCGGCGACGCGCAGCCGCGCGGAGCGGGCTCGCGGGTTGGCGGCGAGCTCAGCGGCGTCGGGCTTGATGGCCTTGCGGCTGAGGAGGAGAAGAGAGGCCCGGTGAGCGCAGGTGCAGTGGGTCTGTTGGGGCGGACAGAGACAATTCTGTGCTGAGACGTGGAGTGCGTTCTTGACAATGGTGTCCTCGAGAGAGTGGAAGGAGACAACCCCAAGACGCCCACCGGGCCGGAGGATTCGAATCGCGGCCTGCAGTCCCTCATTGAGGCTTTCCAGCTCGTGGTTCACCTCGATGCGAAGCGCCTGGAACGTCCGCGTCGCAGGGTGAATGCGCTTCGGCCAGAACCGTCGCGGGATGGTGCGCTCGACGATGTCGCGCAGCTGGGCTGTGGTGGTGATCGCTTCGTCGGCACGGCTGCGCACGATCGCGGCGGCGATCCTGCGTGCGAAGCGCTCATCACCGTATGTGCGGATCAGCGCGGTCAGGTCCGCCTCCGACCACTCGTTGACGAGGTCGGCGGCGGTGCGCCCCTCGCGCGGATCCATGCGCATGTCGAGGGGCCCGTCGAAGCGGAAGCTGAATCCGCGGGCCGGGTCGTCGAGCTGTACCGACGAGAGGCCCAGGTCGAACATCACGCCGTCGACCCGGTCGATGCCGTGGCGGGCAGCGATCGCCTCGAGAGAGGCGAAATCGCCCTGCTCGACGATGGCGCCGGTCGCCGCTGCGAAGCGACGCCGCGCCGCCTCCACCGCCGCGGGATCGCGGTCGATGCCGAGGACACGCCCGCCGGGGCGGACGCGTTCCAGGACCGAGGCGACGTAACCGCCGGCGCCGAGGGTGCCGTCGATGTACGTCTGGCCCGGTCGGGGCTGCAGGCTCTCTATTAGCGGATGTAGAAGGACCGGCCGGTGACCCGTCGCGTCAGGCGCGGGGCCACCGGGCGTGGCGGAGCTGTCGTCGTCCATGCCGGCCACGATCGACATGGAAACCCCTTTGCGTTGCTGGTGTGGTTGAAACGGATGCAGTCACGCCCGCTCGCCCGCGTCGGGTGAGCCGGGGCGGCCGACGCGGTCTCCAAGCTGGGTGAAGACCTCGGGGTCGAGGCGCAGGCTCTCGCTGTCCCAGACCGCCTCCCCCACCATCTCCACGACGTTGGAGACCCCGACGAAGACGGCGCGGTCCTCGATGCGGGCGAAGGCGCGATGCTCGGGGCTGAGCAGGATCCGCCCCTGGACGTCGACGTCCACCTCCCTCGCGCCGGCGTAGAGGTGACGCATGAACAGACGCTGCTCGGCGGAGCTGTCGGCGGTGAGCCGGAAGTGTTGTTCGTACTCCTGCCATTCCATGATCGGGCGGATCACGAGGCGGTTCTCGGCGCCCGGGGCGATGACGGCGCCGCCAAGGTCACGCCGGAACTGGGCGGGAAGGGCGACCCGGCCTTTGGAGTCGACGGCATGGCGGAACGTCCCGTAGAACACAGGTCAGCTCCGGCCATCGGGTCGCTGCCGCCGTCGGTCCACATTCCGTGCCCCACTATTCACCACTCTGCCCCACTGATGGGCCGAACGGTAACAGTCTCAACTCAACGCGTCAATGCGAACAGATGTGCCGTTCGCTGCGCCGCTCGCTCCTGCCCGAGTTGCGGCGCGGCGGTAGAATTCCCCGGGCAAGCCGGCCGGACGGCCGCGGGCGCTCAGCGTCCGAGGAAAGTCCGGGCTCCACAAAGCAGGGCGCTGGGTAACGCCCAGTCGGGGCAACCCGAAGGAGAGTGCCACAGAAAAGACACAGCCGCGGCGGTGCCGCCGGCAACGGTGAAATGGTGGGGCAAGAGCCCACCGGCGGCCGGGTGACCGGCCGGCCAGGTAAACCCCGCCCGGAGCAAGGCCGAACAGGGACGGACGGTTCGCCGTCCAGGGGTTGCTCGCCCCATGTCCCGGGTCGGGCCGCTGGAGGCGCCGGGCAACCGGCGTCGTAGATGGATGGCCGTCCCCCGCCGCCGGGGAGCGGCGGCCCGTGGGCCGTGAACGGAGCGGCGGGGACAGAACCCGGCTTACAGGCCGGCTTGCACGCTCCCCACCCGGGCCTCCCAGCCGTCGCGACGGCGTCAGGTCAGGCCGCCTCCTGCTGCGACCGGCGCCAGTCCGCGTCAGCCCAGGGGCAGCTCACGCTGCGGAGGCGCGAGCTGTGGCCCCTGCGCCAGCTGACGCTCCACGGCCGCGACGGCAAGGGCGTCGACGCGCTCGTTGCCCGGTTCGCCGCTGTGACCGCGGACGTGCTCGAAGCGGACGCGCGAGTCCATGAGGCTGTCGATACCCGGGTACAGGTCAAGGTTGGCCTTGCGCTTCCATGTGCGCGACAGCCAGTTGATGACGCCGAGGCTGTCGGTGCGCACCACGATCCGCCAGCCCGGGTCGGCGCCGATGTGCGCGCGCACGGCTCGGAGGGCCTCGCGCACAGCCTTCAACTCCTCGCGGTTGTTGGTGGTCATGGCCGTCGCGCCGGCGCTCTCCGACACTGAGCCGTCCGGCCACTGCAGCCTGTAGGCCCACGCCCCCGCGCCGGGGTTGCCCGAGCACGCGCCGTCCGTGTAGGCCACCACCGTCTGGGTCACGGGACCACGATGCGGTCGCACCCCGAGCACTGCACCGGTTCATCGGCGACGCGGATGCGGCGCACCTCGGAGCCGCCGAAGGGGATGTGGCAGCCGCCGCAGCTGTCGGCCTGGATGCGCACCACCGCTGGAGGAACGCGTCGCGCCAGCCGCTCGTAGAGGACGAGGTCGGGGGCGGCGATGCCCGCGGACAGCTCCGCGCGGTCGCGCTCGTCGCGCTCCACCGACTGCCTCATCGCCACCGCCTGCTCGAGCAGCTCGCCGGCGTGACCCGCCCGCTCACTCTCGCGGTCGACGATGGCGGCGTTGGCCTCGCGATCGGCCTCGGCGGCCGCCTCGGCCGCCTCCATGAGGGTGAGGAGGCCCTCGTCCTCGGCGTTGATGCGCCGGCGCAGCGCCTCGAGGTCGTGCTGCATGCCCAGCAACTCCTGCGGGTTGCGCACCGACCCGTCGTAGAGATGGCGATCGAGGTCGCGGGCGCGGCGTCGCAGCCCGTCAGACTCCTTCTCGGCCGCGGCGAGGTCGGCATCGGCGGCGGCCTGCTCGCGACGGCGGAGGCGGGCCTCGCGGCGGCGCCTTTCCAGCTCCGGGTCCGTGGCGATCCTCGCCTCGACCTCGGCGAGGCGGGCAGCGTCCTGGGCGAGGCGCGTGTCGATCTCCTGGAGACGGAACAGCTCCCCACCCCGGCTCATGCACTGCCCTCGACGATGCGGGCGAGGCGTCCCCGCATCACGCCGCCGCCTGGGAGGCGGCGACGAGGCGGCTGAGCGTGCGTCGCGCCGCCCCGGAATCGAGCGCCGCTCTGCCTCGTTCGATCCCCTCCGCCATGCCGACCGCGAGGTCGGCGGCGACCATGGCGGCCGCGGCGTTGAGGAGCACGACGTCACGTCGCGCACCCCGCTCACCGTCGAGCACGGCAAGGACGGCGGCCGCATTGGTGACGGCGTCACCGCCCGCCAGCGCCTCACGCGGAGCCGCGTTCAGGCCGAGTGCCTGGGGATCGATCTCGATGTCGCGCATGCCCGTCTCGGTGACCTCGTACCCATTGGTCACGGCGTCGAGGCCGAGCTCGTCCATCCCGCCCGGCCCACTGAACACGAGCGCGTGGCGATGGCCGAGACGCTGCAGGACCGTGGCCATCACCGCCACAGGCGCGTTCCCCGCCACGCCGAGGGCCTGGTGACGGACCCGCGCCGGGTTGGCGAGCGGGCCGAGCACGTTGAAGACCGTGCGGATGCCAAGCTCGCGACGGACCGCCGCAGCGTGACGCATGGCGGGATGGAACGCCGGCGCGTAGATGAACCCGATCCCCGCCTCGTCGACGCAGCGACGCACCCCCTCGCCGTCGAGCGCGACACGGACGCCCAGCTCCTCGAGGACGTCGGCGCTGCCGCAGCGCGACGACTGGGCGCGGTTGCCGTGCTTGGCGACGCGACAGCCCGCCGCGGCCGCCACCAGGGCTGCCGCCGTGGAGATGTTGAAGGTGTTGGTGCCGTCGCCACCGGTGCCACACGTGTCCACCGCTCCCGGCTCCAGCTCGACGAGGGTGGCGTGGTCGCGCATCGACATGACCATGCCGGTCAGCTCGTCGACCGTCTCCCCGCGGGTGCGCAGGCCGGTGAGCAGGCCGCCGATCTGCGCGGACGTCGCGCTGCCGTCCATGACCATGTCCATCACCGCGCGCGCGGTCGACACATCGAGCGACTCGCCGACGACGATCCTCTCCAGCGCCTCTCGCATCAGCTCATCGGTCACGTGTGCGCGACGGTAGCATCCGGGAGCCCGCCATATACTCGGCGGCGAATGGCCGCGTGCACCCTGACACCGTTCGACCCCGAGGTCGTGCGCCCCTGGGCGCTCGGCGACGGCAGGCGGGGCGTCCTGCTCGTCCACGGCTTCGCGGGCACGCCACCGGAGCTGCGACGGCTCGGTGAGCACCTGGCCGCACACGGTTACCGGTGCCGGGGGGTTGCGCTGGCCGGGCACGCGTCGACGCCGGAGGCGCTGGAGAGCACCGGCCGGCGCGAATGGATCGCGTCCGCGCAGGCGGCGCTGGACGCCCTCGCCGCCGAGTGTGACGAGGTCATGGTCGCGGGACAGTCGATGGGCGGGACGATCGCGCTGCACCTCGCCGCCACCGACCTGCGGGTGGCGGCGGTCGCCACGATGGCGGCGCCCGTGTGGCTCCGTGGACCGGCCAGGTGGGCTGTGCCTGTGGTGGGGCGGGTGATGCGCTGGCAGCACCCTGGCACTGACATCGATCTCTACGACCTCGAGGCGATCGACGAGCTCCACTCGCTCGGCCGCCGGCCGATGCGCGCCATCGAGGAGTTCGTGCACCTGCTCGGCGACGTCCGCGACGAGCTCGCGGCCATCCGCGCGCCCGTGCTCGTACTCCACGGGGGCCGCGACCGCACCATCGACCCCGCCAATGCGCTGGAGATCGAGCGCCGCCTTGTGTGCAGCGCTGAGGTGCGCCGCCGCCACTTTCCGCGCAGCGGCCACGGCATGAGCGTCGACGTCGACCGCGACGAGATCAACGCCACCGTGCTCGAGTGGTTCGACATGCACTCGCGTGTGGGCGCGGCCACAGCGTCCGCCTGAGCCTCAGTCGCGCAGGTCCTCGAGGAGGCGGCGCGCCAGGTCGGCGTTGATCACCGGGTTGCTCGGCGGTCCCTCGTCGACCGGCTGGTGGCGCCGCGAGCGGCCACCGTTGGCCGGGGTGCGATCAGCGTCGTTGCGAGCGGCTCCGTTGACGGTGTGCCCACATGCCGAGCAACGCAGGACCGGCACGCTCGCCCCGCCTCCCGCGTACTCTCGGTGAGAGGCGCGCAGCGGAGCGCCGCAGCGCGGGCACGGTCGCGGCGGTGGGCGGTCTGTCCCTGTCCGCGCCCCACGGCGTTGCACGATCGCCGATCTCCTTCACCGACATTTACTGAGGCTTGCTCAGGGCGTGACCGACGCCGACTCCGGCAAGCGTACGGTTCCGTCAGCCGCTGGCGTTGACCCCTGCAAGAGCGGCGTCCACACCCACCCAGGAGCACGAGATGGCAGCCCGGGACGCGCAGCGCCTCGCGGACGCGAGCGAGAACGACCAGGCCCTGCGGTATCGCCGTGGGAAGGTTCTTGCCGCCGTCGTCGAGGAGGCGATGCGCCGCGCGGACGCGATGTCGCGACTGGACGCCAGCCTGCGCCGTAGCAGCGAGTCACGGGTCGCCTGACGCCGGCCTGAGCGAGCGCTTTTCTACAGTGGGCTGATGGGCAGCCTCGAGCAGCACCTGCGCAGCGTTGTCGACCCCGTCGGCAGTGCACCGCTCGCCGCACCACCGGACCGCCGCACCGCCGCTGTCCTTCTCCTCTTCGACACACGGGACGATCGTCTGCCCCTGCTCTTCATGCAGCGCACCGCCCACCTCCGCGATCATCCCGGCCAGATCGCCCTGCCGGGGGGCGGCAGCGAACCGCGCGACCCGACGGTCGTCGCCACGGCTCTCCGGGAGGCCGGGGAAGAGGCCGGCATTCCCCCCGACGCGGCGGAGGTGATCGGGCTGCTGCCGCCGTTCCTGACCGCGGTGTCCAACATCTGGCTCACACCCGTCGTGGCGCTGCAGAGCACCGATGTCGACCTGCGCCCCGATCCCTTCGAGGTGGCGCGCCTGTTCCGAGTCGACCTGCGCACCCTGATGGAGGTACCGCACACCGTGCGAACGGTCCTCCACGAGGGCGTGTCACGCGAGGTGCACACCTACGAGGCGGACGGCAACGTGATCTGGGGCGTGACCGCGGCGATCCTGTTCGAACTGATCTCGCGCCTCGGGGACGGCGCCTGACCCTGGCCTCAGCGGTAGCGGGGATGGACCACGAAGGGGTTCGACGCCATCTCCTCGCCAATGGTCGTTGTGGCGCCGTGGCCGGGATGCACGACCGTGTCGGCCGGCAGCGCGTACACGCGCGTCTCGATGCTGGTCATCAGCGTCGGCCAGTCGCCACCAGGGAGATCGGCCCGGCCGACGCCGCGACGGAAGAGCGTGTCGCCGCTGAGCAGGTCGGTGCCGGCGAGGAAGCAGACGGAGCCCCTCGTGTGCCCGGGCGTGTGGATGACCGCGATGTCGAGGCCGTGCCAGCTGATCACCTGGCCGTCGCCGAGGTCGTCGTCGATGACCACGTCGGGGATGTCCGCCGGGATGCCGGGGAGCATGCGCATCCTGAGCAGCTGCTCGTGGTCGGCGGGGTGGAGAGCAACGCGGCACTGGTGCGCCGCGACCACCGCAGGCACCCCACTGACGTGGTCACCGTGGCCGTGGGTCAGCAGGATGCGCTCGCAACGCCAGTTCCGTGCTTCGAGCACCTGGAGGACGCGCACGCTCTGCAGGCCGGGGTCGATGAGGATCACCGCCTCGCTGTCCCGGCGGCGAAGGACGTAGCAGTTCTCGGAGTACATCGGGTCGACGACGACCGTCAGCTCGAGGAGGTCGCGGAGCCCTTCCACGATCAGGCGGTGATGGTCGGGTGCGGGCCCTCGTCGGTGTGCAGGGGCAGCATGAACCCGGCGTTGCGACCCTCGCGCCGCTGCGCCGGGGGCTCGTCGATGAGCGCACGCTGGAGCACCTCGCCGACGTTGTCGACGGGCACGACCTCCACCGCGTCGAGCACCTCGCGGGGAATCTCATCGAGGTCGCGAATGTTCTTGCGCGGCAGGATGAACGTGGTCAACCCTGATCGGTGCGCGGCAAGGAGCTTGTCCTTGACCCCGCCGATGGGCAGCACGCGCCCGCGCAGGGTCACCTCGCCGGTCATGGCCACGTCGCGACGGACGCGGCGTCCGGAGGCAACGCTCACCATCGCTGTGACCATGGTGACGCCCGCAGAGGGACCGTCCTTGGGAATCGCGCCGGCGGGGACGTGGATGTGGAGCGCGTGCGTCTCGAAGAAATCACGCGGCGCCCCGTACTCGACGGCGTGTACGCGCGCCCACGTGAGCGCGGCGCGCGCGGACTCCTCCATGACGCTGCCGAGCTGGCCGGTGAGGGAGAGGTCGGGCTTGGCCTCAACCGCCAGCGCCTCGACGGTGACGATGTCGCCACCGACCTCGCTGACAACGACGCCGGTCACCGCGCCGACCTCGTCGGCGTCCTGGGCCTCACCGTACTCGAAGCGCCGCGGTCCGAGGAAGTCACTCAGCTGATCGGGCTCCGCCACCACGGACTCCGCGCCCGCGGCGAGCCGCCGCGGCACCTTGCGCGCGATCTCCGCGATGGTGCGGTCCAGCTGGCGCACGCCCGCCTCGCGGGTGTAACCGTGGAGGATGGCCACGAGCGTCTCGTGCGAGATCAACAGCTCGCCATGCTCGAGGCCGTGCTGCTCGAGCTGACGCGGGAGGAGGTGGTTCTCGGCGATGCCCAGCTTCTCGGCCTCCGTGTAGCCGCTGATGCGGATCAGCTCCATGCGGTCGCGCAATGCCGGGCTGATGGTGTCGACCATGTTGGCGGTGGTGATGAAGAGCACGTTGCTGAGGTCGTACGGCACCTCGAGGTAGTGGTCGCTGAACTCGCGGTTCTGCTCGGGGTCGAGGACCTCGAGCAGCGCCGCCGACGGATCACCGCGGAAGTCCGTGCCAACCTTGTCAATTTCATCAAGCATGATGACGGGGTTGACGGTGCCCGCCTGCTTCATCGACTGGATGATCCGGCCGGGGAGAGCGCCAATGTAGGTGCGGCGGTGGCCGCGGATCTCTGCCTCGTCGCGGATCCCCCCCAGCGAGAGGCGCACGAAGCGACGGCCCATGGCGCGGGCGATGCTGCGCCCCAGCGACGTCTTGCCCACTCCCGGCGGTCCCACCAGGCAGAGGATCGGCGTCTGCAGTCCGCGCGGCGGGCGCGTGGTCGCCTCCACCATCGGGTCGGGCTGCCCCGGACCCGGGACCTCCGCGGCGGCATCGGCCACGCCGGCGACGGCCGCGGCGGTATCGCTGACCGGCTCCACCTCAGCGGCCACAGCCTCGAGTGCCGCCTCCGCCACGGCCGCGGCGCGGCGCTGGGCGCGGTCACGCACAGCCATCCACTCGAGGATGCGGTCCTTGACCTTGTCGAGACCGTAGTGATCCTCGTCGAGGATCGCGGCGGCGCGCTCGATGTCGATGTGCTCGACCGGTCGCTCTCCCCAGGGGAGGTCGATGAGCCAGTCGATCCAGGTGCGCACCATGCCCATCTCCGGCGATGCGCCGGGGATCTGCTCGAGGCGCGACACCTCCTTGAGAGCTCGCGCCCGCACCGCGGCGGGCATGCCGAGGGCCTCGATGCGGGTGGAGAGATCCTCGCCCTCCTCGCCCTCGCCCTCGAGGTCGGCAAGCTCCTTGCGAACCGCCCGCAGCTGCTCGCGGAGGATGTGCTCACGCTGCGACTTGTTGATGGTCCGCTGCACATCCTCGTGGATGCGCGTGCGCATCGACGCCACCTCGACCTGTCGACCGAAGAGCGGCGCCAGGCGGCGCAGGCGTTCGACGACGTCGAGCGATTGGAGCAGCTCCACCCGCTCGGTGACGGTGAGGTCGGGCGCGGCGGAGGCGATGTCCGCCACCCGCGCGGGGCCGATGGCACGCGCCATGGCCGCGGCAACCTCGGGGGGGACCTGGCCGCCGGCGGTGACGTATTCGCCGAAGAGCTGGCGAACGCTCCCCGCCAGCGCGTCGGCCTCGGTGCCGGAGACCTCGCCGTCCTCGACAAGCTCGTACGCCGCCGACCACACATCGCCGTCCTGGTCGAAGGAGAGCAGGCGGACACGCTGCTGGCCTTCGACCAGGGCGTGGGCGCCGGCGCCCGGAACCAGGCGGAGCGCCCCGACGGTGGCCAGGACCGCGACCGGGTGGAGGTCCTCGAACCCGACGTCGTCGGGCTCGGCCTCGAGCTGCACGGCGAGGATGACGCGGGCGTCGGCGTTGACCGCGGCCTGCAGGCCGGCGACCGAGCGCGGCCGTCCCGCCGCGAGCGGCGCGAGCTGGTGCGGGAAGACGACGTTGTCGCGCAGGGGAACGACGGGTAGTCGTTCCGCCTGAGACACGGCGCCGTCAGGTGTCGCAGTCTCTGGCTCGGTCATGGGTCGAGGATACGCCCGGACCCCCAGATCAACCGCGCCCGCTCCAGGCATCGTCGGCAACCGCCCAGTCGCGCTCGAAAGCGTCGGCGTAGTAGGCGGTCGCGGCGGGGTTGTCGATGCGCAGAGCCGCCTCCAGCGAGGAGCCGAGGCCTCCCGCGCTCCAGTTCGACGACATGACCAGGGTGCTGTGTTCGGTGACCAGGCCCTTGGCGTGGCCGGTGGTGCAGCGCGACGGGTCCATGACCCGGGCGGGCACACCGCGGTCACGGAAGTTGGCCACGTCGCCGCCCGCAGGCGTGGTCCCGAGCAACACCCGCACGTCGGCGCCGCCGGCGCGCAACTCGGCGAGCCGCTCGAGCAGGGGGCGCACCTGGTGGGCCCACGTGTGCATGTAGGGGACGATCACCAGGCAACGCCGCGGCGAGCCCCCCAGCATCGCCTCGACGGCGCTGAGGACGGCGCGGGCGTCGGTGGCCAGGTGCAGCGAGCGTGGTGACACCTCCACCTCCAGCGGCGCGACGCTGGGGTGCGGCGCCCCCACGGGCGGCGCCTCCCCGGCGCCCTCGATCGCCCACACCGGCGGTGGTGGTGACGCCTCCCGCCACGCCGCCGTGATCCGCGAGCGGGCGGCGGCCGCAAGGGTGGGGGCGCCGTCGACGAACGCCCACCATTCGCGGGTTCCCACCAGCGGCGGCGCCGCCGGCGGTAGCAGCCCGCGGCGATCGGCCGGGGCATCGCGCTCGATGAGGTTGCCGGTACCGACGGCGAGGCAATCGGCGTCGGCGACGATCAGCTTCCAGTGAGCTTCGCG
Organism: Candidatus Dormiibacterota bacterium; assembly: GCA_003153125.1. Classification (GTDB taxonomy): domain Bacteria; phylum Chloroflexota; class Dormibacteria; order Aeolococcales; family Aeolococcaceae; genus Aeolococcus. The sequence continues at coordinate 46,373 of PLWW01000109.1, read as the reverse complement.
GAGGCCCTCGTGGCGGCTGACCCGGCAGGGGACGACGACCCCGCGCTGGCGGGCGGCGCGGAGCTCCTCGAAACAGCCCTGGTTGGCGCCGCCGTGGCCGTCGAGAAGCAGGCGTGTGCGCACGCCCCGCTCCACAGCCCGCGGGAACAGCCACCCGTAGGACGGCCCCGCCTCGTAGACGGCGACGTCCAGCCTGCTGTCCGCGGACTCGATGAACCGGTGCAGCAGTGTGCCTGCCGAGTCCGGCCCGAGGGCACACGTGAGACGGCTCACTGTCTCCCGGTCCAGAGGGCGGCGTTCAGCATTCGCGGGCCACAATAGGTGCCATCGACGAGCTTGAGGGATCGTTCCCGCCGCCACCGCCGGCTCAGCCGGCGCCAGCGCGCCCCTCCGCTTGGCGCGGCGCCCTGCCCATGCTTCTCGTCGGCCTCCTCGTGGGTGGCCTGGTGGTGTTCGCCGTCCTCCACGACCGCGGCGGGGGCGTGGCCGAGATCCGCGTCGGCGGTGCTGCGGCCGGGACCGCCACCGCGGCGGCAGTCGAGGTGGCCAGGGAGCTCGGCCCGGCAGTGGGGACGGTCATCGCCACCGAGGCGTCCGCCACCGCGCTGGGCAGCGGCTTCGTCATGGCCAGGGATTCGGCGGTCAGCTACCTCGTCACCAACAACCACGTCGTCGCAAGCGCCACCGCGCTCCACGTGGTGATGCCCGACGGCCACCAGTTCGTGGCCACGCTGGTCGGCACCGACCCGCTCGACGACATCGCGGTGGTGAGCGTGCCCAGCGCGACGCTCCCCGAGGCCACGTTCGGCACCTCGTCGAGCCTCGCGGTCGGGCAGACGGTGATCGCCATCGGATCGCCGCTCGGCGACCAGGGCTCGGTGACGGTGGGGGTGATCAGCGCCCTGCATCGGACGATCACCGCCGGTGGTGGCGCGACAACCTCCTCGGAGACGCTCGAGGACGTGCTCCAGACCGACGCCTCCATCAATCCCGGCAACAGTGGCGGCCCGCTCGCCGACACATCTGGCGAAGTGGTCGGCGTCAACGTGGCCACCGCCGGCAACGCCACCAACATCGGCTACAGCATCCCCGCCGACCTCGCCCGCCACGTCGCCGAGACCCTCATCGCGCATCACACAGTGGACCACCCCTTCCTCGGCGTCGACTACCTCACCAGCATCGCCGCGGTGCAGAACGGCACCGGCTTCGACGGGCCCGGCGTCTACCTCCGCTCGGTCAGCCCCGGGACCCCGGCGGCCAGGGCGGGGCTCGCTGCCGGCGACATCCTCGTGGCCATCGACGGCACGGCCATCGACAACGGCCTCACCCTGGGAGGCCTGCTCCAGCCCCACAACGTGGGCGATACCATCACCCTCACGGTGCACCGCGGAGCCCAGACGCTGACCCTCCACGCCACGCTGGTCGAGCGACCCAAGGGGTGACGGAGGCGCCGGGTCATGAGGTCTCGGCGGCGCGCACGGTGGCCGGGACGCGCGAGCGGCGCGTGCTCCACGCCGGCTGACGGTCCACGAACTCGTAGAGCGCGGCCGGCCGCCCCGGCCCGTTCTTGACCACCCGCCCGGTGGCGCGGACGAGGCCCGACTGCTCAAGTCCCCGACGGAAGTTGGACGGTTCGTAGGTGACCCCGCTGATCGCCTCGAACACGCGCCGGGCCTGAGGCATCGTGAACTGTTCGGGGAGCAGGCCGACCGCGATGTTCGACCACCACACCTTGCCGCGCAACCGCTCGACGCCGTCGGCGATGACGGCGGCGTGGTCGAAGGCCAGCGGAGGGAGCGCATCGACTGGGAACCAGCGCGCCGCCGAACCGCGCTCACGGAGCACCGCGGCATCGATGAGGCCGAGGTAGGCGACGGAGGGGATCCAGCCACGGGGGTCGCGCCTGGGGTCGCCGTAGGTCTGCAGCTGCTCCATGTACACGGCGCCGACCCCGGTCTTTTCGGTCAGCTTTCGCTGGGCGGTCTCCTCGGGGCGCTCGTCCCCACTCATGAAGCCGCCCGGCAGGGACCACATCCCGGCGCGGGGCTCCTCCTCGCGACGAACCAGCAGGACGTGGAGCTTGCCGGCCACGGGCGCCAGCACCACAGGGAGCGCGGTGAGGCCGGCGGGGGCCGCAAAGCCGGCGCTGTTGACAGCGCGCATCGGGTCGTCCATGGCAACGGAGAACGTACCAGCCTCGCGATGGGCCCCACCCGCGGCGCCCGCTGACACCGGGTGTCGCGAAACGGTGACGACCGGCGAGTCGCTCCGATGGGCCGTGTGGCGTCCGTCACAGAATCGCCACTCTCGCCCCCGGCGATGCGACTACGCTGCCGGTGCCGTGAACAGGTCAAAACCACCAATCGCTCGCCGGCTCGGGACGCCCGCCTCTCCCCGCCGGCGGTTCGTGGCCCCCGCGGCGGTGCGGGTCGCTGAGGCCTTCCTTCTCCTCCGGATCGGGTTCGGCGTCGGTCTCGTGATCCTCGCCACCACCCAGGCGCTGCCCGCCGGCTTCAGCATTCCCGGCGCAGGCCATCTGTCCCTCCCGGGCGCCGCAACGTGGAATGCCCTCGCCCCGTGGGCCGTCGCCGCCGCCGTGTTCGAGAGCGCCCTGGTGCTGCGCCTGGGCCGTCTCCGCGCCGGCAGCCGGCGGATGATCCTGTTGCTGGAGAGCGTGGCCATCGCGGCAAGCGGGGCGTACACGGCGGCGGGGCTCAAGGTGGCGCTGGTCCCGCTCGTTGCCGCCATCACCGCGGTGGTGCTGCTCCGTCTCGACCACGTCCGCCACTCCTTCGAGCTCGCCGGCGTGGCCCGGCGGATCCTCTGGCAGAACATCCCCGGCGTCCTCTACGACGGCTACACGCCCGCTGACCCGCTGGCGCCGATGGAGGTCCAGCGGGTCGGCTACCGCGCCGGTGTCGACGGGCCGCGGCCCGCGCCGCGCGCCGCGGAGACGTCGAGGACGTAGCCGACCGCGGGCTCGCGATGACCCGCCACCACGAAGGCGCCCTCTCCAACGGCCACCGCGCCACGGGCTTCGTAGAAATGCCTGGCCTCCGCCCGTGCCAGCGTCCACACCTCCATGCGCTGGCAACCTCGGGCTCTCAGCTCGGCGATCGATCGCTCCCAGAGCGCGGTGCCGACGCCCTGTCCCTGGTGCTCGGGCCGGACGTAGAGCGCCGCCAGCTCGCCATCGCCGTTGCGCAGCAGGCCGAGGTCGGCCACCCCGACGATCCGCCCTCCCCGCCTCGCCGCCAGCGTGCCCGCGGGTGCCAGCCGGGCGGGCACCCAGCTGCCCTCCCCCGTGAGGCCGTCGTCGAAGATCCCGTTGATCTCCGCCGGCGTGAAGATGTGCGTGTACGCCGAGATCCACGCGTCGCGAACCACCTCCACGCGTTGCTCGCGCTCGGCGAGCCCCCCGCTCCAACCGATGGCCAGCGCGCTCAATGCCCGGGCGTCACCTCACGACCGGTCACGACCAGTTCGATGGAACGCACCATGGCGACGGCGAAATCGTGGCGCTCGGCACGGTCGGTCTCAGCGTCGACCGCCTCGCCGGCGAGATGGTGCTCGATCCAGGGCGGCGTGCCGCTGCCCACCATGCCGCCATCGACCCACGCCCCAACCTGGCGATCGTCATCCTCATCGACCTCGATGGACACACGGCTGAAAACACCGGTGCGGTCAACCACCTTCCAGGTCTTGGCCCAGCGACGGGTGGCGCCGTCGTGGTCGCGGGCCAGGGAGACCGGCTCGGTGACCAGCGTCGCGCCGCTGGCCCTGGCCACGCGTCCGAGCAGTTCGACGATCGCCGGTTCGAGCTGCCGGCCCATCCAGCCGACCAGGGATGGAGCGCGATTGCCGAGGTCTGGCAGGCCGGCCACCGATTCCACGCCCTCGATGGCCTCCATCGTGGAGGCGTGACGGCGGCAATGGATGACGCCGCGCACCATCACGGAGTGTTCGGGGCACCACGCTGTCGGGCACTGCTGCTCTCGCTTGTCGACGTAGCTGCAGCGCAGGGCATCGTGGCGCGTGCAACCTGAGCACAACTCGTTGCCCGAAGGTGTCGCGTCGTGGCTGGTTGCTCTGTTTCGGCGGCTGAACACGGTGAAACGACCTCCGCGGTGGCCCTCCCGCTCTGCATACTGCCCGTGCCTGGGAATTCCGTCAAGACTCGCTTCAATGACGGCGGCCGCATCATTCAGCACGTCCAGATGGACCACCTGAGCGCCGCGTTCCTCCGTGCGGTGGCGACTCGATCGGCAGCGGGGTGGGGGCGCGGCGAGCGGCGATCAGGTCCGCGACCACGCCCGTCCAGCCGGTCTGGTGCGACGCGCCGAGGCCGGCGCCGGTGTCGCCGTGGAAGTACTCGTGGAAGGGCACGTGGTCGTGCCAGGCCGGGTCGGTCTGGAGCGTGGGGTTGGAGCCGAACACCGCCCGCCTGCCCTGGGCGTCCGCGGTGAACAGCGACACCAGCCTGCCCGAGAGGTCGGCGGCCACCTCCCCGAGATGGCGCATCTGCCCCGAACCGGTTGGGTACTCGACGGTGTACGTGTCGCCGAGGAAGAGACGGTAGCGGCGGAGCGCCTCGATCACCAGGAGGTTGATGGGGAACCAGACAGGCCCTCGCCAGTTGGAGTTGCCCCCGAACAGGCTGGAGGTCGACTCGCCGGGCTCGTAGTCGAGCACCGCCACCGTGCCGCCGACGTCGATCGCCAGCGGGTGATCGAGGTGATAGCGGGACAGTGCCCTGAGGCCGTGGTCGGAGAGAAATTCCGCCTCATCGAGGACGCGGGCGAGGATGCGGCGGAGCCGGTCTGGGTCGACGGGGCTGAGCAGGCGGCGGCGCCCGCTGCCGTCCTCCATGGCGTGGTCGATCACGCGGGCGAACTCGGGCCGGTTGCCGAGGAACCACTCCATGCGGCGCACGAAGGCGGGGAGGTCGGTCCTCACGCTCGGTTCCATCACCGTCACAGCGCAGAGCGCGATCAGCCCGACGACGGAGTGGGCGCGCACCGGGATGCGCGTGCCGTCGGCGGTGTTGAGCACGTCGTAGTACCAGCCGTCGACGTCGTCCCAGAGTCCCTGTGCATCCATTGCCGAGGCGACGTAGGCGAAATGCTCGAAGAACTTGGTGGCGACGTCCTCGTAGGTGACGTCATGGCGGGCCAGGATCAGAGCCATCTCGAGGAGATTGAGGCAGTACATGGCCATCCACGCGGTGCCGTCGGACTGCTCGAGGCGACCGGCGCTCTCCGGGAGCATCGAGCGGTTGAACGGGCCGATGTTGTCGAGCCCGAGGAAGCCGCCCTGGAACACGTTGTTGCCGACCGCGTCCTCGCGGTTCACCCACCACGTGAAATTGATCATCAGCTTGTGGAAGACGCGCTCAAGGAACTCGATGTCGTGGGCGCCGTCGATTTCGAACACGCGCAGTGCCGCCCAGGCGTGCACCGGCGGGTTGGCGTCGTCGAAGGACCACTCGTAGGCGGGCAGCTGACCGTTGGGGTGCATGTACCACTCGCGACACAGGAGGATCAGCTGTCGCTTGGCGAACTCGGCATCGACATGGGCCAGCGGCACGCAGTGGAATGCCAGGTCCCAGGACGCGAACCACGGGTACTCCCAGGTGTCGGGCATGGAGAGGACGTCGACGGCGTCGAGGTGGCGCCAGCCGCCGTTGCGCACCGCGCCGCGGCCCGGTGGAGGTGGCGGCCGGGCAGGATCGCCGTCGAGCCAGCGCGAGATGTCGAGGTGATAGAACTGTTTGCTCCACAGCATCCCCGCGAACGCCTGGCGCATCACCGCCGCCTCGTCGGCGCCGGCGTCTGACGGGGTGAGCGCTGCATAGAACTCGTCGGCCTCGCGATGTCGCGCCTCGATGATCGGCTCGGCGTCGGCGGGGCCTGCGGCGGTGTCCGAGAGGCGCACCGTCACTGTTGCCGTCTCCCCGGGGGCCACGCTCAGGATGTAGTGAAGGGCGGCCTTGGTGCCGGTCTGGGCCGGGTTGACGGTGGCTGCTCCACCGACCACGTGGTCATTGATGCCGTCCTTGGGGTACTCGGGTCCCGGCTCGTCCCAGAGGCGCCGCGTGTTGCTCTCGTTGTCGCAGAAGAGGGCCCTCGGCGCGCCGTCGCCGCACAGCGTGTGCCTTCCCAGGCTGTGGTGGTCGGCGACGATTGCGGAGCCGTCGGCGTGGAGTTGCGGACGTGGCGTGCCCGGCTTCCATGACCAGGTGTTGCGGAACCACAGGGTGGGCAGCACGTGCAGCGTCGCGGCGTCAGGGCCGGCGTTGCGCGCCTGGATGCGCATCAGCATGTCCTCGGGGGTCGCCTTGGCGTAGTCGACGGTGATCTGCCAGTACCTGTCGCCGTCGAAGACACCGGTGTCGAGAAGTTCGAACTCCGGCTCGGTTCGGTCGCGGCGGGCGTTCTCGTCGATGAGGCGCTCGTACGGAAAGGCAGCCTGCGGGTAGTGGTAGCGCCAGCGCATCCAGGAGTGCGTCGGCGTCGAGTCCAGGTACCACCAGTACTCCTTGACATCCTCGCCGTGGTTTCCCTGGGTGTTGGTGAGACCGAAGGCGCGTTCCTTGAGGATGGGGTCCACACCGTTCCAGAAGGCGAGCGCCAGGCAGAGGCGCTGCTCGATGTCGCAGATGCCGGCCATGCCGTCCTCATTCCAGCGATACGTGCGCGACCGCGCCTGGTCGTGAGGAAAGCTGTCCCAGGCGTCGCCGTCGGCGCTGTAGTCCTCGCGCACCGTTCCCCAGCCGCGCTCGCTCAGGTACGGGCCCCAGCGGCGCCAGCGCGCGGTCCCGGCATCCGCCTCCGCGAGCCTGGTCCCCTCGGCGGTGGCGCGCGTGGCGTCGGTCACCGGCGCAGTCTATCCGGCGTCGGCGGGCCCACCCGGCTGCGCTGACCGGGCCAGCGCCGTCCACTGCCATGGACTTTGCGAGCGGCGCACGCGGCCGCGGCTCTCGAGGAGTACGAGGTGGGCGAGTGTCTCACCGACCGCGGCACGGCGCATGTACCCGTGGATCTGGTCCCAGTCGCGCGACCACCGCAGGCCGCGCGTGACCTCCCAGCAGGTGATGCCGGGCTGCTCGCGCACCGTGCGCTCCACGACCGCCAGGCGGTCGTGATGGTGGGCGAGCAACTCGTCGACACGCGTCGCAAGCGCGGTGAAGCGCCACTCGTGAGCGGGGAGGACCTCCTCGATATCGAGGTCGCGCACGGCGCGCAGCGACGCGAGGTAATCGGCGAGTGGGTTGGCGGGCTGCTGGGTGTGCACGGAGATGTTCGGACTGATGCGCGGCAGCACGTGGTCGCCGCTCAGCAACAGGCGGCCGCGGCGATCGAGGAAGCAGACGTGACCCGGCGAATGGCCGGGAGTGTGCAGCGCCACGACGTCCCAGCCGCGCAGGTCGACGCGGCGACCGTGCTCGAGAAGCACGTCCGGCTCTGCCTGGCTGACGAACTCGCGCAGGCCCATCGAGGCTTCGCTCAGCTCCGCGGTAACCGCCGCGGGCACCCCACAGTCGCTGAGCAGGGCGCGCATCTGCGCAACCAGGCTGTCGATGCCGGCGCCGTACCGACCGGGCAGAAGCGCGGCGTCGGCCGGGTGCAGCGCCACCCAGGCGCCGCTGGCCTCGCGGAGGCGGCCGGCCAGGCCGTAGTGGTCGGGGTGAATGTGCGTGACCAGCGCGGCGCGCACATCCTCCACGGCGTAGCCGGCCACGGCCAGCCCGTCGAGGAGCGCCTGCCACGCCTCTGAGGTGTTCCACCCCGTGTCCACAACGGCCACGCCGTCGTCAAGTTCGAGAAGGTGCACGAGGACGTAGCGCAGAGGGTTGTCGGGGATGGGCACCGGCACCGACCACAGCCCTGGCCGCACCCGCTCAACGGGCGGGAGGACGTGGTCGCGCCAGGCCTGGCGCTGCGCCACCCCGGTCACCTCGGCGGGACTCACGAGACGGGATCGTAGGTAATCCCCAGTCCCCAGCCGCCCGTGCGCGCGCCGCGGGTCGCTGCGCCAGGGAGCAGTGTGCGAGAACGGACCGATGTGGCAGGGATTGGAGCGTAAGGTGGTCGGGATGAAGAGCACGCCGCCGCTGGCCAGCGCCGTCGACGAGGTGACTGACGCCGCCCGCGCCGCGGTCGCGTTCGTGAAACCGCGGATGCGTGGAGTCCTCCACGAGGCGGCGTTCCCCCTGTCGCTGTTGGCGGGCGTGTGGGCCATCGTCCACGCTCCCCCGGGAACCGCTCGGGCTTCAACCGCGGTCTACGCTGCCACCCTGAGTGCCTGTCTTGGCGTGAGCGCGGTCTACCACCGCGGCCATTGGTCGACGCGGGTGCGGGCGTGGTTGCGCCGCCTCGACCGCGCCACCATCTTCCTGCTCATCGCGGGGACATTCACCCCGATCGCCGTCGTGGCCCTCACCGGGTGGCTGAGCGCGGCCACGCTGATCGTGGTGTGGAGCGCGGCGCTGGTCGGCGTCATTCTCACCAGCGTGTGGACCGACGCGCCGATGGTGGTGGAGATCGGCCCGTACCTCGCGGTCGGAGGCTTCGGGATCGTCATGGTCCCGCGCCTGCTCACCTACCTGGGACCCGTCGCGGTCGGCCTGCTCGCCCTCGGCGGCGCCGTCTACGTGCTGGGCGCGGTCGTGTACGCCAGCCACCGACCCAACCCGTGGCCGCACACCTTCGGGTTCCACGAGATCTTCCACACCCTGGTCGTGGCCGCAGCGGTGCTGCAGTGGATCGTGATCACGCAGTGGGTGCTGCCCGCCGCGTGACCTGTGTCACCCTCGGGCATCAGCCCGGGCGTGCGACGCGGGTTGACGATGCGGGTACACGACCAGGCCGCGGGGGCTGGCCACGAACCCCTCCGCACGCAGGCGCGTGGCAATCGCATGGGACGCCGCCGGCTCGCCGTCGACGCTCCGGATGTCGAGGCGCCCGCGGCGTACAGCGAGGGTCGAGAGCGCGGCGATGTCCTCGTCGCCCACCTGGCCGGCGGTGAGCATCGATCGCCCTCCCCTCTCGATGTAGAGGCGCAGCTCTCCGTCCCTGAGCACGACGCAGGCGCCCGCAGCGCGCGCAGCGCGGCCGGCGAGCGCCGGCCAGGGAAGCACCGCGCCGAACGGGTTGGCCGGATCGACTGCAGCGAGCAGGATGCTTGCTCCCGCGCCACCTGCGCGTTGCGCACGGAGGGCGTCGACGGCGCCGGGAAGCGCGAACTGCGCCGCGCCGCAGCCCTCGACGAAGTAGCCGCGCCGAATCCGCCCGCTCTCCTCCATGGCGCGGAGCACGGGGTACAAGGCGGCGAAACCGCCGGCCACGCTCTCGGACGCGACCGCCTCGCGGGTGAGGATGCCGTGACGCTGGAGCAGGCTCTGGGCGATCGCCAGGGCTCGCTCCGTCGCGGCCGCGCCGTCGCGGGCGACCAGCGACCAGCGGCCCTGGGCACGAGGGGGGACGAGGCGCATGAGCGGGCGCCGGGGGTGTCGGCGCACCGGACCGAGGAAGCGCAGTGGCTGGAGCGTGTCGTTGCTCACCTCACCCGCCCAGACGAGGTCATAGAGGACGTCGACCACCTCGTCGAGGGGCACGCCCGGACAGGCGTCGACGAGGTCGCGTACGAACACCGCCCCGCGGCCCTCGAGGTGAGCGCGGATCGCGCGGTGGAGGTCGGACGACGGCGCGTCGACGGGCGGTGCGGCGAGCCGCGCGGCGTCGGCGCGCAGGAACAGGGCGATGCGCCCGTCGTCCCGCCCCACCGCTCCCCTCCCTTGCCAGACCACCTCGCCGGCGGCGATGAGCTCGTCGAGGAGGCGGCCGTCGTAGCGCATGCGGGAGGGGAGCACGTCACCCTCGAGCACCGAGAGGGGAACCGCGAGGCCCTGGATCTGGGTGATCACCTCCAACAGCCTCTCCTGGCCGCGGGCGTCCGAGCCGACGCCCTGCCAGGCGGGCAGGAAGCGAGCCAGCGTGGCCGCGGGAACGGCCTCGACCTCACGGCGCAGCGCAGCCAGAGAGCGTCGCCGGAGGCGGTGCAGCACCTCGGGGTGGCAGTACTCGCGCTCCCCGCCACCAGGCCGGAAGTGGCCGACGATGAGGTCGCCGTCGCGGACCAACGTGGTCAGCACCTCGGTCACGCGGGCCAGCGGAAGCGCCCAGCGCTCGGCCACGTCAGCGGCCACGAAAGGCACGTGGGTACGCGCATACCGACGGACGAGGGCGGCGGGCGCGTCCGGTGTGGACACCAGGTGAGCGGAGGCCAGTCCGGGCGGGAGCGCCACTCCCAGCGCGTCCCGGTAGCGCCCCGCGTCGTCGGCCGCGATGACGCGAGGTTCACCGGCGAGGTTCACGCTCAGTGCGCGCCGGCGCGCCACGAGCTCGTCGACCCACTCCGCTGTGACCCCGCGGGCCGCGGCCTCCGAGGCGGAGAGATCGCCGATCGCACGGAGGACGTCGAGAGCCTCGTCGGGGTCCCGCGGCGGCGTGCGCGAGTCGAGACGCTGCAGTTCGAGCTCGAGGGCGCCGATGGCGTCGGCGTCGAGGAGTTCGCGCAGGTCGTCGCTGCCGAGGAGCTCGGCGAGGAGGTCGCGGTCCAGGCTGAGCGCGTGGGCGCGGCGTTCCGCGAGCGGCGCGTCGCCGTCGTACATGTACTGGGCGATGTATTCGAAGAGAAGCGCGGCGGCCACGGGCGACGGTTGCGCCGTCTCCACCTCGACGACGCGTATCTGGCGGGCGCGGACAGCACGCATGATTCTCGCCAGCGACTCGAGGTCGAAGACGTCACGCAGGCACTCGCGGTACGTCTCCACGAGGATCGGGAAGGAGGGGTGGCGGGAGACGACCTGGAGCAGCCCCGCGCTGCGCTGACGCTGCTGCCACAATGGGGTGCGCTGTCCGGGCCTGCGCCGGGGCAGCAGCAGCGCTCGCGCCGCGTTCTCGCGGAAGCGGGACGCAAACATGGCGCTGCCATCGAGTTGCTCGGTGACGTCGGCGACGACCTCGTCGGGATCGAGGAAAAGACTTGCCGCGTCAGGGAGATGGTCGGCGTCGGCGATGCGCAGAGCGAAGCCGTCGTCGCTGTGGATGGCCTGCACGTCGGAGCCGATGACGTCGCGAATGCGCTGCGCCGCAACCAGCGACCACGGTGCGTGCACCCGCGCGCCGAACGGCGTGAGCACGCAGAGGCGCCAGTCACCGAGTTGGTCGCGGAAGCGCTCGACGACGATGGTGCGGTCGTCGGGCACGGCCCCCGTCGCCTGGGCCTGGTCGGCGAGGTGGTCGATGAGGTTGCGCGCCGCTCTTTCGTCGAGCCCGGCGCGCGAGCGGAGGCGGGCGACCGCGGCGGCGTCGTCGCCGTCGACCAGCTCGCGCACCATGGCGCCCACCGCGGCTCCGACCTCGTAGGGGCGCCCGACGGAATCGCCGTGCCAGAAGGCGACCTTGCCGGGTTCGCCCGGCGCCGGCAGCACGAGAACCTGCTGCGGGGTGATCTCCACGCAGCGCCAGCTGGTGGCGCCGAGGATGAAGACCTCGCCGGGGCGCAGTTCGTAGACCATCTCCTCGTCGAGCTCGCCGACGCGGCGACCATCCTCGAAGATGTTGACGCTGTAGAGGCCGCGGTCGGGAATGGTGCCGCCGCTGGTGACCGCCAGCCGCTGCGCGCCGGCGCGGCCGCGCACCGTGCCCGCCACCCTGTCCCAGGCGATGCGCGCGCGGAGCTCGGCGAACTCCTCGGACGGGTAGCGGCCGTCGAGCATGTCGAGGGTGGCCTCGAAGGCGCGCCGGGTGAGGTCGGAGAACGGGTAGGCGCGGGTCACGGTGCGCTGCAGCTCGTCCACGTCCCATGTGTCCAGCGCCACCATGGCCACAATCTGCTGCGCGAGCACGTCGAGTGGGTTGCGCGGCACGCGCGTCTCCTCGATGGCGCCGTCGAGCATGCGCTCGGCGATCGCCGCCGCCTCCACGAGGTCGGCGCGATGGGTGGGGAAGATGGTGCCTCGCGAGGCCTCCCCGACGCTGTGACCGGCGCGGCCGATGCGCTGCAGCCCGGACGCCACCGTGGTCGGTGAGCCGACCTGGATGACGAGGTCGACCGCGCCCATGTCGATGCCAAGCTCGAGTGAGGAGGTGGCCACGATCGCGGGGAGCCGGCCCTCCTTGAGCATCTCCTCGGCCACGGTGCGCTGCTCGCGGGCGATGGAGCCGTGGTGGGCGCGCACCAGGTCCTCTCCGGCGAGGTCGTTGAGCTGCCCGCTGAGCCGCTCGGCGAGACGTCGCGAGTTGACGAACACGATGGTCGAGTGGTGGGCGCGGATCAGCTCGAGCAGGCGTGGGGTGATGGCGGGCCAGATGCTCCGTCGCGGCGCCGGGGAGGCCGATGCGTCGCCGCCACGTGGCGCGCCGGAGTCGAGGTCGCTCATGTCATCGACCGGGACCTCGATCGTCAGCTCCATCGGCTTGCGCACACCGGCGTCGACGATGGACACATCACGGGCCCCGCCCCCGAGGAACCGGGCCACCTCGCTGAGTGGGCGCTGCGTCGCCGACAGCCCGATGCGCTGGGGGTCGCGTTCGGTGATGGCGCAGAGACGCTCGAGGCTGAGCGCGAGGTGGGCGCCCCGCTTGGTGCCGGCCAGGGCGTGGATCTCGTCGACGATCACGGTGGTGACGCTGCGCAGGGTGTCGCGGGCGGCGCTGGTGAGCAGGAGGAAGAGCGACTCCGGGGTGGTGATCAGGATGTCGGGGGGATGGCGCACCATGTCGCGACGCTCAGCCGAGGGAGTGTCGCCGCTGCGCACGGCGGTGCGCACCTCGGTGAACGGTTCGCCGCGGCGCTCGGCCTCCAGGGCGATGCCACGCAACGGGGCGCGCAGGTTGCGCTCCACGTCGACGGTCAGCGCCTTCAGCGGGGAGATGTAGAGCACCCGGCAGCGCCCGGCCTCCGCGGGAAGCGGGCAACGGCCGAGGCTGTCGACGAACCAGAGGAAGGCCGCAAGCGTCTTGCCGCTGCCGGTGGGGGCGCAGAGCAGCGCGTGCCGGCCGGCTGCGATCTCCGGCCATCCGCGGGCCTGCACCTCGGTCGGCTCTCCGAGGGCGTCGCTGAACCACCGTCGCGCCGCGGCAGAGAAGAGTGTCAGCGACTCCATGCGGACGATGATCCCGCACCGGGTGAGTGCCTCGGCGCCGCGACCGGCTTCGCTAGGCTGCGGACGGTTCCCGTCAGCGTCAGGAGGTGCCCGGAATGACCAACAGCGAGGCGGCCACGATCGAGGCCATCGCCGGCTGCTGCGCGCGCATCGAGGCGATGTGCACAGCCATCGACGAGGCGGGCTGGCACCGGCCCACAGCGCTGCCGGGGTGGGACATCCAGGACGTCGTCGCTCACCTGGGCTCGCTCGACGCCATGCTCCTCGGCCGGTACGAAGAGCACCACGAACCACCGGCTGCCCAGCACGTTCGCAACCCTCTCGGCGCGCTCAACGAGCGCCTCGTCGACCGGCGCCGAGGCTGGCCGGGTGCGGCTGTGCTGGCCGAGTTCCGTGAGGTGACCGCCCTGCGGCTCGCCCAGCTGCGCGCACTCGACGAGAACCAGCTCGCGGAAGAGGTGCCGTCACCGCGCGGTGGGACGATCCCGCAGGGCCGGTTCCTGGGTGTGCGGCTGTGGGACTTTGTGGTCCACGACATGGACATCACCGAGGCGCTCGAGCTGCCCTTGGCGGTGGACAACCCCGCCTCACAGCGCGTCCTCGACGAGATGTTGTCGCTCCTCCCGCGAGCCGTCGCCAAGGGCGGGATCGCAGAGGGAGGCATGGTCACCGTGGAGATCACCGAGCCGCTGCCGCGATCGGCGTCGGCCGTGGTCCGGGAGGGCCGCGGCCACGCGGTCGATGCCGCGGCGGGGAAGGCGGCGCTGCACCTTCGCGCCTCCCCCGCCGCATTCCTGCGCGTCGGGTCCGGCCGGCGGGCGCCCGCGGAGGCCATCGCCGCCGGGGTCATCGAGGTGGACGGCGACGCCGGCGACGCGGCCTCCGTGCTGACTGCCATCAACGTGGTGCCCTGAGCGCCCCGACCGCGCACGTCGGGGCCAGCGGGAGAGATAGCTGACGGGTACGGCGCTTGTGCCTGTGCCTCGACTGCGCGCCTCGCGGCGGCGCAGCCGACTGCGGCGCAGGCGCTGGTGGCGGCGGTGGCCGGTGGCCGAGGACGGCTGTGAGCCTGCCCTGGTAGTGACCGGGGGCGGGGCGGTCGATGCCCGGAGCGGTGTGCTGGATCATGTCCCGGAAGATAGAGAGGGCCGGCGACACCAGTGTGTCGCCGGCCCTCTGTGAGGGGAGTTTCGGGTCAGGCCGCCGGCTGGAGGATGGCCTCGATGTCGATCGTGAGGTCGATGGTGTCGCCGAGCACGACAACGCCGTTGTTGACGCCGCCGAAGCTGACGCCGAAGTCGTTGCGGTTGATCTGGGCGTGGGCGGTGAAGCCGGCGCGCGTGCCCCCGAAACCGTCAGGCCCGAAGCCGTTGAGCTCGAGGCTCAGCGGGACCTGCCTGGTGACGCCGCGCAGGGTGAGCTCGCCGTCGACGAGGAAGTCGCCGTCCGCGGGGATCACGCTCGTCGAGCGGTAGGTGGCGGTGGGGTAGGTCTCGGCGTCGAAGAAGTCGCCCGAGCGGACGTGGTTGTCACGGCCCTCGTTGTTGGTGTCGACGGACGCGACCTTGATCGTGGCGGTGACCGACGAGTCGGTCGGGTCCGCGCCGGTGACCACTTGACCCTCGAAATCGCGAAAATGGCCCCGGACCTTGCTGACCATCATGTGGCGCACGGTGAAGGAGACGTCCGAGTGGATCTGATCGATGGCCCAGCGGCCGGCGACGTAACCGGGGACTTCGACCTCGGCGATAGCGGTTGTGGTCATGTCCAGTGGTCCCTTTTTTGAACGTTCAACTGTTGCTGTAGAGACTATCACCAAGTTCTTGAGATGTCAAACATCGTGGAGTACACTACTTAGATGACAATATCTGAGACTTCCACCACCCGCTGGCTCACCGCGGAGGAGCAGCACGCCTGGCGGTCCTTCGCGAGGGCAGCCCGCCTGCTCTTCGCCCAGCTCGACCACGACCTCTCGCGCGACGCCGGGATGGCCCCCGGCGCCTACGAGCTGCTCGTGCTGCTCGCGGAGGCACCCCAGCGCTCTCTGCGCATGAACGAGCTGGCCGAGGCCACCCTCAGCTCGCCGAGCCGTATCACCCATGCGGTGGGCCGCCTCGTGGACCTCGGCTGGGTGTCGCGTTCCTCGTGTCCGAGTGATCGACGAGGCTGGCTGGCGGTCCTGACAGACGAGGGCCAGTCCGCGCTTGCCGCCGCCGCCCCCCGCCATGTCGAGCACCTTCGCGCTCACCTCATCGACGGCCTGTCGGCACAGGACATCGCCGACCTCAGGCGGATCTCCGAGGCGGTGCTGTCACGCCTTCCCGCATCCGGAACGGCCGCGGCCGGCTGCCCGACCGCCCTGGTGGCGGCGGTCGAGGACTGCCCACCCGAGTAAGCACCGGCGGTCGATCGGACGACCACGCTCGCGGATCCGCAGTATCGTCGCGGCGATGCCTGAGGCCGCTGTTGCGCAGTCTGCGCCCACGACTCTGCTCGAACCGCGCTGGCCGGCAACGCTGGCCGTTGTCGGCGCCATCGCTCTCTATGTGACGCTTCCGGACTCGCTGGTGCTTGGACCGTCATGGGTCCTGCCCGCGCTCGAGGCGGCAATCCTCATCCCGCTGACCCTGACCCGTCCCCATCGGAATGCCGGGGAGTCCGGCAAAAGCAGGATGGCTGCCATCGTGCTCATCATCCTCGCCAACATCGGCAACGTCGCCTCGCTGGCGCTGCTCCTCCATCTGCTGACCAGCGGATCGCACATCGGCGGGCGCACGCTGCTGTTCGCAGCGATCGAGATCTATCTCACCAACGTGATCATCTTCGGGCTTTGGTATTGGGAGCTTGACAGCGGCGGTCCCGCCGCGCGTCTGGGCGGGCGCTCTCCGTACCCGGACTTTCTCTTCCCCCAGATGAACCTGAAGGGCAAGGCCCCCGCCGATTGGCGCGCCACCTTCCTCGATTATCTCTATGTCTCACTCACCAACGCCACCGCCTTCAGTCCGACCGACACCATGCCGCTGACGCGCAAGGCCAAGCTGCTCATGGGCATCCAGTGCCTGGCGTCGCTGCTCACGGTCGCGCTCGTCGCCGGCCGCGCGGTCAACATCCTCACCTGAGCGCCGATGACCCAGCGATACGAGAGCGGAGAGAAGTTTCTCCGCGTCATCCAGCTGTTCCAGCGCCTCTCGGACACGCAGACGGGCCTCACCACGCGCCAGCTCGCCGATGAGCTCGAGGTGACCACGCGCACCGTGCAGCGCTACATCAGCACGCTGCGCGACAGCGCTGGGATCGACATCGAAGAGGTGGACGGGCGGTTCCGCATCGGTTCACGCAGCCGGTTGCCGGCCATGCAGCTGGACCACTACCAGGCGACTGAGTTGCTCCTCGCCGTCCGCGCGTTGCAGCAGATGCGGTTCGAACAGGAGCCGGCGCTGATCGGGGCCCTCGCCCAGCTGGCGCGGGCGCTCAGCGTGCCGGTGGTGACGCGTTACCTGCAGGGGTTGATCGCTGCGTCCGAACGGCGCCCGGCGCGGAGCGCGCGCCACGAGGTCGAGCGGGTGATCGTCGATGCATTCGTGCGCCGTCAGTGCGTCGAGGTCGCCTACCGGGACGCGGAGGGCCGGGAGACGCGGCGCGTTCTGCATCCCTATTTCCTCGAGCCGCGTGCCGAGAGCCGCACGCTCTACATCTTTGCGCACGACGAGCTGTCCGGCGAGGTCCGCCCGTTCCGCATCGACCGCGTCCGCGAGGCGCGCCTCCTGGCCGGCACGTTCACCGTCCCCGAGGACTTCGACATCGACGCCATCGTCAGCGGGTCGTGGGGAATCTGGCAGGCGCTCGGCCAGGACGACGTGGTGCTCCGCTTCGACGCGGCCATCGCGGAGCGTGCGCGCGAGGCACTGTGGCATCGTGGTGCCGCCATCACCGACCTCGAGGCCGGCGACATCGAGGCGCGCATCGCCGTCGCCAGCGAGGTGGAGATGCGCTCGTGGGTACTGGGTTGGGGCGGCTCCGTCGAGGTCATCGCGCCGCCATCGTTACGAGAGCACGTCGCCGATGCGCTGCGCCGTGGCGCACAGCGCTACCCTGCGAGCTGAGAGCGCGACCAGCACCGACGGGTTGTTGGCGTCAGGTCATCTGGTATGTCCTGCCACAATGCCGCGGTTCCGAGGAGGTCATCACATGTCGATCGCCACCGATTCGATCGCCGCCCGCGTGCAGGCAGTGCTCAACGAGCAACGCCTCGACCTTCGTCACGTCTCGCTTGACATCCACTCGCACCCGGAGACGGCGTTCGAGGAGACCCGCGCCTGCGCCACGCTCTGTGGACTCCTCATCTCCAACGGCTTCGAGGTGCGGCGCGATGTGTCCGGAATGGCAACCGCGTTCATCGCCGACGCGGCCAGCGGTGAAGGTGGTCCGCGCGTGGCCTTCGTGTGCGAGTACGACGCCCTCCGCGGCATGGGCCACGCCTGCGGCCACAACCTCATCGGCACCGCGTCCGCCGCCGCTGGGATCGCGCTGTTGCGCGCTCTTCGCGAGGCTGGCATCCAGGGCCAGGTGCGAGTGGTGGGGAGCCCGGCCGAGGAGGGCGGCGGGGGCAAGATCCCACTCGTCGCCGACGGTGTGTTCGACGACTGCGATGCCGCCCTCATCCTCCACCCCGCCGACCGCACCATGTCGGTCATGTGGGCCCTCGCCTGCACGCACTGGCGCTGGGCGTTCACCGGCCGCGCGGCCCACGCCGCCGGCGACCCCGACAAGGGGTTGAACGCGCTCGATGCCTTCGTGCATGCCTACACCGGGATCGCGATGTGGCGCCAGCGGTTGCTGGACGGTACCCGCGTCCATGGTTTCATCGCCGAGGGGGGCACGGCCCCGAACATCATCCCGGAGCGCACCAGTGGCGAATTCCTCACAAGGGCCCGGGAGGCCGCCTACCTCGACGAGATGAACGTCCACTTCCGGGCCATCTTTGAGGCCGCCGCAGCCGCGACGGGCTGCTCGCTGGAGCTGGTGCAGGAGAACACCTACAAGGACCTCCGCTCCAACAGGGTTCTTGCGGAGCGCGGCCACCTCCATCTCGAGGAGGTGGGCCTGGCCCCGGAGGTCTCCGCGCCGTGGGCCCGGGTCGGGTCCACCGACGTCGGCGACGTCTCCTACGCGTGCCCCACCATCCACCCGGAGGTGGCGATCATCCACGAGGGAGTGTCCTGCCACACCCACGAGTTCCGCGAGGCAGCGGCGACCGAGCACGCGCACGACGTGATGCTGCGCGGTGCGGCGGCGCTGGCCCTCACCGGCGCCGACATCATCGCTGACGCTGCCATCCGTGACGCGGTGCGGACATCGTTCGCCGCCGAGCCGTGGCGCCGTCCGGAGTGGACCGGCTCGGGCGTCTGAGGCGCATTCCGGAGCCTGTGTCAGGGGGGATCGGCTACCGTTGTCCCGTGCCCGACAAGGTGTCCAAGTCCGACCAGGAGTGGCGTGAGCTGCTCACACCCGAGCGGTACGCCGTCCTCCGTCGCGGCGCCACCGAACGCGCCGGCACCGGCCAGTATGTTCATGTGAAAGCCGCGGGCCAGTACCTCTGCGCGGGCTGCGGCGCGGCGCTGTTCGACTCCAACGCGAAGTACGACTCCGGCAGCGGCTGGCCAAGTTTCTACGCGCCCGTTGACCCGGCGACCATCGAGGAGCACCGCGATTTCAAGATGATCGTGCCGCGCACCGAGGTGCGGTGTGCGCGCTGCGGCGGGCACCTCGGCCACGTGTTCGGCGACGGTCCGGTGCCGACCGGTCAGCGCTACTGCATCAACTCAGCTGCTCTGCGGTTTGCCAAGGCCACCCCGGCCGGGACGGCGACCGAGCCGCAGACGGAGAGCGAGGCCTGACCGAGGCCTGAACCGCCCCTGGATGGTGCGGTGACGGCGGACGGCTCCACCCAGCTGGTCTTCTGGCAGGGATCGGGGCAATCGCTGTGGGGAGGCCTGGTACACCGGTCGCTGGAACGGTCCGCGCGACGACAGCGCGGGCTAGCTGTAGTTCAGCTCGCTCCCCGAGTCGTCCGGCGTGGCATGCTCGGGCGGTGCCGTACCACGTCTCGTCGGAGGAATTCGAGCACATCGCCGCTGCTGCGCTCGACCGGGTCCCCGCGCCGCTGCGCGAGCGGATGGACGCGGACAACCTGCTGATCACCATCCAGCCGGGGGCGACCGTCCATGACCGCGCCAACGACATCGACGAGCACGTGCTCGGCTTCTACGAGGGCAGCGAGGACTCGGTGTTCAGCGCCTACACGTACCCGAAGAGAATCGTGCTGCTCCAGGGCAACATCGAGCACTGGTGCGCGAGCTATGACGAACTCGTTGAGCAGGTGCACGACACGGTGCTCCACGAGGTGGCGCATTACTTCGGCCTGAGCCATGCCGACATCGATCAGACCCGCCTGCGCCACTGACTCAGTCGTAGGCGTCGGACAGCCACTCGCGCAACAGCCCGCTGGACACGATCCAGGCGCTGTCCTGCGACTGGATCAGCTGAGCGCGTTCGAGCACCTCTGCGGCCGCGCGCGCCGAGGTGTGACTCACCCCGATCGCCGCCTGCACAACCGACCCGGTGACGGCCGTGGTGTGGTTGGCCGCGATGTGCTTGAGGAGCCGTTGCTGGGTCAGCGAGAGTTTGCCGAACACCTCCTCGAACTCCTCCCGCTGATCCCCGACCGCGGCGCGGACGGCATGTTCGACCGCCGCGTCATCGATGCTCGATCCCGGGGCTGACTCGAACGACCAGAAAGCCAGCAGCTGAACGTCGTTGGGGATCCCGGCCGCCGCCTGGTAGATCCGTGCCGCGACCCCGCCCGCCATCGCCTTGCCGCCGACCGCCGCCTGGCGTTCCAGGTAGGCCACGAAGTCCTCGAGTGCGATCTTGCCGAGGTACATCTTGGAGCCGACGTTGTAGAGGGCTCCGCGCTCGGGGTCAGACACCATCGCCTCCATCAGGTGGCGCTTGCTGCCGGCGAAGACCAGGCTCACCCGTGGCATCTCATCCACGAGATCCTTGAACACGTCCGCGAGCAGCGGGCTGATCTCGTACGCCTTCTGGAACTCGTCGAGGATCAACGAGACCGGCTCCGTGCGCTCGTGCTGGGCGGCGTCGTTGAGGATGCGGATCACGTCGACGATGACCTCACGCCAGTTCACCCCGGCGATGTCGCGACCGAACGAGAGGCTTTCCAGCGTCCCGCTGTCGCTGAACGTCGCCGTCGGCCGGATGCGGAGGCGGGAGATGCGCAGGATCAACTCCTCGACGCGCCCGCGCAGCCAGCCGAGGGGGCCGTCGATGACGCCCTTCATCAGTGCTTCGGCGACGTCCTTCTCGCTGGCGCACTTGATGAGGCTGACCCTGCCGGTTCGGCCGCCTGCCTTCCGCACCTCCCTCTCCGCGGCAAGCAGGAGTGATGTCTTCCCGTAGCGGCGTGGCGCGATGAGGATGAGGTTCTGGCCATTGAGCATGACCGCCTTCAGCCGGGCGAGCTGGTCGAGGCGATCGGTGAAGTGCACGTCCTCGGCTGGGGCGCCGAAGTGGAAGGGGTTGGGAACCCGGGTTGAGGCCACGAGGGCATATTAGCAGGGTGATCCCTTACAGGCTTGGGCCTTACAGGTTTGACTATGACAGTGGTGAGCCGTCTCATTGTCGAAAGCAGAGCCGAGCCTCATGCGGTCATCCCCGTCACCGAGACGTGATGGGGACCGCCCAGGGCAGCACCCACACTCGATGACGTGACCACACCACGCGACACCTACGCCGCGCCACCGCATCGTCGCGGGGTATGCAGCGACACAGCGATGCTCGCGTTGAACACCGCGCGCCAGCGTAGCGTGATCGCCGCGGCCGTGCGGCACTCTCTGGTCTGGCTGACAGCAGGCGCGAAGGCTGCGCCGAGCGGATCAGTGCATGGCGGCCACCCGAAGGGCGGCACAGCGGGAGACGGGGCTCGAACCCGCAACTTCAACCTTGGGAAGGTTGCACTCTACCATTGAGTTACTCCCGCATCGGTCGCTGAGTGTAGCGCCGCGACGAGGCGATTCCGTGGCACCGACAAGGGCTCGCTCCAGCCCTCAGCGCACGGCTTTGCCCACCTCTGTCACCTCGAGTTTTCCGTCCGCGTAAAGCTGGCGGATCACCTTCTTGTCCTGCTTGCCGACGCTGGTCTTGGGCAGCTCGGCGAGAAACACCCAGCGCTCCGGCAACCAGAAGCGGGCCACCTTGCCGTCGAGAAAGCTGCGCAGGTCGGCGGGATCCGCTGATGCCCCGGGCTTGAGCACCACGGCGGCAAGGGGGCGCTCCTGCCACAACGCGTCCGTCACGCCCACCACCACCGCCTCGGCAACGGAGGGGTGCGCGGCGAGAAGGTTCTCCAACTCCACCGACGAAATCCATTCCCCACCGGACTTGATGACGTCCTTGGACCGGTCGGTGATGGTCAGGTAACCGCGCGAGTCCATCACGCCGACATCCCCGGTGCGCAGCCAGCCGTCGTGGAACCGCTCCGGCGCCTCCACCCCGTAGTACGAGGCGGTGATCCAGGGCCCGCGCGCCTCCAACTCACCCACCGACTGACCGTCCCAGTCGAGCACGCCGCCATCCTCGCCGACGATGCGCAGCTCCACGCCGGGAACCGCGCGCCCCGTCTTGCTGCGGAACACCATCTCGTCCTCCTCGGACAGGCCGGGCGGCGGGTAGGCGATGCAACCCATGGGACTGGTCTCGGTCATCCCCCACGCCTGAATCAGCTCGATGTTGAGCTTGTCGCGGAAGGCCTCGATCAGAGCCCGCGGCACTGCGGAGCCGCCGCAGATGGCGCGCTTGAGGGACGACAGGTCGGCATGGGTCGCCTCGGCCCACTGCAGCATCCCTGTGAAGATGGTCGGCACGCCACTGGTGAACGTGGGCCGTTCGGCCTGCACGAAGTCGCACAGTGCCTGGGGCTGGAGGAACCTGTCGGGGAGAAGCATCGTGCACCCCAGCATCCAGGCCACGTAGGGAATACCCCATGCGTTGACGTGGAACATCGGCACGATCGTCAGCAGCCGCTCCGACTCGTCGAGACGGAACGATCCCCAGATCGCAAAGCAGTGCAGCCAGATGGACCGATGGCTGTACACCACGCCCTTGGGATCGCCGGTCGTCCCGGTCGTGTAGCACATCGCCGCTCCGGACAATTCGTCGATCTCCGGCCAGTCGTACACGGTGGACGCGGCTGCGACCGCCTCGTCGTAGTCGAGATGTTCGCCGAGGTTCGACGTGTCTCCCCTGCCCACCACGATGACGTGCCGGACGGTGGGGCAGTGCTCGCGGATGGCCGCCAGCAACGGCACCAGCGATCCGTCGACGATGACGACGCTGTCCTGCGCGTCGTTGACGATGTGCGCCAGCTGTTTGGGGGCAAGCCGCAGGTTGAGCGTGTGCAGCACCGCCCCCATGCACGGGATGGCGAGGTAGCACTCGAGGTGCTCCTGGTTGTTCCAGCACAGGGTGCCGACACGGTCGCCCTCCCCCACCCCGAGGTCGTGCAGGACATTGGCCAGCCGCGCGGCCCGTTCGGCGACCTGCGCGTAGGTGGAGTGACGGGCGCCGTCGCCCTGCCAGGTGATCACCTCGTTGGTGGCGAACAGCTGGGACCCGCGCAGCATCAGCGAGGTGATGGTCAGCTGGCTGGCCTGCATCGTGCTCTTCATCTGCCTGTCTCCTTGACCGAAATGGCACACAGAGGCGGGGATTCTCGATCCGGGGGTACTGTGGCGCAAATCGACCCCCCGCGTGGCCGCCCGTGGCGCCCGGCCGGCCGTCGCCACGCCGTCCGCCGCCTGCTAGGCTCGAGCGATGGTCACCGCCTTCCTCCTCGTGCTCTGCGAGCCGGGGCACATCCACGACGTGGCCCGCGGCCTGGCGGATACCGACGGGGTGTCCGAGGTGTACACGACCACCGGTTCCGCCGACTTCGTGGCCATCGTGCGCGTCGCCGACCTCGACGCCCTGGCCACCCTGGTCACCGAGCGGATCACCACGCTGCCGGGGATCACCCGCACCAACACGCACGTGGCCATCCGCTCCTACGGACGCGGCGACGAAGCGGCCGCATTCGACATCGGAGTGGACTGAACGCCTGTCCGCGAACGGTCCCAGCCTGCCTGCTACCCTCCCCTGCGATGAAGGCGCACGCACCCTCAGCGCCGGTGACGGCGTGAGCGTGGTGGCCGCGCCCAGCGACGCCGCCGAGGCGGTCCTCCATGACGTTTTCGGCCTGGCGGCGTTCCGCCCCGGCCAGGGTGAGATCGTCGCCGCCGCCGAGGCCGGGCGCGACCTGCTCCTGGTGGCCCCCACGGGCTCGGGCAAGAGCATCGGCTACTGGGTGCCCGGCATCGCCGCCGCCAACCTGACCCTCGTCGTGTCCCCTCTGATCGCGCTGATGAACGACCAGGTCGCCCGTCTGCACTCCCTGGGGGTGGCCGCGGCTTCCCTCCACTCCCAGGTTGACCGCGCCACCCAGGACGCAGCGCTCGGCGCGGCCGCCGACGGCACCCTGCGCTTCCTCTATGTCACCCCGGAGCGCTTCGCCGTGCCCAGCTTCATGTCAGCGCTGAGCCGCCTGCGCGTGGGCCGGCTGGCCATCGACGAGGCCCACTGCATCTCCAGTTGGGGACACGACTTCCGCCCCGACTACCGCCGCCTCCGCGACGCGGCCGACCTCTGCGGCCGTCCCCCCATCGGCGCCTTCACCGCCACCGCCACGCCGCAGGTGCGCGACGACATCGTCAGCTCCCTGGGCATGCGTCGTCCCGAGGTGCGTGTCACCGGTTTCGTGCGCCCCGAGCTGCGCCTGACGGTGGTGCGCACCCGCGGCCAGCAGCAGAAGCGAGCCGCGCTGCTCGAAGCGCTGCGCACCCTGCCCGGACGCGCCATCGTCTACTGCGGCCGCGTGCGCGCCACCGAGGAGATGGCCGAGCTGCTCCGTGACCAGGGCTTCCGCGCGGCGGCCTACCATGGTGACCTCAACGCCGAGGTGCGCCAGCAGGTGCACGGTGGCTTCATCAAAGGGGACATCGCCGTCATCGCGGCCACCTCTGCCTTCGGGATGGGCATCGACCTGCCCGACATCCGCAACGTGGTCCACCTCGATTTCCCGGGCAGCATCGAGCAGTACTACCAGGAGGCTGGACGCGCAGGTCGTGACGGTCAGCGGGCCGACTGCACCCTGCTCTACAGTCCCGCCGACCGCGACCTCCAGGCCTTCTTCATCGAGCAGGCCTACCCGGAACGCGACGCGGTGCGCGACGTCTACCGCGAGGTGGTCCGCGACGGCCGCTGGGACATCGACGACTGGGAACGCCGCCTTCCCGGCCGCGAACGCCACGTCGTACGTGCCGCGCTCGATCTCCTCCGCCGCGCCGGAGCGCTCCGCGACGGCGGCGACGTGACCCGCCTTCAGGGGGCTCCGGTCGACTTCGACGCACAGTCGCTGCTTCGTGACCACGCGTACGCTCGCCTCCACCAGGTGATGGACTACGCGCGTAGCGGCGAGTGCCGTCACGCGCGCATCGCCGACTACTTCGGCGAGGAGGGAGCGCCGCGCACCTGCGCCTCCTGCGACAACTGCCTCTCCCCTCCGCGGGCGCGCACCACCGTGACTGATGCGGAGGTCACGGCCGCGCTCGCCTGCGTGGCGCGCTTCGACGGCCACCTCGGCGCCTCGCGGCTCACCGCCCTGCTGCGTGGCGCCGATGACACCTGGACGCGGCAGCGCCGATGGGTGCGCGACATCGACTCCTTCGGCGTCCTCCGCTCCTGGAGCGCAGACACCGTGCGCGACCTGCTCGCCACGCTCGTCGAGGAGGGCTGCCTGCGGCGCAGCAGCGGCGAGCGTCCGGTGCTGGCGCTGACCCCGCACGGGCGGGCGGTCCTGGACGGCAGCGACCACATCGAGGTCGACGTCGAGGTGATCGGCACGGCGCAGCGCGCGGGATCAGCCGTCGCCACGGATGAGCACCTCGACAGTGATGCGGGCGAGCGATTCGAACGCCTGCGCACCTGGCGTCGCCTCACCTCCGCCGAGGAAGGCGTGCCCGCCTACGTGGTCTTCGGCGACCGCACCCTGCGCGAGCTGGCACGTCGCAACCCGCCGGACACGCAGGCACTCGTCGGCGTGCCCGGCATCGGCCCGGCGAAGCTGACGCGCTATGGCGACGACGTGCTCCGCGCCCTGGCGGCGCCGGGATGATCCAGCACCCTTCCGCCAGTTTCGCGCTCACGGCGCGCTGCAGCATCATCAACCGCCCGGGGATGCTCGGCCAGCTCACCTCGGCGATCGGAGAGCTCGGCGGCGACATCCGCAGCCTCGACATCGTGCGCGTCGACCGCGGTGCCATCGTCCGCGACGTCACCGTGCTCGCCGCCAACGAGGACCACGCCTACCAGCTCGTGAAGCTGATGCAGGGCCTGCCCGGCGTGGAGGTGCTCGAGTACTCGGACCGCACCTTCCTTGCCCACCTCGGGGGCAAGATCGAGGTGGTGGCGCGTACCCCCATCCGCACCCGCGAAGACCTGTCCATGGTGTACACGCCCGGCGTCGCGCGCATCAGCCTGGCCATCGCCGCCGACCACTCCCGTGCTCGCAATCTCACCATCAAGCGCAACTGCGTGGCCATCGTCACCGACGGCAGCGCGGTGCTCGGTCTCGGCAACATCGGCCCCGAGGCCGCCCTCCCCGTGATGGAGGGAAAGGCCATGCTCTTCAAGGAGTTCGGCAAGGTCGACGCCTTCCCCATCTGCCTGGCCACCCAGGACGTCGACGCCATCGTGGCCACCGTGGCCAACATCGCCCCGACGTTCGGTGGCATCAACCTCGAGGACATCTCGGGACCGCGCTGCTTCGAGATCGAGCGCCGCCTCTCGGAGCGGCTCGACATCCCCGTCTTCCATGACGACCAGCACGGCACCGCGGTGGTGGTGATGGCGGCGCTGGTCAACGCCCTGAAGGTGGTCGGCAAGCGCATCGAGGACGCTCGCGTCGTCTGCCTCGGCGTCGGCGCGGCGGGAACGGCGGTGAGCAAGCTGCTGCTCACGGCGGGGGTCGGCGACGTCATCGGCGTCGACCGCGAGGGCATCATCAGCGAGGACCTCGCCGGGCTCAGCGACTCACACATCTGGTACGCGGCCCACACCAACAAACGCGGCATCCGTGGCGGTCTGGCCCAAGCTCTGGCCGGAGCCGACGCCTTCATCGGCACGAGCAGGTCGGGCCTCCTCGACGCCGAACTGGTGAACACGATGGCGCGGCAACCCATCGTCTTCGCCCTGGCCAACCCCGAGCCGGAGGTGCAACCGGAGGCGATCGAGGGCGTGGCGGCGGTCATCGCCACCGGCCGCAGCGATTACCCCAACCAGATCAACAACGTGCTCTGCTTCCCCGGCTTCTTCCGCGGCCTGCTCGACAGCGGCGCCCGCCAGATCACCGACTCCATGAAGCTGGCCGCGGCGCGCGCCATCGCAGCCACGGTCGGCGACGACCTCCACCCCGAGTACATCGTACCGTCGGTGTTCAACCGCGCGGTCGCTCCTGCCGTGGCCGCCGCGGTGGAGGCCGAGGCGACGCGAAGTGGGCTGGCCCACGCCCTAGTCGACCTCGTCGACCCGCTCCACGCCGGCGAGTCCGGCGCTCTCCACGCGGCCGAGCCCGGCCCCGACCCCGCGACGTAGCCCGCGGCCGGCCCGCTGCCACCGTCCGTTACGCTCGAACGATGACCACGGTCCCCGCCCCCCCGGTCGCCATGACCGGCGCCACCCGCTTCCTCGCGGCGGTCCGCAAGGAGCCGGTCGACCGCACCCCGGTGTGGTTCATGCGCCAGGCGGGACGCTGCCTCGCCGCCTATCGCGAACTGCGCGAGACGTACGACATCCTCACCATCACGCGCACCCCCGAGCTGTGCGCGCAGGTGACCCTGATGCCGGTCGACGAGTTCGGCGTCGACGCCGCCGTCCTCTATGCGGACATCATGCTGCCCCTCTTCGGCATGGGGGTTCCCTTCTCCATCGACCCCGGCATCGGCCCGATCATCCATGCGCCCTTGCGCGACTCGGCGTCGGTGCGGGCCCTGCGCATCGTCGAGCCCGAGGAGGCCACGCCCGACCTCTTTGATGCCATCAGGCTGATCCGCCGCGACCTCGATGGGCGCACCGCCGTCCTCGGCTTCGCGGGGGCGCCGTTCACGGTGGCGTCCTACCTCATCGAGGGCCGCCCCACCAAGGATTTCGCGCGTAGCAAGGCGCTCATGTACGGACAGCCGGCGCTGTGGCACGAGCTGATGGAAACGCTCACCGAGGTCACCATCCGCTACCTCAGGGCGCAGGTGAAGGCGGGGGTCCAGGCCGTGCAACTCTTCGATTCCTGGGTGGGGGCGCTCGGCGCCCGCGAGTACTCGGAGTACGTCCTCCCCTACGTGCGACGCATCTTCAGTGGCGTCGCCGGGACGGTCCCCACCATCCATTTCGCCACCTCGACCGCCCACATGCTCGAGGCGATGGCCGGCGCCGGCTCCTCCGCGGTGTCCGTCGACTGGCGCCTTCCGCTGGACCGCGCCTGGTCGCGGATCGGCGACCTCGCCATCCAGGGCAACCTCGACCCCACCATCTGCCTCGCCCCCTGGGAGGTCGTCGAGCGCGAGGCCGGCCGCGTCCTCGCCGAAGCCGGCGGGCGTCCGGGGCACATCTTCAACCTCGGCCACGGCGTGCTCGCCGACACCCCCAGCGACACCCTGCGCCGGCTCGTCGACCTGGTCCACGAGCGCACCGCGGTGGGGGTGTGAATCTGCGCTGGTCCGACCCGTCCCCGCGCGCACCTCTTGGCGTCCTGCTCATGACCTTCGGCTCCGCCGTCACCTCGGCCGACGTCCCCGCCTACCTGCGCAGCGTCCGCGGCGGCCGCGAGGCCTCGGCAGAGCTGATCGCGGAGTTCCGACGGCGCTTCGATGTCATCGGCCGCTCGCCGCTCATCGACATCACCGTGGCCCAGGCGGCCGGCCTGGAGCAGCTCCTCAACGGGCGCGTCGGTGACCGGCCGGCGAAGGTCGCCGCCGGCATGCTCCACTCGGAGCCGCGCATCGCCGGCGCTCTGCGGGACCTCACCGACGCAGGCGTGACCGAGGTGATCGCAATCGTCCTCGCTCCGCAGTACTCGCCGCTGATCTTCACCGCGTACCAGGCGGCGCTGGACGCGGCTGTCGCAGACGGCGCGCCGGTGCGCGTCGCGGGCGCCTGGCACACGACGCCATCATGGGTGGCCTCGCTCGGCGAGCGTGTCGAGGAGGCGCTGGGGCGCCTCGCCGGCCACGGCAGGCTCGCCGTGGTGTTCACGGCGCACAGCCTGCCCCGGCCCGTTGTGGATCGCGACCCCGGCTACATGGTCCAGATCGACGAGACGATCACGGCCGTTGCTGCCAGGGCTGGCCTCCTCCCTGGTCAATGGACGTTTGCCTTCCAGAGTGCCGGGCACACCCCAGAGGAGTGGCTCAAGCCCGACCTCACCGAGGTCCTGGCGACCCTGGCCGGGGCCGGCAACACCGACGTGCTGGTGGTGCCGGTGCAGTTCGTCGCCGACCACCTGGAGATCCTCTACGACATCGACGTCGCCGCCGCCGAGCAGGCACGCGACGCCGGCCTTGATTTCCACCGCATCGACATGCCCAACGCCAGCGCCCCCTTCATCGCGGCGCTGGCCGAGGTCGTGGACCGGGAGCTGGCAGCCGCTCAGGTCTGACCGGGGGCGGCCGCCGCCGAGTTGGCGCCGGCGGCGAGGTCGTCGATGATCGCGTTGGCCGCGTCCAGCCTCTCCGCGACGGTGCGGAGGATGTCGTGCACCTCCGGCGCCAGCTCCCCGAAGGACCCCTCGTCCAGCATGGAGACGTAGCCCGCCGCCACCACCAGTGGCTGGCGCAACTCGTGGCACACATGACGCAGGTACCCGGGAGCGCCCGGGCCCGGTGCCGCGCCGGCGTCGTCTGGAGCGTCTGCCATCGCGTGGCCGATCATAGTCGGCCGTCGCCCGCGCATTGCCGGGCCCCGCCGGCCGGCCTCGCCGCCGCAGGGCAGGCGCGGAGGCGCCGATATACTCGCCCCGTGCAACGGTGGGGCCGCTTCGTCCATGCGCACCGTCGCCTCGTGATCGGACTCTCGCTGGTCGCCTTCGTCCTGTCGATCGTGGCCATCGCCACCGGCGGCGAGCCCCAGAACGACAACAGCCTCGACGTCGAGTCGGGGCGCGCCTTCACGCTGATGTCGCAACAGCTGCCCACCGGGGCAGTCACCTTCACGCTCATCCTCGCCGACACCACGCGCACCTCCACGGAGGCAGTCTTCCAGCAGGAGGTGGCCCGCACCACCGCGCCGCTTGCCGCCGACCGCCGCGTCGTCGCCATCGAGACGCCGTACAACGCGCCCGCAGCGCTGGCGCCACAGCTGGTGTCGAGCAACGGGCACATGGTGATGGCGGTCGTCTCCCTGAACATCGACTTCACGGCGGCGCGCAAGCAGTTCGGCGAGCTGCGCGCCGAGGTCGACCCACCGTCTCAGATGACTGTCAGCGCAACCGGCGACGTCGCCGTGGCGTACGACTTCGACAGCCTGCTCGCGGCGGACCTCCAGAAGGCTGAGATCGGGTCGTCGGTGGTGGCGCTGGTTCTACTGCTCATCGTGTTCGGCACCGGGGTCGGCGCCGTGGTGTGCCTGGCCATCGGGCTGATCGCCGTCACCGGCGGCGTCGGCTCGGCGCTGCTGCTTGCGCACATCACCGACGTCTCCACCTATGCGCTCAACATCGTCACCCTGATCGGCCTCGGCATCGCCATCGACTACTCGCTGTTCATTGTTAGCCGGTTCCGCGAGGAACTCGGCCGCGGCCGCACCGTGCCGGACGCTGTGGCCATCGCCATGGGCACAGCCGGGCGCGCCATCGCCTTCAGTGGCCTCACGGTGGCCATCGGGCTGTCGGCGATGCTCTTTTACCGGGGCACGTTCCTGGTGTCGATGGGGATCTGTGGCGCCATGGTGGTGGCCATCTCGGTGCTCCTCGCGCTGACCTTCCTCCCCGCCCTTCTCTCGGTCCTGGGCACCCGGATCAACCGGCTGTCAGTGCCCATCCTTCGACCGCGCCCATTCGGCCAGGGCATGTGGCACCGCATCGCCATCGCGGTCATGCGCCGACCCGTGCTCGTGCTGGTGCCAACCGTTGCCGTGCTGCTTGCGGCGGGGTCTCCGTTTCTGCACCTGCACCTGGCCAACACCGATGTGACCCAGCTGCCGCCGGACGCCGACGCACGGCGGGGCGCGGAGCTGCTCGCCGCCGACTTCCCCAGCCAGGGAGCCAACCTGATCCAGGTGGTGCTGAACTTCTCCGACGGCTCGCCTCTCGCGCCGACCAACGTGGCCATCGCGGCTGCGGTGAGTCACCGTCTCAGCGCGACGCCGGGTGTTGCCTCAGTGCGCAGCTACGTCGACATCAACCCGCAGTTCTCCGTCGCCCAATACCAGCAGCTCTACGGCGGCGGCACAGGCTCGCTCCCGGCGGCCGCGCGCGACCAGGTGACCCGCTCGGTGGGGCACAGCATCGCCGTGCTCGACGCGGTCACGCCGTCGCTGCCGGCCAGCGACGCGGCTCACGCGCTGGTGCGAACCATCCGCGCCCAGGGCCAGGTCGCCGGCGCCACCACGCTGGTCACCGGCGACACCGCGTACGACATCGATTTCGTCAACTACGTGGTGGGGCGGACGCCGCTGGCCATCGGCATCGTGGTGCTCACCACCATGCTCGTGCTCTTCCTGCTGCTGCGCTCAGTCATCCTTCCCGTCAAGGCGGTGCTGATGAACCTGCTCTCCCTGAGCGCGGCGTTCGGGGCCATGGTCTGGTTCTTCCAGGACGGCCATCTCTCGGGCCAGCTCAACATCACTGCTGAGCCCATCGACCCCACCCTGCCGGTGCTCCTCTTCTGCGTTGTGTTCGGCCTCTCCATGGACTACGAGGTGTTCCTGCTCACGCGCATGCAGGAGGCGTGGCGGCGCACGCACGACAACCGCGCCGCCGTCGCCGAGGGCCTGGAGCGCAGCGGTCGCCTGGTCACCGGGGCGGCGGCGATCATGATCACCGTCTTCATCGCCTTCGGCTTGGCGCGCGTGGTCACCATCAAGTCGCTGGGCATCGGCATGGCGGTCGCGGTCCTGGTCGACGCCACCCTCGTGCGAGCGCTCGTGGTCCCGGCCCTGATGCGCCTGCTCGGCCGCGCCAACTGGTGGGCGCCGCACTGGGTGCGCCGGCTGCCCGGCGACCCAGAGGCCGACATCGCCGCCTGAGCACGCTCAGGCGAGGACTGGTGGCTCCTCAGCCGTTGCCGCCTCGCGCACCTGCGCCTCATGTCGGTTGCCGCCCTGGGCGACGCGGACGCGCTCGAGGTACTCGTCCACGAGCTGCCTGCCCGTCGCCTCGTCGTCGACGCTGGCGACGACGTGGTAGGACGGCTCGTCGGGGTCGGGGCGCACCAGCACGAAGCCACCCTCGACGAACACCTTGAGCCCGTCGACGAGGTCGAGCTCGCGGCCCTCGTGCTCTTCGAGGAGGCGTCGCATCACCCTGCCCTTGGCCTCCCAGGGGCAGAACTCGGTCGCGGTGATGTATGTGGACACGGGAAGCCGGCGGCGCACGTCGCTGAGCTTCGCCCCGAAGACGGCACGCATCTCCAGCAGCTTCACCAGCGTGTACATGGCGTCGAACGCGCCGAAGAACGACGGCCAGATGAACCCGCCCTCGCCGTCCGCCGCGAGACAGACGCCGGGGGCCGCCGAGGCGCGCAGGACCGCTGACGCCTCACCCGGGGTGGCGGTGAAGGATCCGCCGGACGTCTCGACATGCGACACGATCCACTGCGGGGTCGTGGCCGGCGCCATCACGGTGCCGGGGTGCGAACGCATCCACCAGCCGATGAGCACACCGAAGGTCTCGTATGGGCTGAGCACGGTGCCCTCGTCATCGATGAACGTGATGCGCTCGCCGGTGGGGCTGATCATGCAGCCGACGTCAGCGCGCACTGTGTGGCTGATCAGGGCCGTCTCCTCTGGCACGGTGCGGTTGCGGGGCCTCTCGTTGAGCCCGGCGTTGAGCGGGATGGCCACGACGCCGAGGTCGTTGAGGATGCCGGGGAGCACGGTGGAGGCCTGGCTGTAGTCGTAGTCGATGAGCACACGGAAGTGGGCGGCCCCGATGGCCGCGGCGTCAACGCTGGCGAGGAGGTGGCGGACGTATTCGTCGTGGGAGTCGACGCGCACGATGTCGCCCATCTCGTAGAACGCGGCGCGACGGAAGTCCTCGCGAAAGAACAGGTTCTCGAACTTGCGCTCGGCTCGCTTGTCGATCTGCAGGCCGTCAGTGTCGAAGAAGCGGATGTCGGCGCTGCGCTGGTCGAGAGGTGAGACGAGCACGTGAACGCCCGCATGGCAGTCGTCCTCGCGCAGGGCGAACTGCGTCAGCGGCACGGGCACCTCGTTGAGGTCGCGCACCTGCGCCCCGGCGCTGATCACCCCGGACACGATCGCCCGTTTGATCATCCGCGAGCTGCGCGCGTGGTCGCGGGCCACGGCGACGGTGGAGTTGCGCGGCAGAGTAGCGGCAAACGCGGCCCCGAGCCGTGCACAGAACTCGGGGGTGAGCTCGACGTTGATGAGGCCGCCCATGCCGTAGGACGAGAACAGGCCGCGCCGCCATTCCCCAGCCCAGATCACCGACTCGTTCACTGTCGAGCCCGGCTCGACCTCCTTGTGAGGCCAGATCTTCACGCCGGAGCGCACCCGCGATCCGCGACCGATGACGCAGTCGTCGCCGATCACCGAGTTCTCCTCGAGGAGGCTCCCGTTCTTGATGGTGACGTTGCGGCAGACGATGCTCTGGCGAAGCCGACAGTTCTCGCCGATGTAGGAGTGCGGCCAGATCACTGTGTTCGACACCTTGGCGTTGTCGTCGACGATCGAGTACCTGTCGATGACGGCGTGGCCGTTGATGAACGCCCCAGCCTTGAGCTTGACCTCGTCGCCGATGTACGCCGGCCCCTCGAGTTGCACGCCGATGCCGAACTCCACGCCCTCGCCGATCCATACGTTGCCCTCACGCCGCCCCGGGATGTGGCATTGCACGTGCCCTTCAAGGGCATCCCAGTTGGCCTGCATGTACGACTGGATCGAACCGATGTCGCACCAGTAGCCCTCGGCGACGATGCCGAACAGCGGTTCACGACGGCGCAGCATCTGCGGGAACACGTCCTGCGCCCAATCGACTGATGTGCCGGGCTTGATGTGCCTGAGAACTGTGGGCTCGATCACGTAGATGCCGGTGTTGGCGTGGTCGCTGAACACCTCCCCCCACGACGGCTTCTCCAGGAACCGGCTCACCCGTCCGTCCGGCTGCGTGACCACGACGCCGTACTCGAGCGGGTTGGGAACGCTCTTGAGCACGATGCTGGCGTGGCTGCCGCGACGGCGGTGCTCCTCGATCACCGCGGTGAGGTCGATGTCGGTGAGCGAGTCGCCGCTGATCACGAGGAAGGTGTCCTCGAGCAGGTGGGCGGCGTTGCGGACGCTCCCGGCGGTGCCCAGGGGACGGTCCTCGACGACGTATTCGATCTCCATGTCGAGATCTGAGCCGTCGCCGAGGCGGTTGCGGATCTCCGCTCCCAGGTACTGGAGCGTGACGATCACCTTGGTGATGCCGTGGACGCGGAGAAGCCGGAGGATGTGCTCGATGACCGGGGTGCCGGCAACGGGGACGAGGGGCTTGGGATGCTGACTGGTGAGGGGACGGAGTCGCGAGCCCTCACCGCCGGCCATGACCACCGCTTTCATCACGGAGCCCGGGCCTGACGAGTTCATTGTCACGCCCATCATAGGCTCGTCGATTGGCGCGGAGGAGCGGCGTCCGGCGGAGTGTCAGTCGCCGCCGAGCGCCGCGTCGTAGAGGGCGGCGAGCGTGCCCCGGCGCGGTGTCGTCTCAACAACCGTGGCCGCCTGGCGGCCGAGGTCGAGGAGGTCGATCTCCCCCATCCCCGAGCGTGCCACGCCGGTGCCGGCGACCTCGGCGGCGTCGATCCGGTAGCCGGACGAGAACTCGCCCGCGCTGAACACTGTGGCCGGCGCGTCGGGCCCACCTGCGACCGCCGCCACCAGCGCCGCCGTCTGCCATTCGAAGCCGTGGACGATGTCGGGCGCGAAGGCCGTGCTCTCGAGCATCGCGTTGACCAGCGCGCAGAACGCGAGGTAGCGTTCGCCGTCGTCGAGCGACCCGTAGATGGAGTCGCGGTCGAAGTACGCCGCAGCGTCGACGCTCAGCACCGGGACCCCTGTGCCAGGCAGGGCGCCCTGCACCAGCCGGGACGTCGTGCTGCGCCCCGAGACGGTGGCGCGCAGCCGGGCGATGCGCACCCCCGGTGACTCGCCGGCCGGGGCGCCGCGATGCAATGGGATGACCACGACGACGTCGTGACCGAGCGCGGCGGCGTCAGCCGCTGTGTCGGCGACCACGCCGGCAAGTTCCCCCGCCGTCGCCAGCGGGGCACACTCCGCGGCCACGAGGAGCACGCGCAGCGGCCGCGCCACACTATCGGCGGGCGACTGCACGCGCAGGGTGCCCACCGCGGGAACCCGCTCCGCGCCGCGGGCCGACTCGTCGAGGGTCACCGTGAAGTCGACGGGACCCGGAGGCAACGCCACCGAGAGGTTGCGCACCGGACGCTCGACCACGAGCCGGCCGGCGCTGCCCGCTTCGACGATGGCTCGATCGAACCGCGGCATGAGATCCCCGAAGCGCAAGTGGAGGCGGCCGCCGCCGGCGCCGTAGAAGATGCGCGAGACGCTGCTGGCGGGTGGACGCATCGCCCCAAACGCGGCGCCGACCTCGGCGATGCCCGCACTGCGCCACTCGTCGGCGCCGTCCTGGGCGGGGTTGATGGCGCGCAGGGGCGCGCAATCCGAGCCGATGGCGAGGCCGTCGATGACCGGCTCGGACACCTGAGGAGGCGGCGCCAGGCCGGCCAGCTTGTAGGCGTTGCGGAGGTGGGTTCGGAAGAGAGCGTCCCAGGCGGCGTCGCTGCCCGAGTCGTGGTGCTCGCCGAACCACCAGAACCAGTCCGACGCCTGGGCGATGAGCAGTTCGTCGTGGGCCAGCTGGTGCTCCGCGACGCCGCCGGCGCGCTCCAGGGCGTCGTGAGTCTCGCCGAGCAGCGTCCATGCGCGGGTGTGCGCCGCCTCACCGATCCAGGTGCGCAGGTTGGCGTCGATCCACGACCCGGTCCAGAGCGCCGGCAGCGCCTCCATGGACTCCGGGTTGGCGTCGAGGAACGGACCGATGTGGGTGCTCTGCAGGCTGGGGCTCGCGGCCAGCCCCGCATAGAACGCGTCGAGGAACGGGGTGGCGTTCTCCTCGTAGAAGTCCTTGAAGTTCTCCCCATCGAGGGCGATGGTGACCAGTTGCGCCGGCTCGCCCTCGACCTGCGCGCCGGCCAGCTCCTCGAGCCTTCGCAGCAGGTCAGCGGCGGCCTCGGCCGCGGCCATTCCCTGGTACGTGAACCCGATCAGGTTGCTGAGCTGCGAGTCGCGAAACACCATGCGCAGGCCGGAGGCGTCGAGGTAGGGGCGGTACAACTCCACGGCGCCGCGCATCGACTCGCGCCCCAGGGTGCGGGCCAGGACGCCCTCGTCGCTGACGGCGAAACCGACGCCGCAGCTGTGCATCAGCGCCGCGGCGGCCGGCGACACGGCGCACTCCGCCGGCCACATTCCGTGGGCCTTGATCCCGCAGATCCGGGCGAACTCCTCGAGGCCTCGGCGCACATGCTCCTCGGCGGCGGCCGGGTCGCGCATGGGCTTCTGGGGGAGGTCGATGTCGGGCGTGGCCACGCGCGCGCTGGCGGCATCGATGAGCAGCGGCAGGATGGGATGGTGGTACGGCGTCGTCATCGGCTCCACCCTCCCGGACGCGACGGCGGCGCGATACGCGGGGATGACCCGGCGCAGGAGCGCCAGCTGGCGCGCGTCGACAAGCCGTTTGCCGTCCTCCGTGAAGTCGCGGCCGCGCTGCGCAAGGGCGTGCAGCTCCGGGTCGGCGCGGATGTGGTCGGGGTCGATCCAGGCGAGCAGGGTCCAGAACTGCAGGTCGCGGATGTCGCCCGTGCTCACCGCCGAGGTGTCGCCGACAGGGAGGCGGTTGACGAGCTCGATATACGGCGTCAGCAGTCCGACGCGCCTGCCGTAGTCGGCGTGCTTGGCCCCGGCCACGAGGAAGTCGCGCTCGGCGGCAGTGAGCTCGTCGGCGGGACGCAGGCACAGCTCGCGGTCGGAGTCGGAGAAGTCGCCTCCCGCGTACAGCTCCAGCTGGCGGAGCAGCGAGGGCACAAAGTTCATGGTCACGCGCACCTCGGGGTGGCGCTCCAGCACCTGTAGCATGTGCAGGTAGTCCTTGGTGGCGCGGCGGCGCACCCAGGGCAGCACGAACTGCCCGGCAACGTCGTCTCGATACCACGGCTGGTGCATGTGCCACACCACCGCCACGCCGAGCGGGGGCGGGGGCATCAGCCGGACGCGGCGGGAACGGCGCGATCCTCCAGCCACCGCGCCAGCGTGGCCGCGCTCCCGCCGTCCGCGAGTCCGCGGATCATCCCGGCTGTGACCCCCTGCGGCGCGATCAGGCTGAAACCCTCGAGAGCGAGGGCACAGTGCACGGCGAGAAGGGCTGTCGGCAGCGGAGCGCTGGCGAAGGCGCGGCGCTGCAGCAGGGTGGCGGCGAGGGCCGCGGCGCGAGCGAAGGGAGGACCCTCGGCCGCCGCCGCGAGCCCGGCCGCGAGGGCGGCCTCGTCGACGGCACCGGGCTCGCCGCCGGCGAATCGTCGTGCCGCGATCCTGTTGATGAAGCGCAGGTCCGCGGTGCTCAGCGGCGTGCTCACTGGGAGAGCTCGAAGAGCGCGTCCTCGAAGCGGATCAGCCCACCCATGACCGCCGCCGCCACGCCGGGCGCGAGTTGGGGCTCAAGCTCACGCAACTCGTCGACCGTGAGGCCCAGCTCACCCGCCAACGCGGTCAGTCGGCGCTCGTCCACGAGCGCAGGATATCCGCTGAGGCCGCCCTCGAACGACAGCGGGTCACAGACGCAGAAGCACGACGTGGTGAGGCAGCAGGGACAACGGGTCGGTGAACATCTCGCCGACCGCCTCGAAGCCCAGCCCGGTGTAGAAGTCGAGGGCCGTGTCACGGCCGTTGGCCCAGAGGAGCCGGTCCCCCCCGGAGCGGGCGCGTTCGATCACCTGCCGGATGAGGGTACTGCCCACGCCGCTGCCCTGCGCCGACGGCTCCACCGCCATGAACCGGAATCGCTGGGCGCGCACGCCGGGGTGGCCCGGTGCCTCCTCCGAAAAGCCGGTGACCACGCCGAGGAGGTGCCCGTCGCGGAAGGCGCCGAGGTGCCACGTGTCCGGGAAGTCGTCGCTGGGAGCGTCTGCAGGCAGCCCGGGGATGTGGTTGCGTAGGACGCGCCGGCGCAGGTCCTTGGTCGCAGCCCCGTCGATGTCGCGAACCTCGATCAGTGCCGTCGTCCCCTTCATGTCCATCGGTTCACCCGGCCACGTGCTGCCGCCCCGCGACGTAGCGCAGCCTCTCCAGGAAGCCGTCGACGATCTTGGGCCACGCGAAGTCGGCGGCGTCGCGGCGCGCAGCGCGGCGCAACCGCCGGGACAGGTCGGGCCGCTCCACGATCCCCGCAAGCGCGCTCGCCAGCTCGCCGCCGTCGGCCGTCTCCATGACGATGGCGTTGCCGTAGGGGCGCGCGTACTCCTCGCCCGTGGCGCCGACCACCGCGACCCCGCCGGCCGCCATCGCCTCGAGCCCGACCAGCCCGAACGGCTCGTGGCCGGAATTGGCAAGAACCGCGGCGGACGCGGCGGAGATCGCCGGCAGCACGGACTCCGGCAGGAAACGGCGCAGGTTGACGACGGCCGCGGTGCCGGTCGCAGCCAGCGCGCGAGCGACGTCATCAGGGCGGTCGACGGGCTCGGCCCAGTCGACCACGTCGAGGCCGAGCAGGCGGGCGTGGCCGAGCACGGCCTGGCCGAAGTGCTCCATGCCGCCGCGCATCAGCAGGCGCGCCGGCAACCCGCCGGCGCGCAATTCGGCGATCGCGTCGAGGCTCTGGTGCCAGCGCTTGTCGGGGCTGAAGCGGCCGATCTTGAACGTGAGGCAGGGCGTATGCGCGGACCTGCGGATCAGGGACGCGGCCCCCGCGTCCACCGGCTCCAGCGACTCGAGGGGGATGCCGTTGGGGATGACCATGGGGTTGACGCCGTAAGGCCACATGAGGTGCTTCATGTAGCGGCTCACGGTGGTCACCGTCGCCGCGCGTTCAAGCGCGCGCCAGTCGATGTCGTGGAAGCCGAAGTGGTTGTTGGCGTTCCAGAGGATCACGCAGCGATCGCGGATGCCGCGATGGCGGAGGTCGCGGTCGAGGAGTTCCACGAACTCGACTGTCTGCCACTCCTCGCACAGGACCGTCAGCACCCGGCCGGCGGCCACGGCAGGTCGCAGCGACCGCTCCAGCAACAGCGGCAGCAGCTCGTGCTTCATCCTCTCGATCTTGATCCGCTCGCCGTCGTACACCCCGGCGGCATGGACCCTGCTCACCGACTGACACATCCGCACCAGCTGGACGCCGTCGACCACCTCGACCGCAGTCTTGCCGGGGTCGCCGACGAAATACAGCGTGGTGCGGAAACCGGCGGCGGCGAAGGCCCGGCACATCTCCTTGGCACGCACGCCGAGTCCCCCGGCCTGGCTGTACTGGTCGGGTCCTTCGAACGAGACCATGGCGATCTCGAGCGTCTCTGCTGTGAACACCGGCCCAAGTGTGCCCGCTGGCGCCAGGCAGACGCGCGCCCCGAAGGGAGTAGCGAAGCGTCCGGCTGGCGGGAGCCGGACACCCCGCCGTCAGTGAGTCTGCTGAGCGACGGCGACGAACCGGCCCACGTTCCGGACACGGGTCCGTGACATGGGCGGCGAGGTGGCGACCCGGCTCAGAGGCCGAGGAGTCGCTGCGCGTTGCCACCTGTGATCAGCGCCCGTTCGGGGCCGTCGATCCCCGCGTCGTCGAGGGCGCGCAGGTAGCGTGGGACGTCGAGGAGCGGGTGATCGCTGCCCAGGAGGATGCGGTCAGCGCCGATGCCGGCGACGAGCGCGGCGTAGACGGAGGCGTCGTACACGAACGGCTGGGCTGCGGTGTCGAAGTGCAGTCCCTGGCACGCGCTGCGCACCTCGGGGATGTGCGCGTAGAGGGGCAGTCCGCCGCCCAGGTGCGCGCAGACGAGGGTCAGGTCGGGGTGGCGGCGCGCGAATTCCATGAGGCGTTCGGGTGTGACCGTACCTCTGCCCGGGTACTCACGGCCGACCGGCTCGCTGCAGTGAAGTGTCCAGGCCAGACCGGCATCGACGGACGCCGCGATCGCGGAGTCGGCGGTGCCGTCGAGCAGCCCCCACCCCTGGGCGTCGGCGTTCATCTCCCCGATGCCTGCCAGTCCCATGGCAGCGCAGCGTTGTACCTCACGCGCGGCGCCCCCGTCGAGCGGCTGGATGACCCCGAAGCCGGTCAGACGTCCGGGGTGGCGACGCACCACGCCGGCCATCCAGTCGTTGGCCTCGGCGCACAGTGCCGGGTCGGTGAAGGGCCAGGTGAAACAGACGGCGCGGTCGACGCCGTTGTCGTCCATGGCGGCCAGCAGCGATTCAGCCGAGGCCACGCGCTCGCCGCGGGCATGACATGCCGCGAACCAGGGCTCGGTCGAGGCCACGAGAGCAAGGTTGTCGCGGACCCGGTCGGGCAGGATGTGGACGTGGGCGTCGACGATCATCCGATCCACTGCCCCTGCGCAAACATGAACGCGCCCCACCCCAACAGTGCCGCGGCGGCGGCCACCAGCAGAGGCCGCACCGCGGGGGTGCGGGCCGTGACGTCGGCGACCACGATGATGGCGGGGAAGAGCGCCAGATCGTACCGAGGCACCGAGCGCCAGAAGGTGAGCGACACAGCCATGAGCCATACCAGAGTGCAGTACAGGGCCATCGAGCGGGGGAACCTGGCGTCGATCCACGCCACCGCCACCACGGCGAAGCCGAGCAGCCCGGCGACGGTTTCTCGGATGAATATCGAGTGGTTGGTGGGGTCCGTGGCGGTCGCGGCCGTCGCCCACGTCGCCCGCAGCCCGTCCCACGGCCACGCCGGCGCCTCGCCGAACGACGGCAGCGACTCGGCGTGCGCAAGAGCGAGAACGTCGCCGCTGCGCACAGACATGTAGGCAGCGAAGAGCAGCAGCGGCAGCGGGACCAGCGCCAGCCAGCGCGCGTCGGAGCGCACCCTTCCCTGCCTGGCCATCTCGATGGCGATGACCGGGAGCAGCACGATGCCGGTCAGCCGCATGGCCACGGCGAAGGCGGCCGCGAGGCTAGCGCCACGCATGTTCCCGGCTCGCACGAGCAGCAGGCTGAGCGCTGTCCCGGCGATGAAGGCGCTCTCGGTGTACACACCGCTGAAGAAGTACCCCAGCGGCGCCAGGGCGACGGCCCACACCGCGAACTTCGCCGCCCGGCCGTCGCGCTCGCGGCTCACCAACTCGTGGATGAAGAGGAGAGCGGCCAGCTCCGCGAGCGCGCTGACCAGCACGCCCGCGGAGACCAGGTCGCGCGTCAGCAGCGACGCCGCCTTGACGAGCAACGGGTACCCGGGCAGGAAGGCGTCGTGGTAGTCGAGCCGGGGCGGATACCCGTGGCCGGCGATGTCGAGGTAGGAGATGGCGTCCCAATGGGTGAAGGCGTCACGCAGCGACGCCCACGTCACCGACGCGGTGCCGTGCTCGACCGCGAGCACCACGGCGACCAGGGTGAACGCCTTGGCCGTCGCGAACGCGGGCAGGACCGCCCCCCATCCTTCGC
Organism: Candidatus Dormiibacterota bacterium; assembly: GCA_003153125.1. Classification (GTDB taxonomy): domain Bacteria; phylum Chloroflexota; class Dormibacteria; order Aeolococcales; family Aeolococcaceae; genus Aeolococcus. The sequence goes on along the minus strand of PLWW01000109.1, from coordinate 5,149 downwards.
GCCACCTCGCGGGCGGCACGGCCGCGCTGGTCACCCGGCGCGCACGTCGTAGACGGTGATGTGGTCACTGCGCGCCACCACAGGGAAACCCTGTGACGACCACCAGGACACGCCCACCCTGGAGTCGAGGATGCCGGCGTCGCCGAGGCGGTTGTCGATCTCGACGTAGTCGACGCGGTAGGTGCGCAGCAGGCCGAAGACGGGGCAGGCGGCGCGGGACAGCGTCGGGCAGCCTTCGAGCATGGTGCGCACATCCTGCGGACGCGAGCCGAAATCGGTCCCGTAGCTCCACAGCCAGCCGTAGTAGCCCATCACCGCGGTGCGGCCGGCGAGCGTCAGCACGGGGTCGTTGGGCTTGCCCTCGGTGAGGAAGACCGCGTTCGCCGGGGTGACGGACGCCACCTGCGCGGCCAGTGTCGCGTCCGCCACGGTGGCCGCGGTGTAGGGCCCCCCGATGGCATCGCCGGCGGGTGTCCAGGGAAGAAACCGGAGCAGGACGAGGATCCCGGTGAGGAGCACCGTGGACGCGATGGCCGCGGCCGCGACACCTCGCCACCAGCGCCGCCACCAGCGCACCACCAGGGTGCTGATCAGGAGCGCGGCCCCCAGGTACCAGTAGGCAAGGAGCTTGGTGTTGTCCCAGTCCCAGGACTGGAAGACAACCACGTTGGCAACCGCGAAGACGGCCACGAAGGCGAGGCCGACGTGGAGCACGTCGCGTGGAAACAGCGCTGTCACCCGTCGTGCCGCTGCCCCCGCTCGGCCGGGCAGTGCGGCGCCGGCAGCGGCGGCGGCCACCACGACGCACAGCGGCACCGCAACCCCGGTGTTTTCGATCCAGAAGGTCCAGTACTGCGGCGTGAGCAGCGCTCGCAGCAGCCCGCCGACCCCACCCACCAGCGACACCGCCGACAGCGCCGCCCGGGGCGGAGCCGAGGTGAGGTACATCCAGCCGGGCTCGATGGTGGGAAACACGTTGCCGTCGACCACGGCTCCGTGCGGGCCGGCGATCAGTGTCGCCAGGCGCGGCCCCGCGATCGCCGCCGTGACCGCGAGCGTCACCAGCCAGCCCCGATGTCGCCAGCGGACGGCCAGCACCGCACACACGATGGCCATGGCGATGAGGGTGTGGATGTGGATGAGCGGCATCAGCCCGAGGACCACGCCGGCGAGCGCAAAGCTCTCCCATCCGCGGCGTGTGCTGCGCGCGGCGCCGATCACCAGGATCAGCACCACCAGGGCGCCGGAGAAACCGTAGAGGATGCTTCTCTGCGGCAGCCACCATGCGAACAGCGGCGTGTACCACTGCTGGTTGGGCAGTGGTTGCATCGCCGATGACGTGAGCAGTCCGTCGTAGGCGCGCGGCTGGGCGGCGATGAGGCCGGGCAGATCGTGGAGGGTGCCGGCGACGATGGCCGGGATGTCGCCGGGGTGCGCCGCCAGGCCGGACCACGTGCACTGCGCGGCACTGAAGCCGTGGTGCAGGCAGGAGTCCGCAAGGATCCCCGTGAACCCCAGGCCACCTCCCACGAGACAGATGGCGGCGGTGAGCACGCCGGCTCCCCAGCCCGCCCCGAGCCGGGCGGCGAGGGCGGCGATGAGCAGCACGATGCACACCGAGAGAACGACGCCCGGCAGGGCAAGGGCAACCGCCGGTGAGGCGCCGAGGATCATCAGCGTCGCCGACTGGAAGTCGGGCAGGTATGGGTAGCGAAGGTCCTGTCCGCTGAACAGCGGGTTCTGCGCGGGAACGTTGTGGGCCACGGCAAAACTGCTGGCCGTGCTGAGGTGCTGCGACCAGTCGGCCCACACTGTCTCGAAGCCGGCGTTGATGTTGCCGAGGGAATCGGTCTTGAGCGTGTGCGCGAAGAGCGCCGCGAAGAGCAGGATCGACACCGCCGCGGTCGAGGCCACCCTGACGCGGTGGCGCAGCGCCGCGGGGGCCATGAGCGCCGCCCAGCCGTCGCGCCACGTTGCCGCCACAGCCCCGCGTCGCGACCACGACAGCGCCCCGAAGGCGCCCGCCGTGAGCAGGCTGCCGCCGAGCACGGTGGCGACGCTGAGCCCGGCGATCAGCGCCAGGAGGTAGGTCACCGCGGCCCCGAGAAGCACGGTCACCACCAGGCCGATGAGCACACGCTCCTCGACGCGCAGGTCGACCTGGGGCAGCGATCCCGCTGCCGCGGTGCCCGCGACGAGCAGCAGCGCTGCTGCCGCGAGCCACACGGAGGTCACCAGGCGTCAACCCACAGGCGCATCTGGTGGTCCGTGTTGGGCATGGGCATCGCCGTCCACACCGGGTAGAAGAAGACGAACCCGGCAACGACGAGAAGCGTCGCCGCCCAGGCCACTGGGGCCAGCGCGATGCGCCGCGAGCCAACGCGCACGACCGTGTTGCGCAGGCCGGCGAGCACGTACGCAAGCGCCAGCGCCGCAAACAGGAGCATGCCGAGCGCGTGGTAGAAGAACAGCACGCGCCGCTCGTTGCCGACCACCCACAGCATCCACGACGTCAGGTAGCCGAGCACGATGAAGGCGGGCACGAAGCGGCGCGAGATCACCGCGCTGACCGTCACCAGGCCCGCGAAGACGATCACGCCGATGAAGCCGATGGTGAAGAGGGTGCCCGGGGTCACGCGGACGGTGACGGCGTCCGGCTGCTGAGCCGCGTGGAACGTGATGATCATGATCGACAACGAGGCCAGGCCCACCACGGACACGAGCAGCCGCCACCACGGCGGCCCGCGGCTGAGCCGCCAGATGCACGCCAGCAGCGCGGGAATCGCCAGCCACCACAGTGCCGGGTTGCCCATGTCTGTGATCGAGGACACGTTGGGGTTGTCGGGTGTGGCGGAGTTTGTCTGCACGTAGTAGAAGAGCACCGGGTGGTACATCACCGGCCACGTGTACCAGCGCGACGCGTACGGGTGCGAGTGGCATTCCTGCTCGTGGTACTGGATGCCCGCCGCCATGATGTCGGCGATGTCGCGGATCGCCAGCACCGGGTTGGGAACCGTCGCGGATCCGATCTTCATGGTGGGCACCTTGAGCGTGTCAGCGGTGCCGGTGAGGCCGATCGTCTTGAGGTTGCAGGCGGTGAAGTGGTAGACGTCGTCGTGCTCGATGGTCAGGTAACGCGAGAACGACGCACTGAACACCGCGCCGCCGATCAGCACGGCGAGCGTGTAGTGCACGATGGCGAACCGTCCGGCGGCGGCACGCCACATCACCACCTCGTGGCGACCGGGGCCGGCGATGCGCCGCACCGCCGGGACCAGCGCCGCCAGCCACGGTGACACGGCCCGCATGGCGATCAGCGCGGCGGCGATGGCGAGCGGGGCGAGGGCGGTGAGCTTGGCTGCGAAGGCGAGGCCGCCCACGGCCGCCATGACGTACAGCGTGGCCCGCCACTGCCGCCGCGTCCTGGCCTGCCAGTGGAGCAGGAAGACGTAATAGAACAGGGCCACGAAGAAGATGGCGATGATGTCGATGACGCCGGTGCGCGACTCCACGAAGGCGAGGCCGTCGATGCAGATGAACAGCGCGGCGGCGGTGGCGAACCAGCGGTCGCGACGCAGGCGCAGGGCCACCAGGTACATCAGCCCGACCAGGAGGCTGCCGAAGATTGCCGTGCTGACCCGCCACGACCAGGTGCTGAATCCCATGATGGCAATGGGGGGTGCCATCAGCAGCTTGGCCAGCGGTGGTTCGGGGTCGAAGTACGACTCGGCCGGCTGGCGGAGGTCCTTGGCCGCGTCGACCGGGAAATAGACCTCGTCGAAGATGAAGCCACACTCCTTGACGTCGACGTGGTTCACCGGGGTGCCGTTGGCGTCCTTGCCCGGCGCCCCCACCGGCACGCCACCACCGGGCGGAGTGCACTCGGCGGGTGGGCTGTTGAGGGATGTCGCCGCTCCCATGCCAGCGAAGCCGATCCCTCCGTTCCCACTGAGGAAGTCCGGGAAGATGGGGCTGGCGACACGGAGGAAGAGGGCGAGCAGCACCAGGGCCACGACGGCCACCACGTCGCGGCGCTCCAGCGCCAGGAAGCCGCGCAGCCCGGCGCGGACGAGGGGTTCGGATCCGTCGTCGCGCTCAGAGCGTGGCGCCCGCGCGGGTCGGCGCGTCCCGCCTCGCAGCCGCCACGGCCTCACCGTCGCCGGCCTCTGCGTCGTCCGCTTGCGGCGATGGCCTGTTTGGGGGGACAGACGAAGGTGGTCACCTCGGCCAGCAGGCCGGGGGCGTCCGCCAGAGGCACCACCAGGCTGCCGTCGACGATGCACCGCGGGCCGACGATGCGGCGCAGGGCGCGCACGTCGACGCTGTCGCGCAGTTTGATGGAGATTGCGTCAGCAGCCAGCCAGCGATCGACGGGGCGGGGCAGCTTGCGGCGCCGGTCGGGGCGGCCGTACACCGCGCTCAGGCGGATCAGCCGCGGCCGATCGATGTCCCCAGCACTGAGGCGGCGCGTGGTCGCCATGGTGCGGATGACCAGCTGGTCGTCCTTGCGGCACAGGTACGTGAAGCGCTGCCGGATCCACAGCGAGGAGGCGATGGCGGCGAGGCAGGCGGCCACCAGCGAATAGCCGAAGGCCCCTCCCGAGGCGGGCTGGAGGGTGCCGAGAAGCACCGCGGTCACGGTGAACGCGGCCGCCGGCAGAAGCAGCCAGACGCGGTACCTGCGCCAGCGCTCGACGTCGTACAGGATCGGGTGGCGGGAGGCCTTGGGCAACGGTGCCGAGCATACGCAAGGGCCGGCCGGGTGAGTGCCGGCATCCGGGGGCAGGGCCGCCCTATACTTGACGTTCCTTTACAAAACTTACCCAGACGTTTACTGCATTTCCATGCGCCACTCGCTAGATTGTGGGCGGCGATCATTGTTGCCCTTCAAAGGAAACTCATTCCCTTCCTGAAAGGCCGGGGGGTTCGCCCCCCGGTCTTTTCCTTTCATAGGGGCGGGGCAGATCCCGCCCCTCGCACGGTCGGAGTGAATCCGACCATGCTCACCCCTACCCCTCGGCGCGCCTCGCGCGCCGGCTCGGCTTTGCCTCGCCCTGTCTGATAGGGGCGGCGCAGATCCCCGCCCCTCGCACGGTCGGAGTGAATCCGACCATGCTCACCCCTACCCCTCGGCGCGCCTCGCGCGCCG